>WGMQ01000020.1 GCA_016125005.1 bacterium | reverse complement strand
GGCCCAACCTACAGAAGGCGGCGAAGACGGACGCGATACCGCGGATCATCTCAACCAAGAGACGGGGCGCAACCTACAACTTCTTGGCAGGAGTCCGTTTGCGTGCGACTATCATCTCAACCAAGAGACGGGGCGCAACCTACAACGTGGTCGTGCGAGTTGGGCGGGGTGTCGATATCATCTCAACCAAGAGACGGGGCGCAACCTACAACGGTCGAGCCCCATGGCATTGGCGACTTCCTATCATCTCAACCAAGAGACGGGGCGCAACCTACAACGAGCATGCTCACCGTCGGCAGGTAAAGGAAATCATCTCAACCAAGAGACGGGGCGCAACCTACAACGGGAGACTGTCACCAGGCTTTCCAAAAGGTATCATCTCAACCAAGAGACGGGGCGCAACCTAGAACGGGAACGCATGTCCCGGCAGGGAGCCGCTCGCGCCTCAACCGGTGAGACTTGGCGCGCCAAGGGGGACCGGTTGAGGCTCCGGCATTTTCCCTAGGTCGGCCTTGCGCCGGGCAGGCTGTGTGCGCAAAGAACCTTCCCCCCGCCCGCGCAGCCGGTGGGGCAGATCGATGAGCAGGCAGGAACCCATGACCGTCAGCCAGACACTCGAATTCACGCCGCGGAGCAGTTACTGCGGTGACGTGCGCTCTTCGCACGTCGGCCAGGAAATCATTCTCAAGGGCTGGGTTCACCGCCGTCGCGATCACGGCGGGCTCGTCTTCATCGACCTGCGCGACCGCGAGGGCCTCATGCAGGTCCGCATCAATCCCGACTCGCTCGTCAATGACACCAAGATCGGCATCGACGTGGCCCTGAACTATACGGGCGACGCCAAGGCGCTGGTGGCCACCTTGCAGGGGCTCGACAGCGAGGCGTTCCGCCTGACCGCCGTGACCAAGGGCGACGTCAACCTCTTCCCCGACAACGGCACGCCGCGCGAGTCCGGCGATTACAAGGCGCGTTTCCTCGCGCAGACCGCCGCTCCTGTGACCGAGGCCGACATCAAGGCCCAGGCGGCGGCGCTGGCCGCGAAGGGTCTCGTCGTGACGGAAACCCACCTGGTCTCCCGCACGCACCAAATCCGCGACGAGTATGTGATCGCGGTGCGCGGTCTTGTCATGCCCCGTCCCGAGGGCGCCACGAACCCAAAGATGAAGACCGGCGAGGTGGAGCTGGAGGCGCGCGAGGTCAAGATCCTCAACACCTGCCCGACGCTTCCCTTCCGCATCAACGACGAGAACCTGAAGACGGCCGAGGAGCTGCGTCTCACCTATCGCTACCTGGACCTGCGTCGGCCCGAGTTGCAGCGCAACTTCCTGATCCGCAACAAGCTGTACAAGGCGACGCGCGACTATCTTTCGGACAACGGCTTCATCGAGTTCGAGACGCCGATCCTAGGCAAGCCGACGCCGGAAGGCGCCCGCGACTTCCTGGTGCCGTCGCGCCTCAACGCGGGGCAGCACTACGCGCTTCCGCAGTCGCCCCAGCTCTTCAAGCAGATCCTGATGGTGGCGGGCTTTGACCGTTACTTCCAGATCGCCCGTTGCTTCCGCGACGAGGACCTGCGCGCCAACCGCCAGCCCGAGTTCACCCAGGTGGACATCGAGATGAGCTTCGTCGGCGTGGACGACGTGATCCGCAACATGGAGGGCCTGGCGGCCGCCATGTGGAAGGCCACGCTCGGCATCGACGTCCCGACGCCGTTCCCGCGCATCAGCTATGCGGATGCGATTCGCCGCTTCGGCAGCGACAAGCCCGACCTGCGCTTCGGCATGGAGCTGAACGACCTGACGGGCGTCATGAAGGGCCGCACCGAGTTCTCGATCTTCAACCAGATCCTCAACGAGGGCGGCGCCGTGGTCGGCATCGTCCACAAGGGCGGCGCTGATCTATACAGCAACACGGCGCTCCGTCTCGATGGCGACTTCCAGAAGAAGGTGCAGCGCGAGACCGGCTCGAAGGGCGCCGCGTTCTTCCGTTGTCAGGCCGACGGTGACCTGGAGTCCTCGATCTCCAAGTTCTTCACCGAGGAAGTTCGTCGCGAGATCGCGAAGTCGTGCGGCATGGAGCCGGGCGACATCCTCTTCATGATCGCCGACAAGAAGCTGCGCAAGGCCTGCGACATGGCGGGTCGTCTCCGTCTCATGATCGCGAAGGACCACAACCTGATCGACCGCACGCGTCTGGAGTTCCTCTGGGTCGTTGACTTCCCGCTCTTCGAGTACAACGAGGACGAGAAGCGCTTCGAGCCGGCCCACCACCCCTTCACGTCGCCGCACCCCGAGGACATCGAGCGTATCGAGTCCGATCCGGGCAGCGTTCGCGCGCTGGCCTACGACCTGGCCCTCAACGGCGAGGAAGTGGCCGGTGGCTCGATCCGTATCTACCGCAGCGATGTGCAGGCACGCATCTTCAAGGCGATCGGCATCAATGACGAGGAGGCCCGCAGCAAGTTCGGCTTCCTCCTCGACGCGCTCCAGTTCGGCGCCCCGCCCCACGGCGGCATCGCTTTCGGCTTCGACCGCTGCCTCATGTCGATTCTGGAGGTCGATTCGATCCGCGACGTCATCGCCTTCCCGAAGACGCAGCAGGGCACCTGCCTGATGACCGGCGCCCCCGGCGACGTGACGGAGGCCCAGCTCCGCGAGCTGCACATCCGTCCCGTGAAGAAGGAAACCAAGGAGAAGGACGGCAAGCCCACGGCTTGATCCGGACTGCACTGTCTAGACAAAGCCCCGCGGAGAGATCGACTCTTCGCGGGGCCTTGTCATTTCGACGGTGGTGTTGGCTGTCTACTCGGCCTTCGGTGGGATCAGCGCTTCCAGCAGCGGCACGCGCCAGGCCTTGGCGGTGGGATCGTAGGCGCCGAACCCCGCGCAGAACTCCCAATAGGCGGAGGAAATCTTCCGCTTGTCCGCTTCCTCTGCGATGAACGAAGTCCAGCGAACGCGGGATGCCTCGTCCGCCTTGCTATACGCGCCAAACTCGCCGAGGTAGAGTTCGACGCCTTCCTTCGCGGCCCATGTTTGAGCCGCGTCGAACGCGCTCCTTACTGCCGCTTGCTCGGCCTCGGTCCTTTTCCATTCAGAACCCAGCCATCCCTTTGCCGCTGGACCGACCCACTCTGCTCCCTGGTGGGTGAAGTGGAACGGGTCGTAATAGTGGAACGTCGCGACCAGATTGCTGGAGCCCTCGGGGAGCTTGAGCTTTGGAAGCTGCTGATAATTGTTCCATCCCGCCGGGCCGACCACGACGGTGCGGGTTGGGTTGCTGGTGCGGATGACCGTGAGAGTCTCCGCGAGGATGCTGTTCCAAGCCTCGGCGTCGAGATTGTCATGTGGCTCGTTGAGTAGCTCGAAGGCCACGGAGTCCGGCTGGGTTTGATAGTGGGGGGCGATCTGGCTCCAAAGCCCGACGAAGCGGGTCCGATGGGCTGCCGGATCTTTCATGATACCGTCGTAGTGGTGCATGTTGATGATCACGGAAAGACCGTTGGCGCGCGCCTGGTCGATCACCCAGTCGACGCGGGCGAAGAACGCCGGATCGATGGTGTAGGGCGACTCCTCACCGGCGTGGTTGGACCAGCGGATAGGCACGCGAACGTGCTTGAAACCGGCCTTGGCGATGATGGGGAAGTAACCCTCCTCAAGCTTCACGCCCCAGTCGCCTTCGTTGGGCGCTTCGAGGGCATTGCCAAGATTGATGCCGCGGCCAAAGCGTTCGTGGAAAGTGGGTTCCTGAGCAGCGGTCATCATCGGAGCCATCAGGAGCAAAGCCGTCAGCAGCAGCTTCATGGGAATGCCCTCAGCGTAGGATGTCGTTAAGTGCCGTCTTGGCGTCGGTGCGGTCGTCGCGATACTTCTTGATGATGAGCGCGTAGGTGGAATGGGTGCCGTCGGGGCTGGGCAGAGCCCCCGGGACCACCACCGCGCGGGGCGGAATGCGTCCGCGCGTGATGGCGCCGCCGTTCACCGCGTCGTAGATCTTGGTGGATTGGCTGACGTAGGAGCCCATGGCGAGCACGGCGCCTTCGCCGACGAAGACACCCTCGGCCACTTCGCTGCGGGCGCCGATGAAGCAATTGTCCTCGATGATGACCGGTGATGCCTGAAGCGGTTCCAGCACCCCGCCGATGCCAACACCGCCGCTGATGTGGCAGTTGGCGCCGACCTGCGCGCAGCTTCCCACGGTGGACCAGGTGTCGATCATGGTGCCGCTCCCGACAAAGGCACCGATGTTGACGTAGCAGGGCATCAGGATCGCTCCCCGTGCCACATGGGCGCCGTGGCGCACGGTGGCGGGCGGAACGACGCGCACGCCGCTCTCCTCCCAGTCGCGACGGGTTTCCACCTTGTCGTAAAAGCTCAGTTCGCCGGCGCGCATCACGCGGCTACTGGTCTGGGCAAAGTGCAGGAGGATCGCTTTCTTGACCCACTCATGGGTCACCCACTTGCCATCGCCAGTCGGGGCGGCGGACCGCAATACCCCGTCCGTGAGAAGTTGCAGCACTTCCTCAACGGCGGACCGTGTCTCCGTGGGAAGGCCGGATGAACGCTGCTCCCACGAGCGGTTGATGATGGCCTGCAATTGGTCGATCGGTGTGTGACTCATTGGACGGGCGTTGCCTTTTCGCGAATGACGTGGAGTTGGAAGGGGAGCGACGACGTGCCTACTACATGGAAATGTAGGCGCACGCGACGTGATTCACCGGCAGTCAGGAGCAGCGGGCTCTCCAGGAACGAAAGCGTGTCGTCGGGGAGATCGCCCTTGGCCCACGCGCCTGCCCAGCCCGAGCGAACCGGTCCCGGTTCTGCCACCGCGCCAACCTCGCCAACGGCGGCAGTCCACACCAGACCGACCGATGCGTCCGGCTTGCCGAACCGCACGTCCACCGGAACAGTTTCCGTGCTCGGATTGTGAAGATCGAGATCCACGTGATACTCGATGGTATAGTTGCCGATCGTCTCGGGGCGGACGTAGGGCGGGTGTAGCAGCATGTCCTGAGTTTGCCGACCCGCTTCGCAGCCTTTCGCCTGTGCTGCGGGCAGCGCCATCTGGAACGCCAGGTTGTCTCCGGGAAGCGCCGTCACGTCGATCACTGCACCGCCCTTCCAGTTGAAGTTCCGGTACACGCCCACGACGCGGCGCAGGTGGCAGTCGGGCGGAGCTATCCGCAGGTCCATCGCGGTCTCGCCCGACTTGGCTCCAATCGAGAGGAGACGTTCCGCGGCGGCGCCATACTCACCGATTGGCGTGTCCGCGGGGATCGCCACGACCGCCACGTCCAACGCGGTCTTGCCCGGCGACTCAACGATACCTCTGACGATGCCATTCACGAAGCTGGACGTCGTGGAATCGGGCCCGTCCTGCGCCGCAGCGACGATGGGGCTCACGGCCAGGACGCCTGCCTTGCCCGGCTCGATGGTTACTGAATCGCGGGTCTCGAAATCACCCGTGAAGACTCGCCTGGCCAGTCGAGTTTCCGGGCCATCGTTCGTCCCCATCTTTCCTTTCGCCTCGATCGCCACCAGGGGCGACAGCTGCACCGGCTCGGTCGCCTTGTTCATCGCCAGCACCACCAGGCGTCGGGGATGCGACTTATTCTCCAACTCGCTCATGTGGTAGAGGAAGACCTCGAACGAGTCATCGATCGCGGTGAAGCCATGGTTGACCTGAGTCCGCATTTCTTCGGCAAGCGGGCCGTCTTTTGCCGTGTCGAAGGGCGGCAGGACTGGGAAAGTGGCGTAGAGCACCCCGTCCGTCTTGAAGATTTCCGGCAGGTCGGAATGGATCGCGTAGCGGTAGTCCTCGCGGGGTACGACGGCGCCCGGCAGCAGGTAACCCTGGCACTTCTCGCATTCAACGTCGTTGCCAAGCGACAGCAGAGGTGTATAGACAGGTGCGGCCGTGGCGCCGGAGGCCAACAGGAGCAGCAGCCCAAGCTTGGCCGCCCCCCTTGGTCTCCATCCAGGCAGGTTGGTCGCCTTGTGTCGAATCTGCTGCGCGTCACTCATGGGAGCTTCTCACTTAACGGGGTCGGTAGAGTAGTTCGTGGACGATGAAAACTTTCCTCGCAACGTGGGTCAAGCCGCGTCGATGGAGCGTCCCCGCTTTCGTCTCGTCTCTCCCATGACCCGCCAGAGCTTCCACCAGTGCCGCCTCATGGCGCCGGCATCACCCCACGACATCCACCTCCACAGCGTTGGTCGGCAGAACTGGAGCAGCGCGCTCACCAATCCATCGTGCTGAAGCGCCGTGACGACGCGTTCCGGAAACAGTGGGATCGTCGTGTCACGGACCGGCCCGCAGTTGCTCGGCTCGCCACGCAGCGCCGCCGCGAAATCCCGCGAGCCGACCGTGCTCATATGAATGCAGCTGGTAGGCCGGAAGTGAATCTCCAGGATCGCCAGCGTCCCATCGGGGCGCTCGATCAGATCGGCTCCTCCGAGGCCACTGAAACCCGTGAGCCGGCCGATCGAATGGGCGAGTTCCTCCGCGCGCCGAGGGTCACAAAACCGCCGCTCCGTGGAGAATCCGAAAGGTCCCCGGGCCGAGACCTTGTGGGAGAGCACCACCGCCAGCGGTTCGCCGCGTCGCATCACCCACTCGGCGACCAATGTCCGGCCCCGGATAAACTGCTGCACCAGGCAGTCGCCCGTCCATCGAGCCCTCAAGTCACCCTCATTTGCCGGCACGAAGATGCCCACCCCGCCCTGACCGCGCGCGGGCTTCACGATGACTTCAGGAAGAGCCGTCGACCGCCACCAATCGGCGGCCGAGTCGGCGCTTGCGTGACTCGAGCTGAGGGGAACCGGGAGGGAATGACTCTGCGCCCAGCGAGCGAACTCCACCTTGTCGAAGAGGGCGTTTGCGCTGATTCGGGCGAGATCGACGGGCAGAGCGTGCCTGACTGCGGGGCGATCATCGCGTGCAAGTCGCTCAAGCGCCCTGTCGTCGCCGGGAATGATATGATCCCATGCGCCCCGGGCGAGCAGCTCCGCCAACTGCTCCCGTTGCTCGTCGGCCTCACGCGAGGCCCGGTACCAGTGCGCCACGTGCGAGGAGTAAACGGCATGGCCGCGATCGTCGGAGAAGAGCTCGGCGCGGATACCGGCCTCCTTGAGCAGACGGGGGAGCCGGGTCAGGCACAGATTGTTGCCGACCGAGATGATAAGCGCCGTCCGGATTCTCGGCGGGGTGGATCGCAATGTTCTCTTCCCCTTGGTGCGTCGCCACAGATTCTGGATACCTCCACGGGTCGACAACCCGATTTCTTGTCGCCGCAAAACCGGGTTTGTCCGGCGCCAGACGATGAGAAAAGGGGGGCGAGCCCTCGCCCGCCCCCCTTGGTTTTGCCGTGCTGAGATTGCGCAGAATCAGCGCTTGAACAGCTCGCCGAGGAAATCGCTCAACCGTTCCCAACTGCGCGCATCCGCTTTCGCATTGTAGCGGGCGCCGTCGGAATCGGCGTTGCGGTCCGTAAAGGAGTGGACGGCGCCGCTGTAGGAGATGAATTCCCAATCGGCCTTGGCTGTGCGGAGTTCCTCCTTGAGGGCATCGGCCTCAGCAGCGGGCACGTAAGGATCCGCGTCGCCGTGCATCACCAGGACCTTGGGAAGGATTTCGGTCTCGGTGGCGCCGGCGCCACGGCTCAGGCCACCGTGGAAACTGGCGACGCCCGCAACGTCGGCGTTTACCCGCGCCAGCTCCAGCACGCCGGTCCCGCCGAAGCAGTAGCCGATGGCGGCCACGCGCGTCGGATCGACCGATTCCATGAAGCTGCCGCGAAGCTCGCCGAGCGCGGCGACTAGGCGACGGCGATAGGCCCCGCGATCACCTCCGCGGAACTGACCCGCCAGCTTGCCCGCCTCCGACGCATCGGCCGGGCGTACTCCCTTGCCGTAGATGTCGGCGCAGAAGGCAAAGTAGCCCATGCCCGCCAGCTTCTTGGCGATTTCGCGCTCGTGGTCGGTGATGCCCATCCATTGGTGGACGATCAGCACGCCGGGGCGCGGCCCCTTCACCGCGTCGTCATAGGCGACGAAGGCCTCGCAGGTGGTCTCGCCCTCGGGATACTCGAAGAGCATCGTCTTGATTTCGGCGGACGCGAGGTTGCTCAGGAGAGCAAGGAACGCGGCCATCAACAACATCGGGAATCGGAACTGCATGATTGCCTCCTCGGAAGGTGGGTGGTCTTGAGACGGAAAGATAGGACGCCGAATCCGTGCCGGATTCAGCGTGGCTTGGCGGGTTCGATGGCTGTCAGCAGGCGGGAGATTTCCTCTGCCAGTTTGTCGGTTTTCTGGATGCGCTCGACGGGCACTTCGGCGCGGAGCTTCTCCAGCGGCACGGGACGTCCCTCAAGGAAGGCCAGCTCCAGAGCACTGAGGACTTCCGGCTGGAGCTGGGCCGCGCGCCGCGCGGCGGGGGTTTCCGGGTACTCGCGCAGCACCAGTGCCAGCAGGTTGAAGCTCTCCTCGATCTTCTGTTGGTAGTAGGCCCGTTCGGCGCGCTGGTAGAGTACCTCGGCCTCGTAGGGACGGCGCTCCTTTTCGCGGGCGCGCGTCTTCTTGACCATGTCGGACAGATTGACCGCGTCGGGTTCCATCAGGCTGGCGCGCCCCGGATCCTTGATGATTTCCTTCAGCTTCTCCTCCGCCTCGTCCAGCCGCCCGTCGCGAAAGGCCGCATTCGCCTGCTCCAGCAGTGTTGTGTCGCGCTTCTGCCGCGTGAGCGAGATCAGTTCGTCGGCCAGCTCCGCCACGGAAGGGTTTTCGCGAGCCTTGGTGAGCACGACGAGCGCCTCACGATACATGCCGTGGTCGGCGCACCAGCGACCGAGCTTCATCAATTCGAGCGGCGACGAGTCCCCGATTCGGGCGGACTCGGACTCGTAGTAGGCTTGCCGCTCCGCCGCGGCGAGGGCCTCGCTTCGCTCGTCGCGGGCCACGGTGCCCACCAGTCGCAGAACCTCCGCGTGGTCGCCGCGCTCGAGCGCCTCCGCCACCTCGAATTCCATCAGTTCGTTGGCCGCGAGTCGGTACTCCATGGGAAAGGCTGCGCGAACCGGCTCCAGCTGATCGCGAAGATCCCGCCACTGGCGGGTTTCGCGCGCGCGCGTAACCAGCGCGTTGATTGTATAGACAATGCGGTTGCGGGCCACCTGCGGCGAGACGGGTTCGAGGTCATGCACGATGATGCGGAGGGCCTCGCGAAAGTCTCCGCGATTGCGGGCGTCGGCGGCCCTTGCCAGATGTGCCAGCGGGTACTGGGCGTCACCGCTGTCCCCAGCCAGGCGCCGGATATCCTCAATGAGGCCGATGGCCTTCTCGAACTCCCCGCGGACCAGCAGGCGCCGGACGTATAGACGCATGAAATCGAGAGCCCATTCGCGCTCCGGTCCCGGCGTTTCGAGCAGGGCGGGAGGCACGCGGCGAATGGCCTCGGCGGCGCGATCAAAGTCATCCAGCTCGAAGAAGCAGCGGCTTGCGGGTATGAGGGACGCCGTGGTCATCAGGTCGTCGGACATCAAGCCACCCAGTGCCTTCGCCAGCGCATCCTTGCGGTTCGGATCGGTCTGACGAATGGACCCCGTGATTCCTCCCCACGAGCGCTCCACCAATTCGCCGATGCGCTCGCGGGGGGCGCCATCGGCATTCGCGCGACGTAGAACCTCGATACCGCGCAGTGCCTCTCGGCGGCGGAAGAAGACCTCGGCTTCCAGAAGAGCGTTCTCCCAGTCGGGCGTGCGCTCCATGGCGCGGACGGATGCGCGATCCAGCGACAGCCGCATCCCATTGGCTTCGACCACGATGGTCGAGTCGTTCTCGCGCACGATGCGGCCTTCCACGACATGGCCGTTGGCGAGCGTGATCCGGTCGGCATGGGCCGTTGCCACGGCGAGGCTCATCGTCACTAGCAGAGCCAGATGGCGCGATGCTTTCATCCGGTCGGCGCCAACAGGCGCTGGTCCTCGGCGCGCAGCACACGCCAAGCGTAATGCGCAAGGATCGCGGTTGTCAGGAGGAGGCACACAGTCTGCGCGGCCGCGTTGGCCGGGGCGTATAGATAGAAGATATACAGGATGCCGATCACAGCGATGGGAAGATGGTGCAGTTCATAGAAGAAGAGCGTGTTGTCATGGTCCTCGCCCGTGGCCGCCAGATGGCGCTGGTACAGGTGCTCGCGATGGGCCTTGAGGACGTTCTGCCCCTCAAGCAGTCGCTTCATCAGCGTGATGCCCACATCGAAAAGGAACGGTGAGACGATGATCACGAAGCCCAGAAACGGCAACGGATACGACGTGGGCAGGTTAACCACCATCACGCCGAGGAGCGCCACGAAGAGCCCAAGGGGTTGGCTGCCACAGTCACCCATGAAGGTTCGGGCCTTGGGGTGATTCCAGAAGAGGAACCCTGTGCAAGCACCGAACAGGCAGGCGCACAGCACCATCACGCCCTCGCCCCCGCGCAGCTGGAAAATGGCGAAGAAGGTCGCTCCCGCCACGATCTGTCCGAAGCGTCCGGCGATGCCGTTGATGCCATCCATGAAGTTCACGGCGTTCATCAGCGCCAGAATCCACAACGCGGTCACTACCGTGCCCGCCATCGCAGGGATCTCAGTTACCTCGTCCATACCGGGCACGTGGAAGTGCTTCATGCGCCATCCGAGCAGGGGGGGCGCGATGGCGAGGATCAACTGACCCACCAGCTTGACCCACGCGGGTGGGTTGCTGATGTCATCCCACAGTCCAAGCAAAAATGCCCCCAGCACGCAGGCCGCCATGACGCCAAACATGGAGGGCGAGAGCGCATTCTCCGTTGGTCGTACAACGACCGGAAAGCTTTGCGGTGATAGGACGGCCAGGGTGGCAACGCCGATACCGAGCAGGATACCCGCCACGAGGCCGACACCCCCGAGGCGCGGCGTTGGGGTGCGGTGACTGCTGCGGTGATTGACCTCCGCCATGATGCGGCGCTTCTCCGCCAGCACGATGGCGAGCCGGGTCAGGCCCCATGCGATGCTCAATGCGAGCGCCAACAATCCGCCTGTCACTGCCGTCAACTCGAAGAAGTACGAGACCATCGAATGTCCTTACCAGTTGGACGAGACTTGGTTCAGCTCAACCAGTTCGTCCATGTCGACTTTCTCCGCGAAGTGACTGAGGAACACCCAGTCGCAGTAGGAATCCCACTCGTCCCAGCCACTAAAGGGCTGCGGGCTGGTGAACTTGCGCTGGAGCAGTCCCTCGACGATGTGGCTTCGCACGGCCTGCGGCGCGCCGGTGGTGACCAGTTGCAGGAACTCCACGATGCCCGCTTCGAAGCTGGTGGCGCCGGACTGAGAGAAGCTGGAGTAGTCGAAAGAGGATGCGCGGAAACGGAAGTCGCTCATCGGTTCGCCGCCCGAAATGACCGCCATCAACTCGGTGCCGATCACGCCACAGTTGATCAGACGGATTTCCTCCCACCTCATGCGGCGGACGGCCCCGTCGGTCGTCATCTTGATCCCTTTGTCACGCCGCTCGGCCCGGAGCACGTTGGCCGTTTCCGTTCCCTTCAGCGACTTGGGGACGGTGACCAGCACCAGCGTTTGGCGACAGAGCTTCACAACCGGGTGTAGCGTCGTGACTTCCTGAAGACTCATGTCGGAGTAGAGCAGGCCCTTCCCCTTGAGCACCTTCTTCTTGGCGGAGGCCTCGCTGATCCCCTCGTAGCGACTGACCAAATCGGCCACCGCTTCCAAGTGGATCTTCTTCCCGACGGGAATCAGCAGGGCAAAGCGTTCGTCACGGAGTCGTTCGTAGCGCTTCTCTGGCGTCTCGGTTCCCGGAGCCGGCGGGGGAGCGGGTGGCGCAAACGACGGCATGGGGAACACGCCCGAGGGATTGGCCGTCGGCGCCGGAGCAACCGGTGGGTAGCCAGGCGGGGGCATCTGTTGCTGCGGGGGAGGATAGTAGCCCTGCTGCGGTGGATAGCCCGGCGGCGGATAGGCCGGTGGCGCCCCATACTGACCCTGCGGAGGGTAGCCTGTTGGCGGCATGGGAGGCGCCGGCTGCGGATAGCTGGGCGGCACACCTGCGGGGGGCGGGTACCAGCCCTGCGGCGGACCGGGCGGATAGCCGGGTGCCGCCGGTGCCTGATAATAAGGCGAAGCCATCGGCGGCGGAGTCATCATGGGCGCCGACTCGGGTACGGTCGGGAGCGCGGGGCTTGAGCCATGCTGCGTCGGCGGGAGTTGGTCCGGCTGCTGGGGAAGGATTCCACCCGCCAGCATTGCCTTCATGGCCGAGGGGCGCTCTGTCGATGGCAGGGGGGACGGACGGGGAGGCGGAGTCGCCGGGCGAGGCTGGGCAGGGCGCGGTTGTTCCACCCCCGCAGGTGACACAAAGCCATCAAGCGCGATGGACTCAGGTTCTGTCTGCGGTGGCGGCGTTGGCTTCCCCGGCTGCGGTGTCTTGCGTGCGGCGACCTTGAACTCGAAAGTGACAGGCTTGGGCGTTTCGCCGATGCTCCAGGATGAGGAGGGAATCTTGTCGAGCTGGATCTCCCCCTCGGCTTCGCGGCGCTTGGCCTGCGCTTCGGGGGGAAGGCGTGAGAGGATTTCCTCCGCCTCCTGACGCTCCGCGGTTGGCGGCTTGCTCTTCAGGAACTCCCCGAGGTACTGCGTGCATTTGTCGAACTTCTTCAGTTCGAAGGCCATGATCCCAGCCGCCTTCATGGCAGGGAAGATTGCCTTGTTGTCTTTTTGTTTTTCGAGGATTGTCTCATAAGCGGTCAGTGCCAGTTCCCGCTGACCCGACTTTTCCAGCAGCTGGGCCAAGTCGAATTGTACCGGCCCCCGAAGTTGGAAGTCGGACTTCTCCTTGAGGACTGCGCCATAGAGGGCCGCCGCCTCTGCGCCGTCCTGAACGAATATCGCTCGATTCAGTGCCGAGAGTTTCTCTTTAACTGAAGGCGAGAGAGGTGTCTTGTCCACAGCCACTCCTTCAATTCCCAATGTCCCACCAACATTCACGGAAGGGCCTCACCATGGCAACGCACTGGTGTTGCTCGCAAGCCGTAAAAGGTAATGCGCCGCGAATCAGGGTGAGCCTGATTCGCGGCGCAGGGCACCCGATGTCCGGTCGAGTGCATGTAAGACTGTTGTCTTTCAGACGGCCACTTTGCCGGGGGCTCCACCCCGCCAGCTTTTCATGAGTTGCTGGTGCAAACGACCTGTTGCGGGGATCGATCCGCGCCGATCCTGCTCCACTTCTGCGGCACCGACTCCGAGCATGAACTCCCACTCATCCAAACGACTGGCCGCATAGTCCTCGAATGCCGCCGCTTGCAGATGGGCGTCTGCCGCATCGCTGATTCGCGAGGCAACAAGCGCCGCCTCAACAAGACCACCGTTCATGCTTTGCACCCCTTGCGGGAGGGTGCGATGGGCACTGTCGCCCGCAAGCCAGCAGCGATCACGGCCCATGGATTCCGCCATTCCGGGCACAAACTCCATGCGTGACGACCAAGACAGTTCGGTCGGCATATCCATGGCAATTTCGTGCTCGAGGCATCGCGCCCGAAGATCTTCCACGCCGATCTCCCCGTCGCTGCCAACCGGCACCTCGAAGGTCATGCGGATGCGATTCCCCGGGAGAGGCCAAATGGACATGAGCCCATGGTCCTTGCGGATCACCCGTGCCAAGATCTCGCGCGATTCGCGCACGGGAAACTCGTAGAGTTCAAAGGCGCGTTCGCGCGCTGTCCTCTTCCATCCGATGCCAAGCTCGCGGCGCACAGTGGACCAGATGCCATCTGTGCCGAGAATGTAGGACGCCTCTATGCGGGAACGGCCCACCTTCATGCGTGACATGCCGCTGACCGCATAGCCCATCGCTTGGTCGCCCAAGTGGTCAATTTGACAATGAAGCCGGTCACCTGACTGATCGAATCCCGCGAGCGACCGATTCCACTCCACCTCGACCCCTTCCTTCTGCAGCGCGCGGACCAGCAGGCCCTCGAAGCGCCCCTGCGGCAAGATCAGCAGGAAGGGGAATCGGGAGGAACTGGCTGACAACTCGACGGACCAAGGATTACCGTCGAAGCCCTCCATCATTACCCGTGGCACGCGAAGCCCCAGTGCGAGCGCCTCGTCCACCAACCCAATGCCCTCCAGCAAAGACAAGGACAGCGGGTGAAGTGCCAGCGCATAACTCTCGAAATTGGTCCGCACGCCACGATCAATGAGACGGACCGACTGTCCGCGTTGGGCCAGTGACAAAGCCGCAAAAAGTCCGACGGGTCCTGCACCTGCAACCAACGCTGTGACTGGACGATGACCGAACATGATGGTGCTCCTTTCGCCCGAAATCAATAAATGAGATAATTATTATCTGGATTGGTGTCAATGCAAGAGCGCACAAAATGCGGTCGAGTCGATGCGCGTGGCTCCTTCGAGATGAATCGTGTCTGGCCGATGCCTGAGGGCTCGCCGCGCCCTTGGTCATGATCGGTGGGAAGTTCCCGGCGACGGACTTTGCCGCGAGGCTCATTTCCATTGACCGAATAGATGGGCGAGGGTTCCCTCATGTTCAACTCGGTTTCTGTGTCGTCCATTTCCCTCCGCCGATGAATTGTTCCCTCCCGACCCCATGGGGACAGGTCATCCGTTTGGGGTGACCTCGCCGCATATCCCGGGCAATTCACGCCGGGCCGCCGCTGCGGCCCCAGGAGTCTCCCCCCATGCGCCTTAATCGGCAAGCGAGCGCGGCCGTCGCCGCGCTGACCGTACTCGTTGGCATCGCAGGATCCGCGTATCCCTGCGACTTCACGGAAGGCATCCCCTGTGAGAAGGCGGACAAGGTTCGGGCCTTCCGGGCTAACCTGTTCGACCACCTTCGCACGGATCTGATCAATGCGGACCAGGAGGAAAGGGCTGAATCCCTGACCCGCTCCGTCCTGCTGGTTCGTGACGAGTTCAGCAAGGATTCGTCGATGCGTCACTTCGGTTACAGCAATCTCCCCGCCGGGGCCAGGATTGCCGGAGTGAAGTTCGCCTATGATACCCCCCTGAAGGGCGACCGCGAGGTCCGCATCCTGCTGGATCTCCCCCCGAAGTTCCTGAGGTCCAAGGATTTCAACGAGTACCGCATGGCCCGCATCGGCGCCGAGTTCCTGACAGCACTGGCCCAGGAAGGCTACAACCGCACCCTGCTCTATGCTAAGGACCCTGCGACGGGCAAGTTTGTGGATATCCAGGAACTGCTCCCGAAGGAGGAGGCACACAAGTCGGCTGCGGAAGTCGAACTCGGTGCCACCCTTCCCGCCTCGGGCAAGGCCCCCATCGCGAAGTCGATCGTTCCCACCATCAATCCGGGCCAGCCCACCGGCTCCCTTAGCGGCAAGACAATCTACATCAACGCATCCCACGGGTGGTTCGACGACTACACGGCCGTCAATCGCTGGCGCGTGCAGCGTGGCGCAAACTTTGGCGTTCTGGAGGACTTCGACAGCGCCGAGTTCATCAACCTCTACGTGCTCCCGGCCCTGCGCAACGCAGGCGCCAAGGTGCAGACCGTCCGCGAGTCCGACCTTCAGACCAACATGGTGATCGTGGACAACGCCGACACGGCCTATGCGGAGACGGGCAGTTGGTCCACCTCCACGCTGAACGGCTTCAAGCAGAAGACGGGTGCCTCATGGGACGGCACCAGCATCAACCCCTTCAACCAGGGGAGCGGCCAGAACCGTCTCTCGGGCAGCCTCACCTCCGGTACCCCGACGGCGACGGCCACCTGGACTGTCACCGTCCCCGCTGATGGCTACTACAACGTCTATGCGAGCTGGTCGGCATACAGCGTCCGCGCCAACGACGCCCAGTATCTCGTTCACCACAGCGGTGGCGTTTCCGAAGTTCGCATGAACCAGAAGATCGATGGCTATACGTGGAACCTGCTGGGCAATTGGTACTTCGAGGCGGGTGCCCCAGAGAGCCAGCGCAAGATCGTCCTGACGAACAAGAGCAGTGACGGCACCGCGAGCAACGTCAGCGCCGACGCCATCCGCCTAGGCGGCGGCATGGGCGACGTGGCCCGCCACACGAGCGGAGTCAGCGGCCGTCCCCGCTGGGAAGAGGAGGCGGTCAACTACCTCCAGTTCACCGGCTTCGGATATAGCGGCGATCTATACACGGGTTCGGACGACGAGGCCGGTGGTTGGGCCGACCGGCCCCAGTACGCCCGTTGGGAGCACAGCGGGAAGGACGGTGGTGTCGAGGATGCCCTCTACTTCGCCTGGCACACGAACGCCTTTGACGGCACTGCGCGGGGCCTCAGCACCTTCCGCCACAGCACCGCCACGGCGGCCTCCCAGTCCCTTCAGTACATCCTTCACGACAAGCTGTACGCGCACATCGAAGGGCAGTGGTTCCCGAGTTGGACGGTGCGTTCGAAGAACGTGACCAACTTCGGTGAGAACAACCAGAGCAGCCTCGGCACGAATCTCCCCGGTGTGTTGCTGGAGGGTCTATTCCACGACAACGCCACCGACGCCGGAGGCTACGCGGAGCCCAAGTTCCGCTATGAAGTGGCGCGGGCCCTCGTCCAGGGCATCATCGAATACTACGAAACCCGCGACTCCATCACGCTGACCAATCCACCGGAAACCCCCACCAACTTCCGTGTCGTCTCGACCGGCAGCGGAGGAGCGACCCTCTCTTGGAATGCGCCTCCGAACTCCGGCAGCAACACCTACCTTGGCGACGCCGCCACCGGCTATCGTGTCTATACAAGCACCAATGGCTTCGGCTTCGACGACGGCGTTGCCGTGACAGGCACCAGCACCACGATCACGGGTCTAGTCCCCGGCACCGCCAAGTTCTTCCGCGTGGTCGCGACGAACGCAGGCGGCCAGTCCTTCCCGACCGAGACCTTGTCGGCTGCCGATGGTTACGGCAGCGTCCTCATCGTCAACGGCTTTGACAGGAACGACAAGGGGCTCACGCCGAAGGAAACCATCACCAACGCGGGCACTGATCTTCTCCGCCTCGACCCGCGCACCTTCCAGGCATTCAACTACGTCGTCGAGCACGCGAAGGCACTTCAGGGAACCGGCGTGGGCATCAGCAGCACCAGCAATGAGGCCGTCGTGGCCGGGCAAGTGGACCTCGATGACTTCAGCGCCGTGTTCTGGATCCTCGGCGAGGAATCCACCGCCGATGAAAGCTTCAGCTCCGCGGAGCAGACCATCGTCACGAACTACCTGAACGGGACAAACCCCCGTCTGTTCCTGTCCGGCGCCGAGATCGGCTGGGACCTGGGCCGCAGCACCCAGCCACAGGCGGACCAGGACTTCTATAACCAGAAACTCCGTGCCGCCTATGTGGGCGACAGCGCGGGCACATACAGCATCTCGGCTCCCGGCTCGGGACCCTTTAGCGGCGTTGGGGCATTCGACTTCAACCCGACCAACGGCGCCCGCTATCGCGCCGAGACGGCGGACCGCATCAACACCTCCAACGGCTCCACTGTCGCGCTGACGTATAGCGGCGGCTCGGGCGGCAACGCAGCCGTCTACTACGACGGCGCCTATCGTCTGATCCACCTCGCGTTCCCCTTCGAGACGATCTCCTCCGCCACCGTGCGCGCCAGCCTGGGACAGAAGACCATCGACTTCTTCGGCGTCGCCGCCGACGTGACGGCTCCCGCCGCTCCCACGGGTCTCGTGGCAACCGCGGGTGACGGTTCTGTCTCACTCGATTGGAGCAACAACAGCGAGCCGGACCTTGCGGGTTACAACGTCTATCGCTCCACGACGAGTGGCAGCGGCTACACGAAGATCAACGCCTTCCTCGTGACGGGCAGCGCCTACAACGACACCACCGCCTCGAACTTCACGACGTACTACTACGTCGTGCGGGCCGTGGACAATGCGGGCTCGCCAAACGAGAGCACCAGCAGCAGCCAGGTCTCCGCGCAGCCGCAGGACACCACGGCTCCCGCCGTTCCGTCCGGCCTGTCAGCCACCGCAGGCGATGCAGTCGTGAACCTCAACTGGAGCGACAACAGCGAAACGGACTTGGCCGGATACGACGTCTATCGCTCGACGACGAGCGGCAGCGGCTATACGAAGATCAACGGCTCGCTCCTGACCAGCAGCGCGTACAGCGATACGACCGCCGCCAACTTCACCACGTACTACTATGTCGTGCGCGCCGTGGACAACACGCCGAACGTGAACACGTCGGCCAACTCCTCGCAGGTCTCCGCCCAGCCACAGGACACCACGGCTCCGGCTGTTCCCTCCGGTCTGGTCGCCACAGCAGGTGACGCGGTTGTGAACCTCGACTGGAGCGACAACAGCGAGGCGGACCTCGCGGGCTACAACGTGTATCGTTCCACGACGAGCGGCAGTGGCTATACGAAGATCAACGGCTCGCTCCTGACCAGCAGCGCGTACAGCGACACGACCGCTGCCAACTTCACGACGTACTACTACGTTGTGCGTTCTGTGGACAACACGCCGAACGTTAACACGTCGGCCAACTCCTCGCAGGTCTCCGCCCAGCCACAGGACACCACGGCTCCCGCAGTTCCGTCGGGTCTGGTCGCCACCGCGGGCAACGCAGTCGTGACCCTCGATTGGAACGACAACAGCGAAACCGACCTGGCTGGCTACAACGTCTATCGCTCCACGACCAGTGGCAGCGGCTATACGAAGATCAACGGCTCGCTCCTCACCGCAAGCGCCTACACCGATTCCACGGTGTCGAACCTGACGACCTACTACTACGTCGTGCGCTCGGTGGACAATACGCCCAACGCCAACACGAGCGTCAACAGCAGCCAGGTGAGCGCCCTCCCGCTTGCCACCACCGGCTATGTGGAGCAGTTCGAAGGCTGGTCCTCGGGAGCGCTGGTCGGATTCCGCAACCCCACCTACTCGGGCACGACCACGGGCGTTGTTTCCGGCTCCGATTCGGCTGCCGTTTCGACGGCCCAGGCCAACAACCTGCTCGACCCGACCTATGGAAGCCTCGGCTCCCAGTCCTACCGCTTTGCGTGGACATGGACGACGGCCGGCAGCGGCTCCATCCGCGCCACCAGCAACAACACCACCAACCGCCCCAACCCCCGCGTGAACCTCAACCAGGGCATCTCGCTCTATGTGCTCTCGACCACCGGTGAGGTGGACCTGGGCCTGTTCATCCGCGAGACCGGCTCCGCCGGAGCCATCGGCGGCAACGGCACCGCCAGCGGCTCGATCGAGAAGCTCACCAGCACCCGCCGCATTTCTGCCAGCCCCGAATGGCAGTATGTGTACTTCGACCTCAAGAACGAGAGCTGGGCTTCGGTCACGGGCAACGGGACACTCGACGGAACCTGGGGCGTGATTGAGGCCCTCACCTTCGCCGCCGTCTCCGGCAACCCGACGACCGCCTTCCAGGTCTATGTGGACGACATCCACAACGGTGCGCAGCACACTCCCATCAATCCGGCACCTGCCGCTCCCACGGGCGTTGACGCCGTCGCGGGTGAGGGAACCGTGAGCCTCTCCTGGACCGCCAACAGCGAACCCGATCTCGCGGGCTACGACGTCTATCGCTCCACGACCAGCGGCAGCGGCTACACGAAGATCAACGGCTCCCTGTTGACGACCACCAGCTACGTCGACAGCACGGTCAGCAACTGGACCACTTATTATTACGTCGTGAAGGCGGTGGACACCAACGCCAACAACAGCGTGAACAGCGCCCAGGATTCGGTCATGCCGTACCAGTCGGTCCTGATCTTCGACAACGACAGCGGCTCGCCAACCTACACGGAAACGGGAACCTGGTTCCTCTCCAGTTCGAACGGATACAATGGTGGCTCCTACCGCTACGCGAACGCGGGCGGCAGCCACCAGGCGACGTGGAACCTGAACCTGCCCGGGACCGGCACCTGGAAGGTCGAGGCCATCTATCGCGCGAGCAGCAACCGCGCATCGTCCGTGCGCTACGACGTCACCACGGCGGGCGGCGTCCAGACGGTGTACAAGAACCAGCAGACGAACAACCTGACGTGGGTGGAACTGGGCACCTGGAGCTTCAACAGCGGCACCGGATCGGTGAAGCTCGACGCCTCGGGCTCCACTGGCGGCTCCGTGGTCATCACCGACGCGGTTCGACTCACTTACATCCCGTAACCCTCGCCTGACAGCAGGGAAGTAACGGCAAGGCCCTCCGGCGATCCGGGGGGCCTTGCTATTGAAACCGCCGATTCTCCCTTGCTCCATTGTAGGGCGTGCCGGTTCATGTGATAGCACTCTTGCCACGAGGACCCTCATGGATCAGCAGCTACTCGCATCGATTGTCGACCAGGTGGTGAAGAAGCTCCGCACGGAGGGGGACGCCCCGAAGGCCGAGTCCTGCGGTTGCTCGGGTGCTGCGGCGGCGGTGGCATCGCCTCTTCCCGCGACGCCGTCGCCGGCGCTTGGCGTGTTTGAGCGGATGGAGGACGCCATCAAGGCGGGTGCAAAGGCCTCCGCCGAATATCGTGAGTTTTCCATCGGCCAGCGTGAAAAGCTGATCTCGGCGATCCGCCGCACGGGCCACGCCTACAAGACCAAGTGGGCACCCGACACGGTTGCGGAAACCAAGATGGGCCGCGTGGACCACAAGGTCGTGAAGTTCAATTCCGTTTGCGACGGCACGCGAGGGACCGAGGACCTGACCACCTGGGCGAAGTCCGGTGACCGCGGATTGACCATCGAGGAAATGGCGCCGTTCGGCCTGGTGGCGGCCGTGACACCGAGCACCCACCCGGTGCCGACCCTGATCAACAATGGCATTTCCCTTCTGGCAGGCGGAAACACGGCGGTGTTCAATCCGCACCCGGCCAGCAAGCGCGTCTTTGCCGAGGCCGTGGCGACGCTGAATCGCGAGCTGATGGCGGCGGGCGCCCCTGCCTGTCTGCTGACGACGGTTGTGGAGCCGACGCTTGAATCGGCCAACGAGATGTTCCTGCACGCGGAGACGCGCCTGATCCTTGTGACCGGCGGCCCCGGCGTCGTGAAGGCTGCCCTGAACGTGCCCAAGAAGGCCATCTGTGCCGGGCCGGGCAATCCGCCCGTGGTGGTCGACGAGACCGCGGACCTCAAGCGCGCCGCACGCGCCATCGTGGACGGCGGTGGTTTCGACAACAATATCCTGTGCATCGGCGAGAAGGAAGTCTTCTGCGTCGATTCGGTGTTCGACCAGCTCATGCGTGAGATGGAGGCGATCGGTTGTCATCGGTTGAGCGAGCGTGAGTCGGATGCGCTGGCCCAGAAGGCCTTCCAGCCGCAGAAGGGTGGACACTTCGTCACGAGCCGCGATCTGGTGGGGCGCAACGCGTCGGTGCTGGCCGAGACGATCGGGATCAAGGGACTTGGCGCAAACGTGCCGTTGCTCTTTGGAGAGGTCGCATCGGCATCGAATCTTTGGGTGCAGGAAGAGCAACTCATGCCCTTCATGCCGTTCGTGCGTGTGCGCAACGTGGACGAGGCGATCCGCCTTTCCCTCGAAGCGGAGCACGGCTATCGCCACACCGCGGTCATGCACTCGCGCAACGTCGACAATCTGAGCCGCTTTGCACGGGCCTGCGATTGCAGCATTTTCGTCAAGAACGGCCCCAGCATCGCGGGCTTGGCGGTGGGCGGCGAAGGCTACATCAGCTACTCGATCGCGAGCCCAACCGGAGAGGGAATCACCACCGCGCGTACCTTCACCCGCAAGCGTCGCTGCACCATGGTGGATTCGTTCCGGATCGTGTGATTCGACTCAAGATCCCGTTATTAGCCACATGTCGGAGCGGCTGGGCGGAGCCTGATAGACGAAGTCCAGATAGTTGACATTGGCCGCGCCAGCGTTGAGCTGGAGCCGCATCACCTGCGTACCGGCGCCCAAAAACATCGTCCCCAACGACGTGGATTGCCACGTTGTCCATCCGCCCGTCGCGGGCACGGTGCCGCTGAGGCTGCTGTCCTGCGTTCCCGGGCCACTAAACTGGATGCCGAGAGTCCCGCTCTGGGACTCGGAGGCGGTGCGCGCGAAGACTTCGTAGGTGCCAGAGTTTTCCACGCTGACTGTGTACTCGACCCACTCGCCGACTTCAAACCACCCGATGGAGAAGGCGCCATCGATGTCGAAGGACTGGCCCAGGTCGACGCCTTCCGATGGGCGGTAACCCGTTCCGATGTTGGCGGCGTCGTTGTCGTGATAGGCAACGCCCTCGCCGCCCGTGTCGTAGTCCTGCATGGCGACCTTGCCGGGGATGATCTGGGGCCCCGCGCCGTAGGGACCTTGGGGCGGGACCGAAAAGTCCAGGGTCGAAAGATTAAATCCGGAGGCCTCTGCGACTACACGCAGCGTGTGCGTTCCCGGTGCGAGTTCCATGCGGCCCAGCTCGACCGATTGCCATGTGGTCCACGAGCCGGTGGCAGCGAAGGCCGCGTAGGCGCTGCGCACCTGCCCGCTTCCGTCGGTCATCTTGGCGGTGAGGGCGCCACCGCTGGTCGCGGACGCCACACGAGCGGTGACAAGATAGCTGCCCGCCTGCTGTACGTTGACGGTGTATTCCAGCCACTCGCCGGCCTCGATCGCACCGACGGTGTAGGAGGCACCAGAATCGCTGGAAACTTCCAGGTCCACCGACTCTGTCAGTCGCGCCGCACCGAGCGTGTTGGCCACGGTGGTATCGCGATAGGCCACGTCCTGACCGCCAAGATCGAAGTCAGCCGCCTCAACAATTCCCGGGATAGTGGCGACCGTGCCGCCGAAGGGGGACTGGGCGTTGGGGTTTAGGACCTCTGTATAGACACGGACCCAGTCGATCTCGTACTCGCGTGGGAAATAGGTCGCATTATCGGGAGGATTCGGCAGGAAGTTCCCGCCCACCGCCAGGTTGAGGAGCACGTGGAAGCGCTTGTTGAAGGGTGCGGGAAAGGGGGCAGACGTGCTGTACCAGGCGTCGACGGAGTAGATCTGATTTCCGTCGAGGTACCAACGAATCTCGGTCGGGTCCCACTCGACGGCAAACTCATGAAAGTCCAAGGTGAAGTCCGGGCCTTCCATGCTGGACCCGGTGTAGGTGTTGTTGGGCCAAGTCCCGCCGTGATGGATCGTGGAGTAGAGCGTGGAGGGCAGATCGCCGCGATGCTCCATGATGTCGATCTCGCCGCTGGCGGCCCATCCGCCATACTCGTAGTCCGAGGGGAGCATCCAGAACGCGGGCCAGAGTCCCTGTCGACCGGGGACCTTGAGGCGGGCCTCGATTCGTCCGTAGACCCAGTCGCCCTTGTAGCGCGAATTGAGACGCGCCGAGGTGTAGCCCCGAGTTCCATCGGGCCCCGTGTAGGTTTCCTTGATCGCGCGGATGACGAGCTTGCCGTCTCGGATGAAGGAGTTTTGAGAGCGCGCGGTATAGTACTGGAGTTCGTTGTTGCCACCTCCCGCGCCGTTCACCTCATGCGTCCACTTGGATCCATCGATGCTGGTCCCATTGAACTCGTCAGCCCACACGAGTTGCCATTCGCGTGCCGACGCCGAGGACGCCGCCAACAGGGTGATACCCGCCATCCAGAAAAAACGCTCCGTCATTCTCACCATGATGCCCCTCTCTCCCGAGGTGTTTCCTCCAAAAGCAAAAAGGAAACCCGGAGGCGGTGGAAGCCGCCTCCGGGTGGTATCAGCCGTGGAATGATCAGAAGTTGGTCCAGTCGGCGACAGAAGAGCCCGAGTAGAACTTCACGTCGTCGACGCGGAAGGTCACGCCGGCGGTACCCGCATCGGCACCGGACGGGACGAAGGTGATGCGCTGCACGCGAGCGGGGGAGAAGCCCTGCGCGCCGGAGACCAGTGAGCTGAACGGCACCTGGATGGTTGTGAGAGCCGTGCCCGGCGTGAAGGTGAAGGCGGAACGATCGCCGTAGCCACGAGCTTCGGGGGTCTCGACAAACACCGTGAACTGCTGGGCTGCGTCGTCGGCGGAGAACTTGAAGCTAAGCCCCGTGGCCGCGGAGACGTCTGCCTGGCTTCCCGTCTCGGGACCGAGATCGAAGAACACACCGCCCTCAAGTCCGTTTAGGGCCAGCTCAAGCGCGTTGTCGCCCGCACCGACACTCACGATGTTGGCACCCGTGATGGCGCCACCACCATAGACGAAGGAGCGCACGTCGCCTCCGAAGACGTTGGCGTTGCCGGCAGGCTGGCCTGTCGCAAGGCCGCCGACGGTCTGGGCGTCGAAGTTCTCGACGTTGAGGCTGGTGGGAACCAAGTTACCGAGAAACCCGATATTGTCCACGTTCAGGTTGGTGTTGCCGCCGGAGCCGAGGTTCGAGGCGCGGACGATGAACTGCTTGAAGCGGGCGCGGTTGGCGGTGCCGTTCGGCCCTGCAACGCCGGTACCTGCCGTGAAGCTCAGCGTCTGGGCGGTGCCCACCTGAAGGCCTGTGATCGTGAAGATTTCCTGGCCCGGTCCCGGTGAGGCGGTGTCGTCCTCGACGATGAAGTCGATCACATTGCCGTCGTCCGATCCGGCTGCACCCGCATCGATGTTCAGCAGCTTGATGGTATAGCCCGTATTGGTGAGGCCGTTGACGGTCTGGGTCAGGTCGATGACACCTGAGCCACCGCCAGCGGTGGCAGCGGCCTGGATGCCGAACCCGTCGGTCAGGGCACCACCGGTACCCCATCCGAACCCAGCCGACCCCTCCATCACCAGCACGTCCACGGGTCCTTCGCCGCCGCCACTCGCGCCGCCGTAGGTGAAGTTCGCTCCCTCGTTCAGGTTGACGTTATTGCCGTAACGGTCTGTGCCTTCGTAGTTCTCAAGAAGACCATACTGGGCGGTTGCAGAACCGACGAGAGCCATGGAAAACAGAATAGCTGATAGGCGTTGCACTTTCATTGGAAGTCTCCTGTTGGGGAAGTGTGTCGATGGTGGTGGGTTGCGGTTAGGGTGCGTGTGGTATCAGGGCTGAAGGCGATGCCCTCCTGTGGGAGGTGGGCGCGTTGGCGTGACCATGCCTAGAACCCTCCCTGGGAAATCAGCCGGGCGTACCAAAGCGCGCTGAGCTTTGGGGTTCGCTTGAGGCTTTCGAAGTCCACGTGCACCATGCCGAAGCGCTTGGAGTACCCCTCGGCCCACTCGAAGTTATCGAGGAAGGACCAGAGATAGTACCCCGAGACCGGCAATCCTTCCGAGATCGCGCGGTGAACGCCTTTCAGGTGCTCGCGGAGGTATTGAACGCGGGCGTAATCCTCGACATGCGGTAGGCCTTCAGTGATTTCATCCGGGTAAGCGCAGCCATTCTCCGTCACGATCACATCGTTGACGTCCCAGATTTCCACCACATGGCGAATCGCCCAGTATAGACACTCAGGGGTTACGGGCCAGCCGAAGTCGGTCCGTGGGAACCAGGACTCGAGGGGGCGCATTCCTTCGCCCGCCCTCACGAATCCGTGGGCATTGTAGAGATTGAGGCCGAGGAAGTCGCACGGCTGGGAAATCAGCCGCAAATCTCCCGGATGTATGTCGGGAGCATCGGCACCAAGGGCATCCCACTGGTCCTGCGGATAGCTGCCCGCCAGCACCGGCTGGAGGAGCCACGCGTTCTCGCGGCGGAAATACTCGCGGCTCTCCGCGATGTCCTCGTCGCTCTCGGTGAAGGGAATCCCCACCGCGCAGTTGTGAACCAGGCCCACGCGGACCGGGGAGGATGTTTCCTCCCGGAGTGCAAGCACACCGGCGCCATGGGCCAGCAACAGATGGTGGGAGACCTGGCGATGGACCTTCTCCGCTTCCTGCGCGCCCGGGGCGTGGACACCAGTCTTGTGCCCCAGCCACCAGGCGCACCACGGCTCGTTGACCGTGAACCAGTTCTTCACCCGGTCGCCCAATCGGCTGGCCACAATACGGGCGTATTCCTCGAAGGCCTTGACCGTGTCCCGGTTCCGCCACCCTCCACGATCCTCCAACGCCTGCGGGAGATCCCAATGGTAGAGTGTTGCCGAGGGGACGATGTTGCGCTGTAGCAGTGCATCAACGAGACGATCATAGAAGTCGAGTCCCTGCTGGTTCAGCCATCCGCGACCCTCGGGATAGATGCGCGGCCAGGAGATCGAGAACCGGTAGGCCCGGATGTTGAGCTTCCCAAGAAGATCGAAATCCTCCTCGTAGCGGTGGTAGTGATCACAGGCGACGCTTCCGTCGTCACCATTGAACACCTTACCCTCGATACGGGCGAATGTGTCCCAGATGGAGGCTCCGCGCCCCCCTGCATCAACACCCCCCTCGATCTGATAGGAGGAGGTGGCGGTGCCCCACACGAAGTTTTTCGGGAACTGGTAGCGATGCATCTGAGCGATTCTTTCCGGTGGTTGGTGCGGCCAACTGCGTTAACGATAACGTGCTTCTTGCTTGGACCGTCCCTAATGTCAAGAGTCTTTTTTTGAGGCCCTTATAAACCGCCTGTTTACGCGGACTTTTATCGGGCTTGGCGCCAATTGGTGAACTGATGCGAATCGGTTCGAATCTGCTTGACGTGACGCATGCCGTTAACAATAACGGTCGCCATTCAAGCCGGAGTCACCTCCTCGTGCCACGCCAGCCCCGCAAGAAAGTCGATGTCGCCCCCGCCCCCGATTCCCGCGGTTCGGCGCGTGCGATTGCTGAGAGGGCGGGGGTCTCCCTCATGACTGTTTCGCGTGCCCTGAACGGTGCCGAGGGGGTCTCGGAAGCCACCAAGAAGCGCATCCGCGAGATAGCCGAGGAGATCGGCTATCAGCCCAATAGTGCGGCTCAGACGCTGCGGCGCGGTACCTCCGATGTGATCGCCATGCTGCTGGATTCCTCCATGGGCGTTCGTGGCGAGTACCACTCGGACACCCTCGCCGGCTTCGAGCAGGTCATCTCCGCCGAGGGCTACAACCTGTTGCTCATGGTGCCGCGCACGGATGAAGGCATTCGCGGTCTGGTCAATCGTTTGGTCCTGTCGACCAAGTGCCAGGCTGTGGTCCTGCGCTTCGATTCGCTGTCGGAGGAGGATCTGGAGTCGCTACGGACACTGACCGCCCCGGTGGTGATTGCCTCCGGGATGCCGGCCCACCTCCGTGGCAAGGACGTGCGATACAGCTCGGCGTTTTTTGACAACCGTCAGGGTGTCGCCCGAGCGGTGCGCCATCTCGTGGCGCTCGGCCATACGCGCATTGCCTACCTCGGTGGTACGCCGGGGTGGCTAGACGCCGAGGAACGCGAGGAGGGCTTTCGCGATGAGATGCGGCGCAACAAGCTGACCGTAAACGAGTCCTGGGTCCGGGCCTGCGACTTTGCGCGCGGTTTCGAGTCGGGTAGTGAAGTGATGGATGGGGTCCTTGCCGCGGAACTGCCCGGCCCGACCGCTGTGGTGTGCGCCGCCGACCAGATCGCGGCTGGTGCACTGGCCTGTGCGCGTCGCTGGGAAATGGCGGTCCCGTCGCAGCTCTCCATCGTCGGCTTCGACGGCGATGCCTGGGGGGCTTTCTCCTCCCCGCCGCTGACCACGGTGCGGCAGGACGGCCTCCTCTATGGCCAGACGTTGGGTCGATTGATCCTCGAGGAAATCGCCAATCCCGACGCGCCGGGGCGACATGTAATGCTGGATACTCCCCTGATCGTGCGTCAGTCCACTGCGCCGCCACGATCGGATGCCAAGGGCCGCGCAAAATGATGCCACGTCTGCTCGCCCGGGTCCGTCGTGGCGTGGCGGGTTTCGCCATGTTGCTGGCTGCCGCCTCGGCCGGGGCCGAAGCTGATGCTGTGTCCCAGCGCGTTGAGATCACCTACTGGGAGAAGTGGACCAACTTCGAGAAGGAGGCGATGCAGCGGGTCGTTGATCGCTACAACTCGTCGCAGGACCGTATCACGGTCCGGTTCGTTTCCATGAGTCAGATCGACCGCAAGCTGCTGCTGGCGACCGCCGGCGGAAACCCTCCCGACGTGGCCGGTTTCTGGTCCCATACGGTCGTGGACTATGCGGATCGCGGGGCGCTGACGCCGCTTGGCCCGCTCATGAAGCGCGATGGGATCACCGCAGACCAGTACCTCCCGTCCATTCTCGACGGATGCAGCTATCGAGGCTACGTCTGGGGGCTTCCAAGCACTCCCGCGACGATGGCGCTTCACTATAATCGGCGGCTATTCCGCGAGGCTGGTCTGGATCCCGACCGCCCTCCTCAGACGATCGCCGAACTGGATGAATACGCGCGCAAATTGACGCGGACCGACGCGGATGGGAACTACATCCAGATGGGATTCATCCCCACCGACCCCGGCTGGTGGGGTCCGTTTTGGTCTTTCTGGTTCGGAGGTCATCTAGCAAGCGCGGACGGCAAGGAATTGCTCTGCGACACTCCGGAGAGCATTCGCGCCTTCACGTGGTTCCAGTCCTATATCAAGGACTACGACCAGCGTAAGCTGAGGCTTTTCGAGGCCACCTATCGGGGGCAATTTGCGTCGCCCAGCAACTCCTTCATGGCTGAGCGCGTGGCCATGCAGTTGCAGGGAGTCTGGATGTCCTCTTTCATCAAGGAGTATGGCCCGAACATGGATTGGGCCGTGGCGCCGTTCCCCTCGGAAACATACAACCCCGATGCACCCAGCACCGTGGTCGAGTGCGACATGCTGGTGATTCCACGCGGAGCGCGTCACGTGGAGGAGGCGTGGGACTTCATCAAATTCGTCCAGCGCCAGGACAACATGGAGGAGTTGTGTCTCGGGCAGGGGAAGTTCAGTCCGCTGCGCGAGGTATCGGAAGAGTTCTACGCTCGTCACCCGAATCCGTATATACGCACCTTCCGTCGCCTCGCTGAGTCGCCCAACGCGAAGGCGGTCCCGCGCATCGGCGTCTGGAGCGAATACCGCGACGAGATCGCGGCGGCCGTCCAGACCATCTGGACCTCCTCGAATCCGCCGGCCGATGTCGAATCTGTCCTACGCCGCGTGCGGGAGCGCATCCAGCCCAAGCTCGACCGCGTCAACAAGCGCTGGGAACTCGTTCGCGAGGAACGTATCAAGGAATGGGGAACGCCATGACCGGTGAGACTCGGCGCAACACCTTCTATGGTCTCCTGTTCATCTCGCCGTGGATCGTTGGATTCACGGTGTTCATGGCCATTCCGCTGGTGCTGTCGTTCTACTTTAGTTTTTGCGATTACTCGATCCTGAACGCGCCGGTGTTCATCGGCGCGCAGAACTATCAGGACATGGTCTCGGACGAGGTCTTCTGGAAGACGCTGCGAAACACCGCCTATTTTGCGGCGCTTTCACTGCCGCTTGGGACGGTGCTGGCACTGGCGCTGGCGCTGCTGCTCAACACAAAGCTTTTCGCGCGCGCCTTCTTTCGGACTGTCTTTTTCCTCCCGTCACTCGTCCCGTTGGTGGCCTTGGCGATCCTGTGGCGCGAGGTGCTTCACGTCGAATACGGCATCGTGAACAGCGCGCTTCGATGGGTTGGCATCGGCACCATCGACTGGCTCGGTGATCCACGCCACGCGATGCACGGTCTCGTTTTCACCAGCCTTTGGGGCATCGGCAATTCGGTGGTTCTTTATCTGGCTAGCCTGCAGGACGTACCGCGGGGTCTATACGAGGCCGCCGAGGTCGACGGAGCCAACGCATGGCAGCGCATGGTCCACGTGACGCTCCCGATGATCTCGCCGGTCATCTACTTCAACCTGCTGATGGGGTGCATCGGTGCCCTGCAGGTCTTCGCGCTTCCTTATGTTATGACGAAGGGCGAACCAGCGCGGTCGACGATGTTCTATACGATGTACCTGTTCGACCAGGCCTTCTCCTACCTCAACATGGGATACGCAAGCGCGCTCGCCTGGATCCTGTTCCTGCTGATCGCACTCCTGAGCCTCTGCACACACCTGCTCTCGCGCCGCTATGTACACCAGGGAGACCTGTCATGAGCCTCGAGCTTTCGACTCCCAAGCCGGTGGCGTCGGCCTCATCACTGGCTCGCCAGCGACTGATCGGTCGGGTCGCGGTTCATGTGGCCGTGATCCTTCTGGCGGTGCTATTCGCTCTGCCCTTCGTGTGGATGCTGAAGACCTCGTTGATGGAGCCGCTGCAGGCCAAGGCGATGCCTCCTGTCTGGCTCCCCAATCCTTTCCGGTTCGACAACTATCGCGCGGCGACAGAGGCCATTCCGTTCTGGCGTTACACGGTCAATTCCCTGGTACTTTGCGCGCTCAACGTGGTCGGGACCACGACCAGCTGCGCTCTGGTGGCATGGGGCTTCGCCCACTATCGCTTCCCCGGTCGCGACCTGTTCTTTGCGATCACGCTGGCCACCATGATGATTCCCTTCCCCGTGCTCATGGTGCCGCAGTACGCCATCTTCCGCGACCTCCATTGGATCGGCACAACGCTTCCGCTGTGGGTTCCCTCGTTTTTCGCCAGTGCCTACAATATCTTCCTGCTGCGCCAATTCTTCCGCACGGTGCCCCGCGACCTGGTGGATGCGGCTCGTATAGACGGCTGCGGCGAGGCCCGCATCTTCTGGCAGATCGTCCTGCCGCTGACGCGCCCGGCCCTCGTGGTCGTCGCGCTCTTCTGCTTCATGTACAACTGGAACGACTTCCTCGCGCCGTTGATTTATCTGACGGACGATCGCCAGTTCACGCTCACGCTGGGGCTCCAGGCTTTCCAAAGCCGCCTCGGCGAGATCGAAATCACCCTCCTCATGGCAGCCACGACACTGATGATACTTCCGGTCATCGTGTTGTTCTTTCTCGCACAGAAAACCTTCATCGAAGGTATTTCGCTAACCGGCCTCAAGAGCTGAACAATCTCTCCCGTGCCAACGCACGCACACCCAGTACGAGGAAACGACAATGACGATTCATCCCAATGCCGCAATTGCCCGGAAGGCCTTCACGCTGATCGAACTGCTCATCGTGGTGGCGATCATCGCCATTCTGGCGGCCATTGCTGTACCCAATTTTCTGGAAGCCCAGGTCCGCGCCAAGGTCTCGCGCGCGCAGGCTGACATGCGCTCCCTGGCCACTGCGCTCGAAGCCTATCGCGTCGACAACACCAAGTATCCACCCGGGGTCGTCGACAATGTTCTCGCTCCCGCCTATGCTCCCGCGAACCTCCGCAAGACCGTTGCGGCGCTCGTCTCCACCCCCATCGCCTACATGACCAGCTACCCCGAGGACGCGTTCAAGGGTGACTATCGGGGCGACAATCCCGCCTCCGACCCGCTGCAACTCCGTCGTCTATACGACTACCGCCTGACCCGTTTCGGTCCGGTGACCTCCGGCTCGGGCAACACGCTGTTCCAGAGCGCCACCGGCAGCGGCATCGGCGTCGGCCAGTCCTTCGACTCGTGGCTCCTGTACTCTCCCGGTCCTGACCGCGAACAGAACATCAATACGAAGCGGGCCGGCAAGAATACGGTGAACGTGGGCGGCTTCGGTGATCCGTTCTCCACGTGGGCCATCTACGATCCAACCAACGGGACAGTCTCTTGGGGGGACATCATCCGGACCCGTGAGGCGGGAACCCAGTCACTCGTCGGGCGCTGATTGGCGGCACCTGTTCGAATCGTTCGGCCGCGTGGGCTTCGTGAACAACGCAGCCCACGCCGACCCCTTCCATGTTCCGGAGGTCACTCATGCAGGCACCGAGGAGTCGCGTGCTAGGCGCGCTCGCCGTTTTGCTTCTTCCCGTGCTGGGATGCGCCGAGGGCGCAAATGCAGGTCGATTCACGCTCGTTCAGGACGAAGCGGGGCGTCATTGGTTCGCTGATCCCGCGGGGGAGCGCTTCGTGTCGCTGGGTGTGAATACCGTCCTTGAAGCCCACGACTTCAATGCACCCGCAGGGTCGGTGTACTATGACCCAATCCCGACCATTTTTGGTGGTTCCTTCGAGAAATGGCAGGCATCCGTCTGCCAGCTATTGCGCACCAACGGCTTCAACACGATTGGCGCCTGGTCGTCGCTCAAGGTCAATGATGGCACCCTGAAAGAAACCCCGATCCTCTATGTGGCGGCGCATGATAAGCTGCGCATGCTGGATGCACAGTTACCCGACTTTGAGGCCAAGGCGCGCGCGGCAACGCGCGAGGTCATGTCAAAGGTCGCGCACCCGGAATGTGTCATCGGCGTTTTCCTCGATAACGAGATGGCATGGTTCGGCGCATCCCCCTGGGACGACAACCCGCGCCACACGCTGCTGGAGGAAGCTTTCCGACTTCCCGCCGATCATCCTCATCGCAGGCTGGCGATGGAGTTCCTGCAGGGCCGCTACAAGAATGCGCCCGACTTCGCACAGGTCTGGGGGGTCGACGCGCCCTCTTGGGACGCGGTTAGCTTCACGCTTCTTCGCTCGAGCCGTACCGACGGCGCCGCCGCTGATCGGCACGCCTTCCTGAAGACAGCCGCCGACGCCTTCTACGCGAAGTCCGTCGCCGCTGTCCGCGCGGAACTGCCGGGTGTGCTGGTCCTGGGAACTCGCTTTGCGGGAAACGCACCGGACCCGGTCATCGAAGCCTGTGGTCGCCATTGCGACGTGGTGTCGTTCAACACCTACGGTAGCCGCCCCGACGCCAATGAGTTCCTGCTCGCCCGGTACTGGCTACTCGGCAAGAAGCCCATGATGATCACTGAGTATTCCTGGCGGGGTGCCGACAACACCAGCGGCAATCCCAACACCCAGGGCGCCGGCGGAGTCGTGGCGACCCAGAAGGAACGCGGCGACAACTACGCCGCCTACGTCAACAACACGCTGACCTATCCGATGGTGGTCGGCATGCACTGGTTCCAGTTCTCCGACCAGTCCCCTCAGGGACGCTTCGATGGAGAGAACTCGAACTACGGGCTCGTCGACATCAAGCATCGTCCTTATGCTGATCTGTTGGCGGGGATGCGTCGCGCCAACGAAGGCATCAATGAGCTTCGCAGGTCCTCAACGAAGCGCGTCCCAGCCGAGGTGCCGTCGTCGGCCGTCAAGGTCACCTTCGAACCCGGCCAGTTCCCTAATCGTCCCCCAAAGATCGACCTTTTGGCTTCCCAGCCCATCTCCCCCTTTCTCACCTTTAACGCGCCGGATGCATCCATTGGTCTCGCGCCAGCGGAGGGTGGTGGCTTGGTCGCAACGGTTTCCACCGGTGCGTCCTGGGGATGCGGGATTACCTTCTTCGGTCCCAAGGCAAGTGCCGTTCCTGACGCCACCTCGACCGCGACGGACCTCGATGGCTACGAGTTCCTTGTCCTTGAAGCCGATATGCCGAAGGGCGTCGAGTTCCAGATCATCCTCGACGAGGCAGGCGTCGCTGCGCCCGGCGCCATTTCCTTCGACATGAGCGGGGGCGACGATGGCGAGTCCTTCGGTTTCCCGCTGGACGTCAGCAAGGGCGGAACCCAGACATGGCGTTACGCGCTGAAGGATCTGGAGCCACGATCCGTTTGGGGCAACCAGGCGGGCAAGCGCCGCATCGATCTGAACTCCCTGAAGGGGCCGGGCATTGTCTTCACCTCCGGACTGGAGGGGGCGCCCGTCACTCTTCGTTCGCTACGGTTCGAACGCTAAGTCTCCGGCGCCCGAACGGCGCAAAATTGATTGTGATGATCCCCGTCACTGACCTAATCCTGCTCAACTCTTCGGGGGCAGGTCAGTGACGGACTTTATCTCCCAACCCACCTCCAGTTTTCCCGCAGGCCTCAGTCGCATCTGGTGGCTCAAGCGTATCAGCATCTTCAAGGACCAGACCGACTCCCTCTACGACTCGATCAATCACAGCATGCAGCCCGTGCCATTCGACCGGAATGATGTCCTGCATTTGGGCGAAAAGGGGCGCTCGGAGCGCTACATCTACCTCATCACCGAGGGGCAGGTGAAGCTCAGGACCACCACCGAGGGCGGGAAGGAAATCATCCTAGACATCCTCGGACCCGAGGACGTCTTCGGTCCCATCGAGGAAGTGGTCCTGCGGGGCCGCAACGAGTTCCGCACCCAGGAAACACCCAGCGAGGCTATCGCCATGAGTCCCGGCGAGGCCTATCGCCTGAGCCTCGACTATTTCCACGACCTGGTCGAGCGCCGCCCGCGCGTCATGGTTAGCCTGGCCAGCTTCCTCGGCCTGCGGCAGCGCTATCTCGAGATTCGCCTTACCCGCCTACTGTATCGCAGCTCCCTCGGCAAGCTGGCGGGGCTGCTGTGCGAGTTGGCGGAACGATATGGCGAGAAGCGTGGCACCAGCATCCACATCACGATGCGGCTCACGCATCAGGACCTGGCGTCGATCATCGGCACAAAGCGCGACACGGTCTCGCGCGGGCTGGCGGATTTGGAGCTGCGGGAATTGATTCGCTATCAACGCAACGAGATCGTCCTGCTGGACCCGGCGAAACTCGACGAAATCCTCTAGCCGCGTTTCCCTTCCACATAGGCGCGTACCGTGCGGTGATCGAGCCCAAGGCGCCGTGCCGATTCCTGCCAGTTGTCCGTGGTGGCGTGAACCAGGCGACAGTACTCGGTCAGCACCTGGTCGGCACTGAGCCCGGCCCGCGCAAGCGCCGCCAGCGTGCGCGCTTCTGGCGGCATGGCCGCATCGCGCTCCAGCGGATCGTAGGACTTGCGAATCAGGATGTTGCGGAGGCATTGCTCCAGTTCGCGCACATTCCCTGGCCAGGCGTAGTCCGCAGGTAGGTTTCGTGCGATCCAGGCGAGGGCCTCCTCGGCAAGTAGTGTTCCCTCACGCGCCCCAACCATCTGCTCAGATAAGTGCTGAACAATCGACTCGAGTGCCGTGGCGCGCGACTCGATCTGTTCGCGAAGGCCCGGCGTCACGATGATGTCCGCGCAAAGGCGGAAGTAGAGATCCTCGCGAAACTGACCCGTCTGGATCGCGTCCGCGAGGTTACGATTGGTCGCGGCCACGATCTTCCCCTCGAAGCGCCGCGGCTTCCAATCGCCGACCCGCTGGAACGTGCGATTCTGCAGTACGCGCAGCAGCTTCACCTGGAGCGCCGAGTCCAGGTCGCCGATCTCGTCCAGGAAGACGGTGCTCCCCGCGGTGCTGGTTTCGAGGAACCCGCGTCGGTCCTGCGAGGCTCCGGTGAAGGAACCCTTCAGGTGCCCGAACAGTTCCGATTCGATGAGCGTTGGCGAGAGTGCCGGCAGGTTGATCGGCAGATAAGTGGAAGGGAGTTCCTCGCTGAAGGTTTGGCGCTGCGCATCGAAGGGAATGAAGCGCGAGAACGCGATCGCGCGCGCCACCAACTCCTTCCCCGAACCGCTCGGTCCCGTAATCAGGCAGGTGTACTCATGCATCCGCGCGTGAAGACTGCGCAGGTAGCGGCTCATGTCGTGGGTGAAGATCGACTGCCACACCGAGGCACGGAGCTGTGCAAGGGCGGGGGAGTCGCCGATGATCGTGTCGTGGATCGTGGCAAAGGCACGCCGGACCTGAAAGAAGAGACCGAACTCCAGCGCCGCCTCCTTCATCATGCCGGGCGTGTCGGGCGTGGCTTGCAGGAGGTGGAAGTAGTCCTCCGCCACGCGCGGATAAAAGCTGGCGGTAGGATTCCCTCCCGACTGGCGGCGACGAACCAGATCGTCCAGGTCGGAGGCGTACTTATTGTAGAGATAGAAGCTCGTCATGTTGCGGAGCAGCAGGGCGTCGGTCTCGGGCCCTGGTTCGCGCGGATGAAGCCGCGACTCGCCCGGGGTCTTGGGCAGCTGGGCGAGGGCCGCCTCGATCCGGGGAAGGATCAGGTCAACGTTGGGCCGAGGCTTATGGGCGATTCCACCGGCACTCCACGAGCCCGCCGGTCGATAATCGCTCCCTAGAACGGCTTTCTCCAGCTCCTGTCGCTCCGGCAGGAACGGGTTGGCGAGCGTCAGTCGGGAAATGGCGCGGGCAAAGTTTCGAAGCTCTTCGTTCGGAAAGCGGAACACTCGGTGGTCCTCGCTGCTGATTTACATAAAATGTGTACACTTAATCATTAAATGTCAAACAGTCTCGCTCGATCTCCGGAATGCTATGCTTCATATTACTGATTATAGATGACTTAGTATGACCAAGTGACTGGCACCATTCTCGGAATACCCATCGGCAGCCAATTCCCTCTAGGAGCCCCCGATGAGACCCGTCACTCAGGAAGCAATCTGGCAGATCATCCAAAACCACGAGCTTCGTCTCCGCGCCGTGGAGAGCAGCCTTGGTCCCTGGATGACCGCCGATGAACCGGACCCGGAGCCGGTCGCCGACACGGAGCCGCCGCCCGATCCAGTCCCGGAACCACCTCCCGAACCGGAGCTGATTCCGTCCACTCCCGCCCCCATCGAGCCTGCGCCCGCCACGCCTGCTCCCGCGCCCGTGGAGCCCCCGCCGACGCCTGAGCGCAAGGTCGGTGTCTATACGGCGGCGTTGGCCCGCCTTAACGAGGGACAAGACGCGGAGGTCGTCAAAAAGCCAGAGCCGCCAACTCCGCCACCGACTCCTGTGATCGTCGAGGCGGAACCGAAGGTCGCTTCGATCGCACCAGCGGAAGTCCGCAAGCACACGCCCTTCCTCACCGATGAAGAGGTGGTAAAGCCGAACCACGAAGTCGCGTGGGATCAGGAGCGCCAAGCTGAGGAACCGCCTGCTACATTGGAGGAGCGCATCGGCACGACGTGGTTGCTGCGCATCGGCGGCGTGCTCATCATGCTGGGTGCGGCCTGGGGGGCGATTCGCTTCGAGAGCAACATGTCGCCGCTCATGCGTGTGATAGCCGGATACATGCTGGCGGCGGGGATTGGCGTGGCGGGTGCCTTCGTCCGGTTCCGCAATGACAACGTGGGTCGCGCCGGTTTGGGAATCGCGTTGGCGCTCGGCTATTTCGTCTCCTTTGCGTCGCACTACATCGGGCGAATGAATCTGGGCCTGGGTTGGCCCTGGTTCGCGCTCGGCGGCATGTTGATCCACGCGGGGGTCCTGGTCCGGTTGGCGGAGCGTTGGCGCAGCGAGGCCGTGGCAGGGTTCGGCCTCTGCCTTGCGCTGATCCCCGCGCTTATGTGCGCCCAGACAAGCAATGGCTTCGCGCTACTTGCCATCATGGGGCTTGGCCTCGCGAGCGGTGTCCTCTTGCTGCGTAACGGCTGGATGCGCCTGACGAGCGTTGCCGTGGCGCTGGTCTATGGGGCGATCGGGGCGGTGGCGTTCCTTGAGACGATGGGCGGCGGGTTGCTGAACACGAAGTCCGTGCTGTCGTACCTCGCTGCTTTGGCCGTGCAGCACGCCATCTTTGTCGGAGCCTTCATGCGCTGGAGTCGCCCGTGGCTGGCGCGCGAGCGGGCACTGGATCGTATGGAGGAAGAGGCGGTGCCGTCAGGCTTTGTCGCGGGCCTGCTCCCTTGGGGACGCGGCTTCGACGTGCTGAACACGCTGGGCCTCATTGCGAGCGTGCTGCTGCTTGGCTGGCTCGAACGGGCCAGTGGCTTCGGACTCCTCTGGCTCAACATGCACGTGGCGCTGGGCGTCATCGGCGGAATCGAACTGCTTCGCCTCGCGACTGCTGCGGGCCGTGACGAGCATCTCGGGGTCTTCCACTCCGTGACCGGTGCGCTGCTGGGTGTGGCGGCGATTGCGTGGGGGCTCGACGGCGCCAGCGAGGCGCTCGCGCTGTCTCTGGTGACTGTCGTCCTCGTGGTGGCCGCCCGTCAGGCCCACAGCCTCCGCGGACTCCGCTTTCTGGCTGGCGTTCCCGCGCTTCTGGCCCTTTTCGGCGCGATGAAGTCCATCGCCACGACCACCACTCCTGAGTTGGGCACGATCCTGACGCCGGTGCTGCTGCTGGCGAGCACGCTTCCGTTCGACCGCTGGCTGGGTAAATCGCGCGCTGGCGAATCGGCGGCACTTAACACTCTTGGAAACATTGCGGACCACCTCCGTGCGGCCTTCGCTACCATCGTTGCGATGGCCTGCATCTTCCGCTACGGAAACAGCGTGACCGAGTTGGTGGGACTGATCGTTCTTGCCGCTGGTCTGATGGGCGGTATGGCGCTGCTTCGTTTCAATGTGTGGCGCGAGGGAGTTCTTCTCGCGACCGCGGCCTTCATCATCAACGCCTTCATGGCGCCGCATGTCGACGCGCTGTTCCATGTGTTGGCTGCCTTCGGCCTTGGTATCTTGGCCGTGCTCTGGGCGAGTCGCCTTGCAGTGGGCGAGAAGGTCGCTGACATCGCCATCAGCGGCTTCGGAGCCCTCTGCACGTGCGGCGCGTTCGTAGCATGGCACCTGATCGGCCTGCAGCGCGCTGGTCTCCCGCTGTTTGTCGAGATGGCCGCGCCGACGCTGTTCCTGGTGCTGACCCATCCGATGCTGCTCTGGAGCTGGCTGCGCCGCGGTCGCCTTGGAGATATTCCCGCCCTCGACACGATCGTCAGTACGGTACTGTCCGGGCTTGTCATGATTCCGCTGGTTGCAGATTCCCATCGTGTGGGGAGCGCGCTCCCGATGCTGATCGGTGCCTCGACGATTGCAGCGCTCGCCCTGGTCAGGCCTCAGGCTCGCCACTGGCGCTATGGGGTGCTCCTGGCGCTGACGGCCAGCGTGGCTCTTGCCGCGGTCTCAACGATTGCGGCAGGTGTCTATACGACCCTTCCGCTCGCAGGTACGGCCCTTCTGGTTCTGGCGCTTGCGGACCTGTCGAGCCGTCGCCTCACCGATGGCAAGGCCGATAGCCTGTGGCCTGTCATGGCGGTCCCCGCGACGCTCGTGATGATGCGAGTCGCCTTCATGAACGGCGGCGACTGGACCAGTGTGGCGCTGCTTGGCCTGGGTGTTCTTGCCTACGCAGCCGGGCGCGTCATCGGCGTTCCTGCACCGCCCTCAATCGGTCGACTTGGCGCCACGATCGGGACGGCAATCTGCTGCTTCATTGCCGGTGCCTTTGTGGCGGTGCTCCATGACGCACCGGTGAATCTGGTCCCGGGGCTCTTCATCAGCCTCTTCGCCACCGCGGTCTGGGTGCGTTCCTCGCTGCGCGGCACGGATCCCCCCGTGCTCACGGCAGGACTGCAGGCGGCGGCCCTGAGTATCGCCGCGCTCACGCTGCTGCGCCATTTCGGCATCGTTGCCCAGTCCGCGCTCGCCATTGGCATGATCGGCGTCGGCTTCCACATCGCGTCGCGGATGCTCGGCCGGAATAGGGAACTGGCGATTGGAAGCACGGCGCTGGTCCTGTCGCTCGGGGGAATAGCACTGATCCAGGCGAGCAACGGGACTGTGGTCCCATCTGTCGTCGGCGTAATTCTGGCCGTGGCGGCGCTTGCACTGACCCGGGTTCGCTACTTCCGCACCGAGGAGGCCAACAACCTCATGATTGCGACGCTCATGTTCGGTGGAACCGCGGTGTTGCTTCGCAGCCTCAGCCTCGGCGCGCTACTTCCCGGAGACCTGGTCACGGCGGCTTGGGGCGCGGTGGCTGCGGGATTGTTGGTGGCCGGGTTCATCATGCGTAGTGCACTCTGGCGCCGCACGGCCATCGCGATCTTCGGCTTGGCGCTGCTCCGTGTGATCGTCATCGACCTCTCCGGCAGCAGCATCAACGCCCGCATCCTGGCCTGCCTCGTGGTCGGTGTGTTGATGGTCGGCTCCGCCTACCTCTACGGCATCCTTGCACGGACCTTCCTCCCACGAGAAGAGTAACCACCGCCTTCTTCATAACGAAACCCCGCGGGAGGCAGAGAAGCCTTCCGCGGGACTCTTCTGTATAGAAATCTATAAAGATAGATTGCTATCAGGCTTTGCGTGGCCAGCGGACGTGATCGCGATAGTTTAGTCCGTGCTGCTTCAGCCCGTACTCTGCCAGGCGGGTGCTGATCTGGTTGGCGCGATGGACGAGCGAGCGCTCGGCCACGCCGACGACGCGACCGCGTTCCACCACCACCTTGCCGTTGATGATCGACCAGGCCACATGGTGCGAAGTCCCGCACATGATGAGTCCCGCCAACGGGTCGACGCTCGGGCCGCCCGCGTAGGCGAATTGTTCCACATCGAAGAGCACCACGTCCGCAGCGGCGCCGACGGTCAGCTTGCCGATGTTGTCGTTGCCAAGGACCGCGGCGCCGCCCCGCGTGAGCATCCAGAGGCAGTCGCGCGGGGTGATGCTGTCCGCCCCCCAACGGGCACGGTGCATGAGAAACGCCAGTCGCGCCTCGCCGAGCAGATCGCCGCTGTCGTTCGATGCGCTGCCGTCGACGCCGAGTCCCACCGCGACGCCCGCCCGCAGCATCTCGGGCACCGGAGCGATGCCCGACCCGAGGCGCGCGTTGGCCGAGGGACAGTGCGCCACGCCGATGCCTCCACGGGCAAAGCGCTCGATCTCAGCGCTGTTGATCTTCACGCAGTGGGCGAACCAGACGTCGGACCCTTCCCAACCCTGATCGGCAACAAAGTCGAAGGGACGCTTGCCGAATCGCTCCGCGCAGTAGGTGTCCTCGTCGTCGGTCTCGGCTAGGTGCGTGTGGATCTTCACGCCATGGCGACGTGCAACCTCGACGGTCTCCTGGAACAGCCGCGCCGTAACGTTGAACGGGGCGCAGGGGGCCAGCGAAATGCGGGTCATCGCGTAGGGGGACGTGTCGTGATAGGTGGCGATGAGGCGCTCGTAGTCGGCGAGCACGCGCTCGTCGTCCTCGATGAGCGTCATCGGCGGGAGGCCGCCGTCCCGCTCGCCGAGCGTCATCGAACCGCGCGTGGGCTGGAAGCGAATGCCCAGCTCCCGCGCCACGGCGATGTCGCCGTCGATCAGCTCGACCGGTTGCTTGGTCGGAAACAGGTAGTGGTGATCGCTCGTGGTGGTGCAACCCGTGAGGAGCAGCTCGCACATGGCAACACGGGCGCCGACCTTCAACTCCTCGGTGTCGAGCGACTCCCAAACCTTGTACTGCTGCACCAGCCAGTCGAACAGTTCCGCGTGCTGCACGCGGGGGAAGGTGCGGGTGAGGCACTGCCAGAAATGGTGGTGGACGTTGACGAAGCCGGGGAGTGCCACATGACCGCGACCATCGATGGTCGGGATGTCGGCGGGGAGCTGCATCGCCTCGCGGAGACCCTTGCCGACGGCCTTGATTGCGGGGCCTTCCACCAGGATATCGGCGTGTTCGAGCTCGGTTCCCGCGTCGTCCATCACGGCGACGACTCGGCATCGCTCGATGAGCAGGAGGCTGGGCTTGTTGGGTGCTTCGGGACTCATGGGTAGCTCCTCGGAGAAAACTCGCAGAGGAAACGGTCACCCATGAGCGAACCCGGACTCAAGATTGAACTGCCGGACGAACGGTCTATCCGGCGTTTTTCTCAGTAGGAGAACTTGTCGATCTTCACCTTGCCGCGGAACACCCAGTAGATCGACGCCGTGTAGGCAATCACGAAAGGCATGCCCATCAGGGCGATGACGAACATGATCCCGAGCGTCCGCTGGGAAGACGCCGCGTTGTAGATGGTCAGGTTGTACTCGGGCCGGATCGAAGAGACGATCAGGTTCGGATAGACACCAATCCCGAAGAGGAAAAAGAGCGCCGCGATCACGCAGCAGCTCGATACGAAAGCGCGAATCGGCAGCGACTTGTGCAGTGCCCGAGGGATGTTGGCGATGGCGAGCACGTTCAGCGCGACAATCACCCAGACCCAGGGGAATGTCTTGAAGTTTTCGATCATGTGAGGGAAGACCACCAGCGTATAGACTGTCGTGGTGACGTATAGACAGAGGAACAGCGCGAAGGTTTTGTATATCCAACGCTTCGCCTTTTCTTGGAGTTCGCCCTCCGTCTTGAGATAGAGATAGATGGAGCCGTGCATCATGAAGAGCGAGAGTGCGAAGAGCCCCACGCAGATTGTGTACGGGGTCAGGAGGTTGAAGAAGCCGCCTTCGTACTCCATGTCGGCGCCGATCGGCAGTCCCACCACCAGGTTCCCCACGGCGACGCCATAAAGAACGCTGGCGACGATGCTGGCGACGCTGAAGGCAACATCCCACATCTGGCGCCACCAAGGCATCGGTTCCTTGCTCCGGACCTCGATGGCGACTGCGCGGAAGATCAGCGCAAAGAGCAGCGCCATGAAGGCAAGGTAGAAGCCGGAGAAGGCGGTGGCATAGGCGTGTGGAAAGGCCGCGAAGAGTGCCCCGCCTGCCGTCACCAGCCAGACCTCGTTGCCGTCCCACACAGGGCCGATTGCGTTCAGCATCGTGCGGCGTTCGAGATCCCCCTTCGTGAAAAGATGCAGCGCACCGACGCCCAGGTCGAAGCCGTCAAGGATCGCGTAGCCGATCAACAGGACTCCCAGAAGAAAGAACCAGATCAGGTTGAGGTCGAGCATCAGCGGGCCTCCGATTCCGGCGTGGTCAGGTGCTTGTGTTCACCGATGACTTCCATCAGGCCGCCGTCTCCGTGCGGCGGATCGCCGTGACTGTCATCGTCGGGCCCGTGCTTGATTTTGCGATCCAGCAGGTAGATGAACATCGCGAAGAGGAGCGCATAGATGAGCGTGAAACCAACGACGGAGATGAAGATCGCCTCGGCCCCGACGGCCTTCGAGATGCCGTCCTTCGTGCGCAGCAGCCCGTACACGACCCACGGCTGACGCCCCACCTCGGCGGCGATCCAGCCTGCTTGGTTGGCGATGTAGGGGAGCGGCACGGCCAGCACGAAGATCCACAGCAACCAGCGGCTCGTGAAGAGTCGGTCCCTCCACAGCATCAGCAACCCAAGCAGCGTGATGCCGATGAAGAACATCCCCAGCGAGATCATGAGGTGGTACATCTGGAACGGCAGGTGTATGGGAGGGCGATCCTCCTTCGGAAACGCGTCGAGGCCCGTCACCGGCTTGTCCATATCGAAATGGACCAGGAAGCTGAGCATCCCCGGGACCGGCACGCCGATGACGCGCTCTTCCTCCGGCTTCGGCCAGCCGATGATATAGAGTGGCGCGCGCTCGGTGGTCTTGAATAGGCCCTCGAATGCCGCCAGCTTTGCGGGCTGGTGCGTCGCCACGATGTGGGCGCTCCAGTGGCCAAGCGGTAGTTGCAACAGGCTGGTCACCGCCGCGAAGACCAGCGCGATGCGGAAGCAGCGCTTCGACATCTCCACGTGACGACCCTTCAGGATGTACCAGCCCATGACGCTCATCACGAAGAACGCGCCAAGGATGAAGGACCCGTCGATGACGTGCAGCAGGCGGCACGCCGAGGACGGGTTGAAGACCATCGCCCAGAAGTCAGTGATTTCGGCGCGCGGCTGGATGCCCGACGCGGCGCCATTGAAGACGAACGGTTCGGGGAGCGAATTCCCCGCTTGGTCCACGATGTGATAGCCCGCGGGCGTCTGCTGCCAACTGTTGGCGACCACGATCCACACGGCCGAGAAGATCGAACCGAGCGAGACCATGCAGGTCGAGAAGAAGTGCATCTTTGGCGAGACCCGGTTCCATCCGAAGACCAGCACGGCTAGGAAGCCCGACTCTAGGAAGAAGGCGAAGATGCCCTCCGCGGCGAGGGCCGACCCGAATACGTCGCCCACGAACCGCGAGTAGGTGGCCCAGTTCGTGCCGAACTGGAACTCCATCACGATGCCGCTCGCCACACCCAGCGAGAAGTTCAGGGCGAAGATCTTCACCCAAAACTTCGTCATCTGCTCATAGAGAGGGTTCTTCGTCCAAAGATACATCCCCTCCATCATCACCAGCAACGCGCCGAGACCGATGGACAACGGCGGAAAGAGGTAATGAAACATGATCGTGAGCGCGAACTGAATCCGCGCCAGAATCACCACATCAGGCAGCCAATCCATCGTAGACCTTTAACTCGGAAAGATGAACGTCGCGGCGCGACGGTTAGGCGGAGCAACTCCCCGAAGTGCCCTTGTTCCAGGGCATCCGGGCCAGCAGCAGTCCCATGCCGCACCAGTTCGTGACCCCGGCAAAGATCAACCCGCAACCCACGAACAAGGCGCCGAACACAAAGTAGGGGTGAACCAGGAGGGAAAGCACGCAGAAAGTCGTCACGATGGCACCGGCAGCGATGCGAACTTGGCGCTCGAGCGACATGACCCCCGCATCGCGCGCCACGGGAAGGCCATCAGCGACCCAGGCATCCGTGCCGCCGGTGACCAGTACCATCTCGGAAACACCTTCAGCGGCCAGTTTGTCCGCGGCCTGCTTGGCGCGCGCGCCACTCTTGCAGATTAGGAAGAGAGTCTTTCCCGCGGCGACCTGCTGAATGCGGGCGGCATTCACTTCCGCCAGGGGAAGATTCTTCGCCATCACGGCCCGTCGTTCGCGGAACTCGACGGGGGTGCGCACATCCAGCAGAACGCAGTCGGCCCCATCCTTCTGCCACTTCTCATGAAACGCACGCGGGGAAAGCTCGGTTACTGCCATGATTGTCTCCAGCGCCGAAGGATCGGCGGCATGTGGGTCAAGCGATCAAATCTCAAAGGTGCCTGACCGCTGGACGGCCGTGGCGATCTCTTCCTGGTGGCGCCGAACACCGTCCGACACGATCTGGAGCACCTGAAAAACGCTCTCGTCACGGATCGAGTAAAACGACTGCGTGCCTTCGCGGCGAAGGGTCACCAGACCAGCTTGACGAAGCACCGCCAAGTGCTTCGACACCGAAGTCTGTGCCACGCCGAGGTGCTCGACCAGCGAGGTGACGTTGCTTTCCCCCTTCTTCAGGCGAAGGAGAATCCGCACACGGACCTCGTCTGCCAGCGCCCGGAGGCGCTGGATCGTTAGGGACATCATTTGGGAGCACTGCTTGTTTGTTTGCATCGCTTTATTCCGTTGGAGGAATAAAGCGATTGGGCGAGGGGGAGGTCAAGGGTGATGTCGCGTCTCACTGCCGCCGCGCCTGCCGAGCCCCGAGCCGAATCCTGCCGGGTTCTCCTTGCCGGGGGAGCAGCCCCTGTGGAGTCTCCCGCCTGCCGAAAGAGGTCCTCTTCCACTCATGACAACCACCGCCCCCAGCGCCCCGTCCAAGTCCCTGCGTCGCCGCCCGGAGATCCTTGCTCCCGTCGGGACGGAGGACATGCTCACCTCCGCCATCGAGAACGGTGCCGATGCGGTTTACTTCGGCTTGCAGGAGTTCAACGCCCGGCTGCGTGCCGCGAACTTTCGGCGCCAGGACCTGCCCCGCGTCATGCAGCGCCTTCACGAGCGCGGGATGCGTGGCTATGTGACCTTGAACACGCTGGTCTTCGAGGACGAACTGACCGATTTGGCGGAGACGCTGATCGCCTGCTCCGACGCGGGCGTGGACGCGATTCTTGTGCAGGACGTCGGCGTGGCGTGGCTGGCGAACCAGTTGGTGCCCGGGTTGCCCGTCCATGCGTCGACCCAGATGACCGTCACCTCGGCGGAGTCCATCACGGCTCTGGAGCGCCTCGGCCTGCAACTCGACCGCATTGTGGCTGCCCGCGAGCTGAATCGACGCGAACTGGGCAAGATCACTGCCGTGACCGACAAGGAAGTCGAAGTCTTCGTCCACGGAGCCATCTGCGTGGCGTACAGCGGCCAGTGCCTCACGAGCGAGGCGCTCGGCGGGCGTTCGGCGAACCGTGGCGAATGCGCGCAGGCTTGCCGCCTCCCCTATGACCTGATTGTCGACGGCGAGCCGCGCGACGTCGGCGGGCTCAAGTACCTGCTTTCGCCCAAGGATTTGGCCGCCTGGGAAGACATCGGCGACCTGATGGACATCGGCATCGTCAGCCTCAAGATCGAGGGACGTCTCAAGTCACCCGAGTACGTGGCAGCCACCGTGCGCAGCTACCGCGCCGCCGTGGACACGGCTCTCGCGGGCGAGCCGCTCGTCATGCCCGAGTCGGTGCGCCGCCCGCTGGAAATGACCTTCTCGCGCGGTTTCACGGGCGGGTACCTCCACGAGACGAACCACCAAAATGTGGTCGAGGGACGCTTCCCCAAGAAGCGTGGCCTGCGCGTGGGTACCGTTGTGGACTTCGTAGGCGGGGGAGTGGTCGTCGAGGCGACAGGCCCCATCAAGCCGGGCGATGGATTGGTTTTCGACTCGGGTCAGCCAGACCGCGAGGAAGAGGGCGGTCGTGTCTACGAGATGGAGCACGACGGGCTTCGCATCAATGGGTGGGACCCACTCACCGACGGCCCCGGGCCGGTGCGGCTGACGCTGCGCTTCGGCAGCGGCCAGGTTCGCACGCGCCGCATGAAGGAAGGGGAGCTGGTCTGGAAGACGAGCGACCCGGCCTTGGAAGCGGAGCTGAAGGCGACCTGGACCGGCGATCAGATTCGCTCGCATCGTCCCGTGGACGCGGTGGTTTCGGGCTCCGTCGGCGCACCGCTGGTGTTGGAGCTGCGAGACGAGGACGGCGTGACCGTCCGTGTCGAGGATACGCTGCCTGCGGACCGCGCGGAGAAGCGTCCCCTCGGCGAGGAGGTGCTACGCGAGCAACTCGGGCGCCTCGGCAACACGCCGTTTGAGCTGCGCGGAGTGACCTTACAGCTCGACGGGGACCTGATGGTGCCGAAGAGCCGCTTGAACGAACTGCGCCGCCGCGCCGCTGAGAAGCTAATCGAGGCACGTCGTCAGCGCGGAAGTGGCCGCCCGGTCGTCGAATCGGCGCGGGCGCACATCATGCCGATTCCCGCCATCGTCGATCCTTACCCTCCGACGGCCTCAGAACTCTCCGTGCTTTGCCGCTCGCTGGCGCAGGTCGAGGCTGCGGTCGCCTTCGGTCAGATCGCGAACATCTATACAGACTTTGAGGACATCCGGCTGCATCGGGAAGCGCGAAAGCTCATCCCCGCAGGCGGGCCGCGCTTCGTTCCCGCAGGGCTGCGCATCGTCAAGCCCGGCGAGGCGCCGCTCGTGCGCAAACTCCTCGATGCGGAGCCCGACGCGCTGCTCATCCGCAATCTGGCCAGTTGGGTCATTGCGCAGGAGCTCGCCCCGGATCTCGAGATCCTCGGCGACTACTCGCTCAATGTATCGAACCACCTCACCGCGCGCCTGCTCTTCGAAAAGGGCATCAGCCAACTCGTGCCCAGCTATGACCTGAACATAGACCAGTTGATGGGCCTGCTGACGATGGACCCGCTGGGGAACTACGAGGTGACCATCCACCAGTACATGCCGATGTTCCACATGGAGCACTGCGTGTTCTGCCGGTTCCTCAGCACCGGGACCGACTTCACGAACTGTGGCCGTCCCTGCGAGTCCCACGAGGTGGCCCTGAAGGACCGCATGGGGTACGAGCACTACCTCAAGGCGGACGCTGGCTGCCGCAACACCGTCTTCAACGCCACGGCACAGAGCGCCTCGGCCTACATCGACCGGCTGGTTTTTGAGGCGAAGGTGCGCCGCTTCCGTGTTGATTTTGTCCGCGAGACCGCCGAGCAGGCCACCGAGGCGATGGCAGGGTATCTTCCGGTGATTCGTGGCGAGGCGGACGGCAGCGAGCTGTGGAGGACGCTGCGAGCTTCAAGCAAGCTGGGCGTCACCAAGGGAAGCTTGGATCACGACTGAGTTTCCGCCGCCTGCCAGCGCTTCTTCAGCCAGCCAGCAATCGCCGAGTCGAAGAGGATTTGCTGGAGGTGGAAGATCACGCAGATGATCACGGCAAGTCCCAGTTCGCCGGGGCCGCTGATGGACGCCTCCATTGCCACGAGGGCCGTCAGTGCCAGCGGCAGAGTCTTCTGGGAGCAAGTAATCGCCAACGCAAGGCGATCGGCCCAGCGCAGCCGCAGCATCTTCCCCGCCACGGACCCGATCACCAGCAGGATGCCGTGGCCGGAGAATGCCAGCGCGACATCGGCGAGCAGCGCAAGCGGGGTCAGCGACCGGATTGCCTCCACGTTCGAGCAGACCGTCAGATAGACCACCGTGATGATGCAGCCCGAAGGCGTGTAGTCGAGAATTTTTGACTTCAGGGCGCCGGTGCGGCTCCGGATCGCCATGCCGATGATCAGTGGGATCCCGACGAGCGTTCCGAGGGAAATGAGGAGCGCTCCCATGTCGAGATTCACGCCGCCCGCTGCCCCCACAGTGAGGCTTAGGGAAAACGGCAGTAGCATCGTTCCCAGCAGTGTCAGCGCCAGCGTCATCAGCAGCGACCATGTCGCGTTTGCCTGCACGTTGCGCACGATCACAATTGCCGACGAAAGGGTCGTTGGCACGCACAAGATCGTCAGCAAGCCGACGGCGGTTCCGCGGCCTAGCGGCAGCGCGGAGACGGCCGCCACGCCGATCAGCGGCCCCAGCACCAGATTGATGAACAGGCACGCAATCATGGCGCGCACTAGCGGCCCCGATGGATGAAAGTCCCGAAGTGAAAGTCCCATGCCGGTTACGAGGAACACCAGGCAGAGCGACACGTCCTTCACGCGCCAATCGGCCACGGAAAGACCACCGATCCACGCTCCCGCCTGCGGGACCGTGACTCCCACGATGATTGCCAGGATCAGCCCGACCGGGAGGAAGAGGGATTTGAAGCTCAAGCGCTGCTCATCCCTCGAGCCCCGGGCCCAGCGCTTCCTGCACCAGCCAGTTGCTCTTTCGTTCCTGCCCGATCGTTGTCACGGGACCGTGCCCGGGGAGAACTCGGAAATCATCTTTGGACCAATCGTTGAAGAGTGATCGAAGTGACTGCGTCATGGCGGCCGCGCTCCCGCCCGGCAGATCCATGCGACCAACGGAGCCCTTGAACAGCAGGTCGCCGCCCACGACCAACTTCTCGTCGTTGGAGATCAGCGCGCACAACCCCGGCGAATGCCCCGGCGCGTGGCGCACAATCCACTGCGTCCCCAGCGCCTCGAATTGATCGCCGTCCGCCCAGGTGCCTGTCGCCTTGGACGGCACGAAGGGGGCCCCGAACAACGCGGCCCCGCAGAGCATCTCCGATTCGAGCCACGGGGCCTCGATGGCATGGATCAGGATCGGGGCGCCGGTCTGGGCGGCGACAACCGCGTTGGCACCAATGTGGTCGAAGTGGGCGTGCGTGTTCCAGATGGCGGAAACGCGCACGCCAAGATTCTTGATATGGGAGAGGATGACCGCCCCTTCGTCCCCAGGGTCGACGACGATGGCTTCGCGGCGATCCTCGTTCACGAGAAAGTAGCAATTCTCCTCGAGGGGACCGACCGTCAACTGATGAACTTGCAGCGCCATTCGCGCCTCCGGGAAGCATCTGGGCCACCAGAGAGGCCACACGGGCCCGGGGGAGGCAACGGCAAGGTGGGCTTCTTTCTGCTCAGGCGATTCGCTTTCCGCTTTCCGGCCCGGGCATTGCTCCTATTGCCCTGTCCGTCCATCCCGCCTGATCTAAGCCGATGACTGCTCTCCTGACATTCCTGCTGCTTGCCCTTGGGGGCTATACGCTGTGGCTGCACCGTAAGGCGTCCGTCCTGGCCGAGGATCTCCGCTACGTCCACAAGTCCTGGCGCGCCGCCATCGAGGCCCAGTCGCGATCCGTGTCCGAGCTGCGCGAGGAAGTTGCGGAGCTTCGCCGTGCGGCGCCCGCCACTGATGGGGGCGGCGGTTCGTGGTTCACCCGCTACATGACGATTCAGGACGCACTGAACGTACACCCCGGTGTGGCCGATGTCATGAAGTCGCTCCACATCGGCGGATGCACGTCGTGCTCGGTCAGTTCGAAGGAAACCTTGGAACAGGCCGCGGCGGGGCACGGCGTGGACTTGGCCGTCATGCTGTCGAAGCTCAACGCGCTCATGGCAAGCGCACCCGCCGCGGAGCAGGTTCCCGCCTCGTCGCCGCTCGTTTTCGCCACCGGCCCCGTACCGCCGCGATAGCGCGACCGTGAAGCGCTCAACCACCAGCGGGGGTCCCACCCTGCGATCCGCCGTTGACGCTCCACCGCGCCACCCCGCAGCTTCTCCCCATCCCAGAGCCCGGAGTGCGGGTCTTGTCCGAGTCAACCCCCGAGATTTCAGTCGTCATCCCCTGCTTCAACGAAGTCGGCAACCTGGAGCCCCTCATCGGGGAGCTGGAGGCCGCCCTTGGCATCGTTGGCAAGCCTTTTGAAATCATCTATGTGGACGATTGCAGCACCGACGGCTCGACGGAGAAACTGGCGGAGTTGGTGAAGACCAAGCCTCACCTGCGCCGCCTGCGCCATCTGCGCAACCTAGGGCAGAGCGCCGCGATCTTCAACGGCTACTCGCGCGCCCGCGGCAGCTACGTCATCACCATGGACGCAGACCTTCAGAACCCGCCTTCCGACATTCCCATGATGTTCAAGAAGCTTCAGGACGAGAAGGCCGATGCGGTCTGTGGCGTGCGGACCGGGCGCAAGGACACGCTGGGGAAGAAGATTTCCTCCAAGCTGGCCAACGGCATCCGCGGCGCGTTCCTCAACGATGGCATCCATGACGCCGGCTGCACCTTCCGTATCGTGCGACGCGAGGCCGTCCGAAATCTGATCGCCTTCCGGGCGCTGCACCGCTTCCTTCCGACGATCCTCCGCATCCACGGCTACAAGGTGGTGGAGGTGCCCATCAGCCACCGCGCCCGCGTCAGCGGCGTTTCCAAGTACGGTTTCGGCAACCGCTTCTGGGTCGGCATCATCGACATGCTGGCGATGCGCTGGTATCGCATGAGGCACCTGCCGACGGTGATGCTCGACGACAAGTTCGAGTGACCCCGACCGTTGTTGGGCCGTTCGCCCGCCACAGGTTGCGCCGCCCCCATGACCTTCCTTGATCGCTTGCTGGATCTCGAAAAGACGCCCCAGGCCAAGCCGTACACGGCCGAGGGCTACGACTTGGATCGTTTCCGCGCCTTCGTGGAATCGCTCGGCAGCCCGCAGCGCGGCCTTGTCTTTGTCCATATCGCTGGCACGAAGGGAAAGGGCTCAACGGCGGCGCTGACCGAGGCGATCCTGCGCGGCCTTGGCTTTCCGACGGTCATGTACAGCAGCCCGCATCTCGTTCACTTCGGCGAGCGGTTTCGCTTTAATGGAGTCCCCTGGACCCCCGACGAGTTTGCCGCCGCGTGCGACCGCTTCTGGGAGTCGCTCGGCCCGGAGCAACGTCGCGGCTTCGAACCGCCTCAGCCCTGGCGCACCGTCTTCGAGGCACTGACGGCTCTGGCGCTGGTAGAGTTTCGTGCCTTCGCCCAGCGGCAGCCAAAGGGCCTGCCGACCGTCGCCATCTGGGAGACCGGCCTTGGCGGGCGACTCGACTGCACCAACATCGTGGACCCGGCGGTCTCCGTCATCACGGCGCTCGGGCTCGACCATGTTTCGATCCTTGGTGGGACGCTGGAGAAGATCGCCTTCGAGAAGGCAGGCATCATCAAGCCGGGCCGCCCGGCGGTCATTGCACGACAGTTTCCCGCGCACCGTGATCGCGTGTGGCCCGTGCTTCTTGAGCGCGCGACGGAAGTCGGCGCGCCGATCATTCGTGCGGAAGAACACAACCCGGTCCTCAGTGCCCAGCCGTCCGACGCTGGACAACAGGTCGTCATGCGTCTTCCCGACGGTCGAGAAGTCACCGCGATGCTGCCGTTGGCGGGGGAGTTCCAGTGCACCAACCTGGAGGCCGCGGTGGCCGCCGCCTGGCAGGTCCATCGTCTATACAGGCGCGGTCCGGCGGATGGCTTTCAACTCGACGGACTTGCATCGGCCAACTGGCCCGGGCGTTTCGAGATTCATCGACGACCGGACGGACGCTGTCTCGTGCTCGACGGGGCCCACTGCCCCATGAGCGCTGAGGCCATCGGTGTGGCGGTGCGGCAGCGCTTTCCGGGAGCGACTCCTATGCTGCTTGTCGGTATGCAGCGTGACAAGAATGCGCGCGAGTTTCTGGCGCGGCTCGCTGCGGGACTCGGCGTGGATCCCGCCTTGATTCCGCTGGTTGTCTATACACTCCCCGGTATGCGCGGCGGTCAGGCACCGGACCTCGCCGCGGCGGCGCGGGAGGCAGGCTATACACAGATCGTCGAGTCGCCAGCATCATCCGACGCCCTGCGCGCCGCGAGGGGTTCGCTGATTCTCGCTGTGGGGACGCTGTATAGCCTCGACGAGCTGCGGCGGCTTTGGCTCACATAGCGGCCATGCACGATCAAGACCTCGAAATCGTCTCTGCCACCGAACTCCCCGACGGGGTGGTGCGCTATCGCGTGCTCATCCGCCCGCTGTCCATCGAGCGCGAGTATCACTTTTTCCCGGCCACGGGGAACTACCAGATTGCTGGCGAGGAACGCACTATCAAGGTGAGCGGCCACGACATGACGTCGATCATCGGCAAGCGGGTGCGCGAGTTCTTGGAATCGAGGCGCAACGGTTGATGGATCGTCCGCTTATTCCCCTCCCCGCCACGAACGAAGAACTGTTGGCCGAGTGCGACGTCGACACGTTTCGCGCCGGTGGCAAGGGCGGCCAGCACGTCAATCGCACGGAGTCGGCGGTGCGCCTGACGCATCGGCCCAGTGGCCTTGTGGTTACTTGCCAGAGCGAGCGCTCGCAGCTTCAGAACAAGAACGAGGCGCTCGACAATCTGCGTGAACGCATCCGGCGCCTCAACCACCGCGATCCGCCGCGAGTCGAAACCAAGATGCCACGTCGCGTGCGACAGAAGATTCTCAAGGCCAAGGCCCATCAGGCGCAGAAGAAGCAGCGCCGCGCACGTCCCCAGTTCGAGGACTAGCTCGTCAGCGAAGGAAAGTGTGAGGCCACCATCCAGGTGAGCAGGGTCAGAACGGCGGTGAAGCCGGCGAGCATGAACAGCTTGGACGTGGCGAATCTGGCGCGAACACTTTCCCGCGGCTCCTTCAGCACCCTGATCGGATGGCGGAAGAGTGCGAAGGCCAGCTTGAACTCGTCCCACGAGTCGAAGAACACGACCCGCGCCATGATGGCGAATTGAAGGATGGATAGACCTGCCAGTGCAAACGGACCCATGATGACGAAGAACTCTTCTCCTGTTTCTACGCCGTAATGTCGGCGCCTTCATTGGGACATTGCAAAGGAAAGGCCGGTTCCCAAAGTGACACGAAAAATTAACGAACTGCGGCTTGGGAGCCTTGCACGCGATTGGAGCCACCAGACCGTGGGACCGATTGACGCGGCGATTCGAGAGGCCGGTGGCATGGGCCGAATCGATGATCTGATCACCGCGACGGTGCAGGACCACGGCATCGTTTTTCCACCGGACCGCCTGGCCGCGGCGGTGACCGAGGCGCTCACTTTGCCGCAGCTTCGCGGCTATCATCCGGATGCGCGCGGCCAACTCGCCGCCCGTGAGGCTGTGGCCAATTGGTACGCCCGTCGTTCCTTTTCGATCATGCCAAGTGACATCATCCTGACGCCGGGAACCAGCCTCGCCTACCTGCTCTGCCTGCGACTTCTCTGCGACCGTGGCGACGAGATTCTGGTGCCGAAGCCCGGCTATCCACTCTTCGACGATTTGGCGGCGATTGCGGGTGTGGGCCTCCGATCCTGGCATCTTCGCACGGGCGCCAACGGCTGGGAGATCGACCTCGACGAAATCCGCTTCCAGATCACGCCCCGCACACGCGCCATCGTGCTTGTGTCGCCTCACAATCCGACCGGACACATGGCGACGGCAGCGGACCTCAGTGGACTGGCGACGCTCTGCCGCGAGCGAGGCCTCGCGCTGATCATGGACGAGGTCTTCTGCGAGTGGCTTGGGGATGGAGAGCGCCTCCCCCGTCCCGAGGGCCTCCCGCTCGCCATCGTGCTCAACGGCGTCTCGAAGATGTTGGCGCTTCCCCAATGGAAAATCGCGTGGCTGGCGGCAACTGGCGACGCTCGCCGCGTGGCAGAGTTCACCCGCGCCGCCGAACACTTCAGCGATGCGCTTCTCGCGGCGGGGGAGCTTCAGCAGGCCCTGCTTCCGTCGTTGCTGGAGGCCGAGGACGTCATCTCCTCCATCGCCGCCGAGATCGCGCGGCGCCGGAAGGCGCTCCGCGCGGCGGTTCGGCTCCCGCTCGCCTCCGAGGACCGCGGTGTCTATGTGTGCGCGAGTCTGCCGCCGGGCCTCTCAGACGAAAAGGAGGCGCTCCGCCTCATCGGCGAGGAGCGCCTCCTGGTGCATCCGGGGTACTTCTATGAACTGCCCGGTAAGCTGGTGATGACGTGCGTCAACCCTAGCGCCCCCCGCGCGGTTCGGTCACTTGTATAGCAGGTAGCTTTCGCGCAGCTTGAGGAACTCATCGAGTTCCGGCTGCCAGGCAGCGATCACGGCTTCCGGCGTCATGTTTTGCTCGTTGAGCATCGCCCACGTTTCCTTGCTGCCACTGAGGGTCTTGTACCCGTCGAGCGCCTTGTAGTCGTTCGGAATCTGGCGGTACATCTCCTGAACCAGATGTAGGCCCGCGAGCACCGAGGGGAATGCCTCGCGGTCGTAGATCACCGCGAACACGCCGTGGCAAAGCTCGTCCTTGAACTGGTGATACTGGGCGGTCGGAGTAAAGTCGTAGGGCACGAAATAGACGCCCGGGATGTTGTGGCTATTCATGGCAGCGGCCAGTTTCACGCCGTCGATCTTCGGGGCGCCGTACATCTCGAAAGGCCGATCCGTGCCGCGCCCGGGGCTCTGCGTCGTGGCCTCGGCGGAGCCCATGCCGGGATAGCAGATGGCACCGTTGAGCGTCTTCATGTTCGGCGAAGGATTCACCCAGAGCAGACCGGTCTCATCGTAGTACATGCGGCGCGTGTAGTTATCGCACGCGATGACCTGAAGGTCGCAGCCGATGCCGAAATGATCGTTGAAGAGAAGCGCCAGCTCGCCGACTGTCATCCCGTGGCGAGTCGGGATCGGATAGATGGCCGTGAGCCCCCCGGTCAAATCCTTCTCCGCGACCTTCCCCTCGACCTTCGTCAGGCCAATCGGGTTGGGGCGATCCAGCACAACAAAGCTGATCCCCTGTTCCTTCGCGGCTTCCATCGCCTTCGCCATCGTGCCGATGTAGGTGTAAAAGCGCGTCCCGATGTCCTGGATGTCAAAGACGAGCACGTCAACGCCCTCAAGCATCTCGGCGGACGGCTTGCGGTTCTTGCCATAGAGACTGTGGACAGGAAGCCCCGTGGCCTCGTCCTTCGCCGAGTCCACCTTCTTGTCCTCGGTGCCGCGGATGCCGTGCTCCGGGCTGAAGAGCGCCACCAGATTCACATCTGGGCTGGCGTGAAGCACATCGATGGTCGAACGTCCGTCACGGGTGCGTCCCGTGTGGTTCGTGATGAGGCCGACCCGCTTCCCCTTCAGAGCTTCGAAGCCGTCGCGCTCCAGCACGTCGATTCCCGGTAGCGTTTGGCCACGCATGGCGGCGCTGGCCTTCAGGTCGCTGTGCGTGCCATGGGCACAACCCGCGGAAAGCGCGGCCCCCACGATCACCATCAGCAGCAACAATCCTCGTACAAATAACCGCATTCTTTTTGCACCTCTTTCCCAACGAATCGGCACTTCTTTAGCCGTTTTGGAGCGTCAACACAACCTCACGTCACCGGGCTGGCCAATCTGATTCTTGGCTTTTCTGAAACCCGGCTCGGAGGAGGCGGTTAGATCGGTGCATAGGTCGCATTCAGGCCTGTGTTTGCTGATGCCCGGAAGATGTTGCCGAGGAACTCCAGGAAGTCGCGTCCCGGGATCGTATAGACGAAGACCTGGTCGCCGTCCTGGAGGTAGAAATCCTCGTCCTTGCGGAGCTGGATGCGCCGCACGTTGTGGAAGAACGATTCTTGGCGACCGTCGGGATAGCTCCGCACCACTTCCACCACCGAGCCACCGCTGTAACGCAGGCGCCCGCGTTCCGTCACCACCTGAAGCAGGGTACGCACGCTCGGGCCGAGGAACACCACACCCGGATTGCGAATGCGTCCGTGGACGATCACCGTGCCAGCCGCCGGGACGAAGACGATATCGTTGGGATGCAGCGGCAGGTTGTATTGCAGGTCACCATTCAGGATGAACTCCTCAATCGGGATGATGATCTCCTCGCGCGGAAGGATCTTCTCACCTTCCTTGATCTTGGCCAGGTACTCATCGGGAGTCATCTCGTTGCGTTCCCGGTTGTTCACCTTTTCGCGGTAGACCTTCAGGAACCGGGCGGGCGGCAGACCACCGGTCTCACGACCGAAGGTGAGCCCGCCAGCCTTGAAGATCGAATCCACGACGGTGTCACCGAAGTTGAGCGGATAGGCGCCGGGGCTGCGCACCGAGCCGAGCACGGTCACCTGATTGTAGTAGTACTTCTCGATCACCACCACCGGAACCGGATTCGAGATGAACTGCGCATACGCGATCTTGAGCTGCTCCTCGAGCTGGATCGACGTCTTGCCGTGCACGGTAATGGCGCCGATGAGCGGCAGGGTGATGATCGGATTCTCCGTGACGGTGATCATGAGGCGCTCGGTGCCGTCGCGTCCCGCGCCGAGGATATCAGGGCGTCCCACCAGCGTGATGCCCAGCACGTCGCCCGGGCCGATGTAATACTCGCGCGGCCGCGACAGCTTGAGATCCTCGCTGGTCATCATCTTCTCGACGGCCTCGCGGGCCGCGATGGTCTCCTGGTCGACGGGGAGCGGGACGAACTTGCTGCTCGGGCTGCGACCGTGGCTGCAACCGCCGATCGTGAGGACTGTGGCAAGGATCAGGAACAGGATTGGGAAGCGCATGGGGTCTCCGGACGGTTTTGCTTGTTCGATTGCATACCTGCCCGCGGTACCGTCGGGAAGAGAAATCGCGGATTAGTAGCCAGTGCTAAAAATGGCTTGCCTGGCTACAAATCCCTCGCGTACTCATTCCCACGAAGAATATTGGCACTCAAAGGAACCTCCATGCTTCACACACGCCTTCGCTCATTCCTCCCCTCGCTGCTGGTCCTGCTCTGCTGCTGCATGCTTGGCGCTGCCTCGGCGGAGGGAAAGAAGCTGAAGGTGGTGGCGACCACGGCGATGGTGGCGGATGTCGCCCGGGAAATCGGCGGTCCGACCGTTGATGTGGTGCAGCTCATGGGACCGGGCGTGGACCCGCACCTCTATACGCCCACCCGCGACGACCTGGCGAAGTTGCTTGGGGCTGACCTGGTGCTGTACAGCGGCCTCCACCTTGAGGGGCGCATGGGTGACGTGCTGAAGCGTTTCTCCGCGCGCAAGCCGGTGCACGGCGTGGCGGATCGCCTTGATCCTTCCTTCGTCATGCACCCGAACGGCGGCGAGCATCCGGACCCGCACGTTTGGATGGACGTCAAGGCGTGGAGTATGGTGGCGGGCGTGATCGGCGAGGAGCTGGCCGCGCAGGACAAGGCCCATGCCGCCGACTACGCGGCTCGAACCACCGCCTACCAGGCGAAGCTCGCCGAACTAGACGAGTATGCGCACGAGGTCATTGCCACGATTCCCGAGGAAAGCCGCCTGCTGGTCACAGCTCACGATGCCTTCGCCTATTTCGGCCGCTCCTACGGTGTGGAGGTTCGCGGCATTCAGGGCATCTCCACCGAATCGGAAGCGGGCCTGCGGGATCTCAACGATCTGATCGACACGGTCGTCGCCCGAAAGGTGAAGGCAGTCTTCGTCGAGAGCAGCGTCTCGGAAAAGAACGTCCGCGCGCTTCAGGAAGGGGCGAAGGCCCGCGGCGCGGAACTGGCCATCGGCGGCGAGCTTTTCTCCGACGCGATGGGGGTCTCGGGGACGTGGGAGGGGACCTACATGGGGATGATCGATCACAACGTGACGACCATCACCCGGGCGCTCGGCGGCAAGGCTCCCGAGGGCGGGTTCCGCGCACGCGCCACGGTCGTCGGAGGCGGGCTTTGAGCGAGTCCCCGCTTCCGCTGCGCGTCACGGACCTGACGGTTGCCTACCAGCGTCGTCCGGTGTTGTGGGACATCGACCTCGAGATTCCCGGCGGGACGTTGACCGCGGTCATCGGACCCAACGGCGCTGGCAAGAGCACGCTCATCAAGGCCGTGCTGGAGTTGATTCCACGCACCTCGGGTCGGGTTGAGTTCTTCGGCCAGCCGCTCGCCTCGGCGCGCCATCGCGTGGCCTATGTGCCGCAGCGCGAATCGGTGGATTGGGACTTTCCCGTGACGGCGCTGGATGTGGTGACGATGGGGCTGTATCGTCAGGTTGGCTGGTTTCGCCGCGTTGGTGCGCGCCAACGTGCCACGGCCACGGAGGCCCTCGCCAAGGTCGGCATGGATAGCTATGCCCATCGCCAGATCAGCCAGCTCTCCGGCGGCCAGCAGCAGCGCGTCTTCCTGGCGCGCGCCCTGGCCCAGGACGCGGAACTCTATCTGATGGACGAGCCCTTCGCCGGCGTCGACGTCAAGACCGAGCAGGCCATCGTGGCGATCCTCAAGGAACTGCGCGAGGCCGGCCGCACCGTCATTGTCGTCCACCACGACTTGCACACCGTGCGGAGCTACTTCGACCGAGTGGCACTGCTGAACATGCGCATCATCGCGGCGGGTCCGGTGGGGGAGGTCTTCAACGACGAGAATCTCCAGCGCACCTACGGCGGACGCCTGACACTGTTGTCGGATGCGGTTGAGGCGATGGCGTCGAGACGATGAACGAGGCTCTGCGCGTCCTCCTGCTTCAGGACTACAACACGCGACTCGTGGTGATAGGCACCGCCATGCTGGGCGGGGCCGCGGGCCTGGCGGGTACGTTCCTCATGCTGCGCAAGCGGGCGCTGCTCGGGGACGCGGTGGCGCACGCCACGCTCCCGGGCGTGGTGCTGACCTTTATCCTTCTGGCGCTCACAGGAGGCAACCCGCGGTCGCTCCCGTGGTTGCTGGGCGGCGCCGCTGTCTTCGGAACCCTTGGGATGCTGACCGTGGTGCTGATTCGTCGTTGGTCGCGGCTGAAGGACGACACGGCGCTCGGCATCGTCCTGAGTGTTTTCTTCGGTTTCGGCGTGTGTCTCCTCAGCATCGCGAGCCGCCTGGAAGGGGTCAACGCGGCGGGCCTGAGTTCCTTTATCTACGGCAAGACTGCCTCGATGCTGATGATCGATGCCGTGCTGATCGGCGGCGTGGCCCTCACGATCGTGGCGGTCGTGGCCGTGTTCTACAAGGAGTTGAAGCTCCTCTGCTTCGACCAGGATTTTGCCGCCTCGCAGGGGCTCCCCGTGCTCGCGCTCGACGTGGTGCTGATGGGTCTGATCGTGGCCGCCACGGTGATCGGGCTCCAGTCCGTGGGCCTGATTCTCGTGGTCGCGCTCCTGGTGATTCCACCCGCGGCGGCCCGTTGCTGGACCCATCGACTGAATCGGATGCTGGTGCTGTCGGCAGGAATCGGCGCCGCGAGTGGCCTCTTCGGCTCGGCGCTGAGTGCCCTCGCCGCGAACCTGCCCGCCGGCGCCATCATCGTGCTCGTGGCCGCGTCGCTCTTCCTGTTGAGCTTCTTTGTGGGGAGCGAGCGCGGCGTGCTCTGGCGCCTCATTCGTCGTTGGCGACTTGAGCGCGAGGTCGGAATGCAGCACCTGCTTCGCGCGGTTTGGGAGCTTGCCGAGAAGGAAGCGGGACCCGGTCGCATCGGCGAAGGAGCCGTCGGCAAGGAGCGCCTGATGCAAGTTCGCTCCTGGAGCGGCAAATCGCTCGACCGGCTCGTGCGCCGCGCCGTGCGCGAGGACTTCCTGACGGACACACCTGCAGGGCTTCGACTAACAAATCGCGGCGAGCGAAACGCCGCCCGCCATGTGCGCAACCATCGCCTCTGGGAACTGTTCCTGATTCGCCACGCCGACACCGCGCCGTCCCGTGTCGACCGGGGCGCCGACCTGATCGAGCACGTCCTCGACGAGGATTTGGTGGCCGAACTCGAGGCAGAGCTTTCCGCCAACGGCAGTCAGGTGCCGGTCCCCGCTTCCCCCCACAAGGTGGTGCCCACGTGACCTGGACGATCTTCGACACCTGGATTGCCATCACCGGCTCGCTGGTCGCCATGAGCTGCGCGCTCCTCGGCAACTTTCTGATGCTTCGCCGTATGAGCATGATGGGCGATGCCATCAGCCACACGGTGCTTCCCGGGCTGGTCGCAGCGTTCCTGCTGACCGGCTCGCGCGACGTGCTTCCGATGTTCATCGGCGCAATCCTGATCGGCCTGCTGACCGCCTTTCTGGTGCAGGCGATTTCGCGCTACGGGAGCCTCGACGAAGGCTCCGTCATGGGCGTCGTCTTCACCACGCTTTTCGCGCTGGGTCTGCTCCTCATCGTGCAGGCGGCGGACAAGGTGGACCTCGATCCGAGTTGCGTGCTTTACGGCGCCATCGAGCTGACCCCCATCGATGTGCGCACGATCCTTGGTCACGACATCCCCATCGCCGCGCTGACCAACGGCATCATGCTCCTCGTCAACGCGATCATCGTGGTGCTCTTCTACAAGGAGTTCAAGCTCACGGCCTTCGACGCGACCTTCGCGCGGTCGCTCGGAGTCAATTCGGGGCTCATGCACTACCTGCTGATGTCGTTGGTCGCGGCAACGTGTGTGGCGGCTTTCGAGAGCGTTGGCAGCATCCTGGTGATTGCCATGCTGATCGTGCCGCCCGCCTGCGCGTTCCTGCTGACGCGACGCCTGTCGGCGATGATTGCCGTCAGCCTGATTGTCGGCATCGCGTCCGCGTGGGGCGGACATGCCGCGGCGGTTTGGGTGCCACTTCAGCTCGGACTCGATTCCACATCGACCGCGGGCGGCATGGCGACGGTGGCGGGGCTGATCTTCCTGACCGTATTCCTGCTCTCGCCGCGGAACGGGCTGCTGGCGCAGGTCGCCGGGAGATTGCTGCTATCCCTGCGGTTCGCGCGCATCGACCTGTTGGGCCAGTTCTATCGCGCGCTGGAACGGGGCGGCATGGAATTGGGCCTGGAACGCTCGCAGCTTCGCAGCATGGCCGAGGCCGGTTTCTGGCGCGACCCGGCGCTCTTCGTGATGCGTCTGCGCGGAGAGGTCCAGACCGCCGCCGGGCGCTGGCGTCTCACGCCGCACGGCGAGCTGTGCGCCCGTCGCCACATTCGCACGCACCGACTCTGGGAGAGCTACCTCGCCGAAAAGGCAGGCATGGCGCCGGAGAAGGTCCACCCCTCCGCATCAAGGCTGGGCTATTTTACTCAGGGGGCGATCGAGGCGGAACTCGAACGCAAGGCCGGTCACAGCCAGCGGGATCCGCACGATCGGGAGATTCCCGAATAGGACGAGCGATCAATCGTCGTCGTCATCGTCCCCGGCCAGCAGCTTGAACACCTTTTCGACCATCTTGTTCATGTCCTGGCCGACCCAGCGCTGGATCATGAACCAGTTCTGGTGATCGCTCTCGCCGATGAATTGGATGTTCTCCTGCACGTCCAGGAGCGACCATTCCACGTCTTCTGCCAGACGGAAATCGCGGACCGATTTGTCATCGGCCAGGATCAGGACCATGCCCGGCCTGAGCGTTTCCAATTCGATGCGGAACAGGTTCCGGCAGCGGTCCTGCTGCTGATACCAGAGCGCCTCGGTGGGATTGCCGCCATCGGCAAAGCCCAGCTTTGCCAGGGCCGTCCAAGCAATGGAGCTGGTCCAGTCGGCGCCGGCGGACTGGGGCGCAAAGCGGGCGTGGATGCGGCGCACCAGTTCCCAGAAGGGATCGGAAAGATTAGCGGCGGGATGGGTGGCTCCCGCAGTCAGGATCGCGGTTGGGTTGGAGCCCTCCGGTTCGCCGTCAGCGCGGCGGCTGGTAATGATCGACTGGCGGAGACCCGCGTCGGTCAGCGCCTCCATGTCGAAACCCTCACCCCAACCGGCAACGGTGCGCGCTACCACCATGAGTCCCCCCGGCTGCCAACCGGCGCCCACGCGGGGCCAGAAGCCCGAAATGGGACGGGGGCGCTTGGCATGCAACATCGTCATATAGTCGAGCATCGCATCGTACTCTGACGCATAGGATGGGGGCATGCGAAACTGGGAAGTGGTGGTCATGCGTATCGACTCCGTGGCGTTTTTCCGATGGTCTTGGGCACAAGCCCCTCCACAAGCATGGTTCGTTCCTTACGCCGCAAGCACTCTTGCGCTCAATTTCCGCCCAGGTGCATGAGTCCCTTCTCCAGAAACCGGGAGAGGTCGATTGAGCCGGTTGGTAGCTCCGGGTCGCCGTGGTGCAGCGCAAAGTCCCGGATCAGAGCGGTCAGCGCCTCTGCATCAGCGATCGAGACCGCCTCCGGCGCGATGGCGCCTGCCTGACGATCCATGTTGTGATAGTTCCGCAGCGGCACACAGAGCCCCGCCGCCCGCAGCCCACTTTGCGCAAACGCCGTCGCCTCGCAGGCCCCGCCGTCCATGAGCACTCGCTTCGCGTTGATGTCGCGGTGACGGGCGACGCGGTGGAAAAGTGCCGCCGTTTCCGAATCGAACGTCGTCAACCGATCCCCAAGGCGAATGATGGCGCCCTCGCCGCAGACCGCACCGGGGCGCTCCGGGCTGTTTTCCACCGAGATGAAGATGCCGTCGCGATCCAGCAGAGGATGCAGAGTCTCCTCCGAAAGAAGACACAACGTCCCGCAGAATCCTGCTTCTTCCCCCAGCGAGAAAATCGCCGCCACGTCCACCGGCTGCGTGTCCTGGGCCAACTCCTCCAGCGCTGCCAGGATCGCCGCGCACCCCACCAGATCGTCGCAGACCCGCGCGTGCAGCATCCCGTCCTTCTCCTCAAAAATCGGCACATCCCACATGGCCAGCACCGCGCCCTCGGCGGGTGATTCGGTGCGGAGGATAGCGCTTCGGTTGTCCGTCTCAGGCGAGACATCAGTGGCGCTCACCACGACACCCGGCACCCCGTCGTCCTCGGCGTCTCGATAGAGTCGAACCGGCGCCCCCGCGAAGTAGGAAAGCTGGACGCCCCCCTCAAAGACAGCCTCGTGGAGATACTCGCCCGCCTCGCCGTCGACCGCGCCTCCGATGAGGAACGCCGGGTGATCCAGATGGGCGACAAAGACCGGCAACGGTCCCGCTGGTTCGCCCCGCTTCAGGCGGACGATCCGATTCCCGAAGCGATCCACAGCGACCGACAAGCCGGGGATTTCCGCCAGCAATCGATCCAGTTTCGCGGCCACCCAATGCTCGCGGAAAGGCGCCGTCGGGCACGAGATGAGGACCTTTGCGTAGTGGAGAAAACCGTGCATGGAAGGCATCACCTTCTCACTTGGGGATGATCAACGTTATGATCGACCGTCATGAAATCCCTCGTCGGCTACTGCTCAGCCGCGACGGTAAAGGTCGCCGTTCGCCAACCCAGCTACCTCGAGGATCATGCGCGCGCAGGCATCCGCCCCCGAAACATCCGCAGATGGCGGAACTGGCGACTGCATCAGGTCCCGACAGACGAGGGCCAAACGGGTGCCATCGGCAAGGGTCTCTGCATCAATCTGTGCGTGCGGGACGGCTCCGTCCATGCCGCGAACCAGCAGGTCCGCTTCCCGGAAACCGGTGCGGGGGAGATGCAGAAGCGGCTTGCCGTTCGCGATGCACTCGCTGCACACGCCGTAACCGGGCTTGGAGAGCACCACGTCGCCCGCGGCGAGCACCTCGCTGAAGCGCTGGTCCCAGGCGGGTTCGAGGCGACGAACACCCGGTCCGTCCAGCTCGCCGAAGCTCAGCACTTGGACGTCGCGTCCATCGACGCTGAGCCCCGTCGCGGCTCCCCGCAGCGCGACCACCAGTACCGGTCGCGAGTCGTGGATACCCAGCTCGGCGCGGATCGCCTCGCGGTCGACCGCCGTCCGGCGAGCCACCAGCGGAACCGCCACTGTGCGGCGAAATTGATCGAACGTGTGTCCGAGCGGAAGTTGCAGCGCCAAGTCCGCCAGCGCATAGTCCGCGCGGCATTGGCGGACTGCCTCGGCGAAGACCGGGTCCTCCGCGCGATAGTCGTCGTAGATATAGTCCCAGGTGAAGTTCGTGATCGCCACCGAGGGAATACCCGCGGCGGCCGAAGCGGCGGCAGCGGCGGGAGGGACGTCGAACACGGTCACGTCGATGCCCGCGGAGCGCATCGAGGCGGTCTCTGCCGCGATTGTCACCTCACGCGTCGGAGCCCATGCGCGATAGGCCGCCGCCGTTGCAGGCACATCGACCGCGAAGATGCTTCGTTCGATGACGGTGCTGTCGAGTTGGACGCGCTCCAGCGTGAAGGGGAGCCGCAGGTACTTGCGCAGGAGCGATTCCTGCACCGTGGAGCGAATGTGAAGCTGCACGCCCGGCGCCAGTCGGTGGAGCGCCTCCATCACCAGCACGGCGCGGGTGGCGTGGCCGAACCCGTGCCCGGAAAGGTAGTACGCGACAGCGGGGCCACGGCTCATTCTTCGAAGCTGTACAGCCCTTCCCTCGTCAGCAGTTCCTTCGCCGCGTCGAGGTCCTCCGGGAGCACCAGAAGACGCACGGGAAACAACACGCCAATGCCAGTCCAGCCCGCCTGATTCTGGTCGAGCAACTGGCAGGGAATCCCCTCCGATTCCAGTGCCACGCGTGCCATCTGGGCGTCGTAGGGGTTGTGGAACTCGACCAGGACGACGGGATCCGCTTCCATCACTTTTCCTCCTTCGGGGCTCCGAAAAGTGCATTGGCGAACTGACGCGGATCGAAGTCGCGGAGATCGTCCACCCCTTCGCCCACGCCGATGAGGGTCACGGGAATGTCAAACTGGTCGCGGATCGTGATAAGGATGCCGCCCTTGGCGGTGCCATCGAGCTTGGTCATCACGAGGCCGTTGAGCTTCACCGCCTCGGAGAAGGCCTTCACCTGGTTGACCGCGTTCTGGCCGGTCGTCGCGTCGATCACAAGGAGGGTCTCGTGGGGCGCCCCGCCGATGACCTTGCCGCAGACACGATGGACCTTTCCAAGTTCCTCCATGAGGCTCGTCTTGGTCTGGAGGCGCCCGGCGGTGTCGAAGAACACCACGTCGACGGACCGCGCGCGCGCCGCCGTCAGCGCATCGAAGGCGAGTCCGCTCGGGTCGGCGCCGTGCTTGGCCTTGAGGAAATCCGATTCCGTGCGTCGCGCCCAGACCTCGAGCTGCTCGACCGCCGCCGCACGGAACGTATCGCCCGCCACCAGCATCACGCGCAGTCCCGCATCGCGACAACGCTTTGCCATCTTGCCGATGGTCGTCGTCTTGCCGACGCCGTTCACGCCCACGACCATCACCACATAGGGGCCATCGGTCGGCTGCGGCGAGAAGGTCTTGGTCGAGCCCTCGAAGACCTCTGTCAGCACTTCCTTGAAAAGCTCCATCAGGCGTTCCGCCCCTTCGGCCTTCTCGGCCTTGGCGCGTGCCTCCAGCTTCTTCACGATCTTAAGCGTCGTCTCCATGCCCACGTCCGCGGCCAGGAGGATTTCCTCCAACCGCTCGGTGGTTTCCTCGTCCAGCTTCCCGGAGATGCCGAAGGCGGACCAGACCGCCGACAGGAAGCTGCCCGACCCGGACCGAAGCCGCTCGCGGAGGCGCTCGAACCAGGACTTGCGCGGGACGGCGGCAGGGGCAGGAGCCGCGTGTTCCGGAACCGTTTCGGGGATGGGATCCGGCTTGTCGGGGGAGGCAGGCTTTTTCTTGGAGCTCCCCCAGATCCACGACAACATGCCGGACTTCTTGGGGGCATTGCCCACGGGGGGCTCGAGCGGTTCCGTGGCAATGTTCTCCTCCAACGGCTCCGTCGGAATAGAGTCCTGATAGTCGACAGGCGACGGATCTTCGATGGGGGCAGCGGCCTTTGCCTCAGCCTCTTCCACCTTCTTCTGGCTGAAAAGTCGGCTAAAGAATCCCGGTCTCGGTTTCCGTTCTTGTTCCGGCTGCTCGCTCAATGCCAACGCTCCCTTAGGGATCAATGGCCCAATGCTTGGTTGCGGCAGGGACCGGTCTCAAGCAGCTTTCACCGCAGCTAGGGAGACACGTTCAGAATGTTGCGAAAAATCTCGATCCGAACCCCGGGGCAGGGACTCCACGAAATCACGGACCAAGTCGCCGCGGTGGTGCGCCAGGCGGCGGTGCGCGAGGGCCTCTGCACCGTCTTCATCCAGCACACCTCCGCTTCGCTCACCATTCAGGAGAACGCCGATCCCTCCGCGCGCCACGACTTGGAGAATTGGCTGAATCGTCTCGTGCCCGAGGGGGATCGGATCTACACACACACGTTCGAGGGACCGGACGACATGCCGTCGCACATCAAAGCGATCCTGACGAATTGCTCCCTGTCGATTCCCGTAATGGACGGCGAGCTGGCGCTGGGGACTTGGCAGGGGATCTACCTGTGGGAACACCGCCGCGCGCCCCACAGCCGCAGCGTCCTCGTACATGTGGCGGGTTAGCCAACCACGACCTGCTCCACCGCATCCGCGAAGCGGCGCGGCGAATCGGGATCGATGTTGAAGTAAAGGCTGGGTTCGTTCAGCTCGACTTCCATGACCGCCCAGTTGCCATCGTTCAGAATGACCAGATCCACCCGGGCATACAGTGTGGCGCCAGGGAGCTCGGCCATGACCTTGTCCGCCACTGCCAAGGCTCCGGGAACCGGGACGATGGGGCTCAGGATGCCGCCGTGCTCCTCCTGAACGCGGAAGTCGCCCGCCTTGGGCTTCTTGTGGACCGCGTGGCTGTATTGGCTGCCGAAGTAGAAGAGGGAAACCTCGCCGAACTCCACGATCGAACGGAGGAATGGCTGGATCTGAAAAGGGGCCGCGGCGTAGGTGCGCAGTGCCTCGGCTGCTTGCGGCGAATCGAAGGGGGCGCTCAGCCGAAAGGCACCGTCCGCGTTGGCGCCAAGGATGGGCTTTACCACGATTTCGCTAGAATCCAGCGACTCGGAGTGTCGGTGCAGGTCGCCTCCCGCCAGCGCGTCCCTCCAGATGGTGGGAATTAGCGGCACGCCCCGCTGGTCCAGCTCCTTCAGGTACGTCTTGCGCAGGTTCCACTCCACGATGTCGACGCTGTTGTGGACCGGCACGCCGAGCGACGCGATGTATCGCAGCGTCGCCATGTAGCGATCAGGGTCGTGTTGGTAATCCCACGGGGACCGAATAATGACAGCGGCAAACCGCTGCCAATCGGCGTCGCTCCTCCACGATGGATATTCCACCTGCCAGCCCCTCTGTTCAAGGATCGCGGCAGGAAGATGGTCATAGGTGAAATATCCCTCCAGCGAGTCCATGGAAAGGAAGGCAAGCGGCTTGCGGGTCATTGTCGCGGGTTGTCCACTCTTCAGATTACTTTGTCTCGGATTACTAGAAACGCTCAGGCAGGCCGCGCACCAGGTCAGCGAGAATCCGGCGATCCTCCTGGTCCATGCCTGCGGAGAAGAGGATGCCAAACGAGCAGGTCGGGCCCTCTTCTGTCGGCTCCTCCGGATATACCCAGACGAGGCGTCCCTTGAGGACGGGGAGTTGTTCCATTCCCTCGATGGTCACCTGAATCATCAGTTCCACGTCATCCAGAATGACTTCCCGCCAAGCGATGACCTGCTCGGCAGGGGCAGAGATCGATCCGATCTTCATGCCGATGGTGTTGATGTTGATCGTCCTGCCTGCCAGAGGATATGGGGTGATCGCCCAGGCAGGGCTGGTGATGGCGAGCGAGCAGCGGGAAACCAGAAGTCGCCGTGATTCACGACGGCGATCAGCCCCGCCATCGCTCGAGGGGATGGAGTCGCTACTCATCGCGCTGGCTGCACATCGTCTACTGGCTGACCACCGAGGTCCTGATAAGCCAAGTCCTCGGACGAAGGGACCTTGGACTGCCCCGTGGGGATCGCGCCGGCGAACAGATAGGAATCGAACATGCGGTTGAAGGGGGTCCATGCCTCGCCCTTGGCCATCGCCTTCTCCGTCTCGACCTTGAAGACGGTCATGTAGGCATCGGCGTGATCGGCGTAGTGGAACACCTGCGCTTCGCGGGTCTGGGGGCGGACCGGTGAGCCGTACTCCAGCTTGCCGTGGTGGCTGAGGATCAGGTGGATGATCTGCATGTGAATGCTGTCGTCGAAGCCGTCATCGGATTTCTTGAGGCGGCTGATCCAAGTGTCGACCATTTGGGAGCCAATGGGGATGTGGCCCAGGAGGCGGCCCTCGGTCGTGTAGGTGATGGTCCGGCGCCACTCCAACTCGCGAATCTTGCCGATGTCGTGCAGCAGTCCGCCGGTGATCAGCACGTCGCGATTGATCGGCTCGTACAGCGAGGCCATGGCGTCAGCAATGCGCATCACGTTGAGTGTGTGTTCCAGCAGGCCACCGATGTAGGGCTGGTGAATTCGTACCGCGGCAGGAGCCGTGCAGTAGGCCTCGCGGAGGCGCTCATTCCCGAAGAGCAGGCGCAGGAGTCGGGCGCAGTCGGGGTGCTTGACCTTGGCGATCCAAGCGTCCAGTTCGGCCTCCATTTCCGCGCGGGGGCGCGGGCTGGTGGGGAGGAATCGCTCGGTTTTCACCTCGCTGTCCTCCACGCGGGTGAGAGATTTCACGGTCAGCTGCGGGCTGTTGTTGAACTCGCCGACTTCGGCGGTGACATGAACGAAGTCGTCGCGGCGGGCGAGACCCGCTACCAGGCTGTGGTGATTGTCCCACATGACACCATTGATGGAGCCGCTGCCGTCGCTGAGTTGGAGCATGAAGAACGGATCGCCATTCTTCTTGGTGCGCTGCTCAACGCTGGAGAGGAGGAGTACATCGTCGATGGACATTCCCGGGGTAAGGCTCGTGACGGGGGTCTCTCGGGGTGCGGCTGCACTGGGCACTGTTCATTGATCCTTCGAAGGGGCAGATTGAAACGTCATGGTAGGCACTGGCGCCCGGCGGACGTCAAGAAGGGCGGAGAGGCCCGTTGCAGGAAATACACCGCGGGCTGGCTACTCTACCCAGCTCGGGTTGTTCTTTCAGACGCCGGTTGCAAGCAGGAGCTGCCCGGCGAGGTCGTCACCCCCTGCCAACGAAGTGCTGGCCCTACGGTGGAGGCCGTCTCGGAGAAGGGAGCTCGCTTTGCCGGGAGCGAACTCAGGTCCAACTTCTTCAATGCATCGGTGGGCATTTCCTCGCGCGAGATCGTCATGCGAACCGTCTCGCCCGCGCGAAGGGGTGCGACAATGCGGGCGCCATCACGCGTCAGCGAGCGAAGGACCTTCGCTCCATCCACTTGGATCACAACGGGAGCCGTGCCGTCGTGCGTCGTGACGGAGTTACCCGACCAGTTGATTACGGCACTCGTGGGGGCGTCAGCAGCGGAGACCTCGATGATAGCAACGCCGGTGGTGCCCTTGTTGACAGCAAAGTCGGCAGCCACCGTGCGGGGGTCGATCATGGCAAACTTGATCTGGCCACGAGTGGAGCTGAGCAATTGACGGCCCTTGGCGGGGGATGTGGCCTTGAACTCCAGATCCCGGTTCACGTCGGGTCTTAGAATTCGGGTGCGGACCACGAGCTTCTCCCCGATCCGGAACTCTCCGAGCTGACTCCCGGCGCGAAGGACGAGTGTGCCGGTCGTTGGGGCTTGGGCGCTGGCTGAGGAGGCAAATGCGAGAATCATGGTGATAAGTAGGGGGAACCACATGCGGCCCAGCGACATCGGGCTTTCTCCTCGGATTGGCTGTTTCGCCGGGGGGGACGGCGATGAGACTTCCAACGTGATGCGACAGCTTTGGGCGGGAAAACAGTGGTGTCAAGGTGTGGGATCGGCGCTCAGCGCTGGCAGTTCCTGTGGGCTCTTTCAAGGGCCTCCGCCAATTGCTGGCTTCGAGCCGGCTTGCTTAGGTAGTCGTTCATTCCCACGTTGAAGACCCCCACCCGATCAGCCTGCGTGGCATTGGCAGTCAGCGCCACAATCCAGGGTGAATGGTGGTATTGTTCCTGGGCCCTGATGCGTCTTGTGGCCTCAAGTCCATCCATCTCAGGCATCTGAATGTCCATGAGGATCACGTCGTAGCGATTCTTCTCGAGCATGCCCAGCACCGCGCTTCCGTCCTCCGCGAACTCGGCCGTGTAGCCGATCTTCTGCAATAGGAGGTCGATCACCTTGCGGTTAACCGGGTTGTCCTCGCCGACCAGGATCTTGAGCGGACAGCGCGTGGCGAGTAGCGACGGCGCAACACGGGCTGCCGCGTCGCTCGATCGAGAGCCAAGCGCGAGCGACGACCGGAGCGTCTCGAACAGCTGGAGAGTCTTGACCGGCTTGGCGAGTCGACTGATGCGATCGCCGTGGTGAGACCCCGCTTTCGCCTCACCGAGCGACGTCAGCATGATCAGGGGCAGGGAGGAGGCGGTATGGGTGCGCCGGATTTCCCGGCAAAGGGTTTCGCCATCCATCCCAGGCATCACACCATCAACCAGGACCGCCGAGAAAACCCGCCCAGCCTGAAGTAGGGCCAGCGCTTCCTCGCCGGTTCCCACGGTGGTTGGTTTCATGCCCCATCCGGCGAGTTGCTGCTTCAGGATCCATCTGTTCGTGGCGTTGTCGTCCACCACCAGGATTTGGGCGCCCTCGAAACCCGCGGGATCCTCCACATGGTCGGAAGGACGCGAGCCACTGGCGGGGCGGAGCGGTAGTTCGACCGTGAATTGGGTTCCTTTTCCCACCTGCGATTGGGCGCTGACCGCACCGCCCATCAGTAGGGCGAGTCGCTGGCAGATCGCCAAACCGAGCCCGGTCCCTCCATACTGACGTGCCGTCGTGGCATCCACCTGGCTGAAGCGCTGGAAGAGGCGGTCCATGCGGTCTTCGGGGATGCCAACGCCGGTATCGGTCACCTCAATTCGCAGCGTCTGTGCGGTGCCTTCGGACCCCGCCAGCGTCGCCCTCAGGACGATTTCCCCCTGACTGGTAAACTTGACGGCGTTGGACAACAAATTGACGAGTATCTGGCGCAGTCGAGTCTGGTCTGAGAGGATGAAAGTGGGAAGTTCCGGCGCAATCCAGTAGAGCAATTCGAGGTGCTTCTTCCGCGCGGGACTGGACACGATGTCGATGGCGCTTTCCACGCAGCGCCTCAGATCCACTGCTGAACTTTCCATCTCCATCTGGCCGGCTTCGATCTTTGAGAAGTCCAGAATGTCGTTGATAAGGCCGAGCAGAACCTCGCTGCTCGTTCTGATTGTCTCCACATACGAGGTTGCCTCGGGCCCCAACTCCGATTCCTCGAGCAGTTCAGACATGCCGATGATGGCGTTGAGCGGGGTGCGGATCTCGTGGCTCATGTTGGAGAGGAAAACGCTCTTGGCCACGTTGGCGGCTTCCGCCCTTGCCTTGGCCTCGGTTAACTGGGTCTCGCGCTCCCGTAGCCGTTGCTCCAGCTTCCTCTGGGCAGTGATGTCCTGAATGGCCCCGAAGTGGCGGACGCACTGGCCATCGCGGATCTCGGAGTTGCCCTGCACCTTGACCCAGATGCGATCGCCGGTGAGCGGCTGGAACTCGACGATCTCCTCCCACGGATCGCTCTTCTCTTTGGCCCGATTGATCGCTGCAATGATGCGGTCCCGCGACTCGCCCTCCGGATAGAACTCGAACCCCCTGTCCGGCACGACAACGTAGGAATCGTCCACGCCATGGATCTTGCGGGTCAGGTGCGACCAGGACAACTTTCCGGTCTGGGCCTCGTATTCCCATCCGCCCACACGGGCAACCGAGTTGGTTTGCTCCAGAAACTCCTTCGTTAGTCGCAGTTCGCGCAACGCGGTCGCCAGCTCTTCGTTCCGTCGGGCGAGGGCCTTCTGCAGTTCCTTCGCCTCCGTAATGTCTTCGGTCAGCATCATGACGCCGCCGACTTCCTCAGAGGTTGTGAACCAAGGTCGAACCTCCCATTTCAGGCATTGGTCGTGATCCCACCCAGCGGGCCGCCACCAGTCCTCGTCACAACGTTCCACGGCACCGCCCTGGCACCGGCGGTGGATGGCCTTCCAGTCCTCCGAGATGCCGGGGAACACATCGTAGTGGGACTGACCGATGATATCACGCCCCTTCAGGCGGTAGTCGCTCAACCATTGTTCGCTGCAGGCCAGGTAACGCATCTCGCGATCGAACATGGCGACCGCCGCCGGGGCGTGCCGAACGAACGCCTCCAGGCGACCGCGCTCCTCCTGGATCTGACGTGTTGCTCGTCGGGCCTCCGTGACGTCGCGGGCCGCCGCGTAGATCCTGCCCCCTTTTGGAACAGAGCGCCACTCGATCTCGCGGTACTCACCGCTGCGGGCCCGGTAGCGGTTGGTGAAACTGGGAATCAGTTTGCCTTCCCGTAGTTCCCCAACGGCAGCGACGGTCGCGGCGATATCGTCGGGGTGGATCAGATCCATGAAGCGCTGTCCCTCGAGATCTTCAACTCGATAGCCAAGGACCGTCTCCCATGACCGATTGACCCGCAGAAAGTGACCATCGAGGTCCGCGATGGCGAGGAGGTCCAGTGCGAGGTCAAAGAAATCCACAGCTCCCTGTTCCAGCGATGGAACCTGGCCGGGTGTCCCTGCGAGGTTAAGATGACTCTGCGGAGAGGTCTCTTCGATCATTGATAGGGAAAATCTCGTGCAGTGGGCAGGAGTCTATTTCAACCTGCAATACTTCCACTTTGACGGTAACATGCAGTTCTAATGGCTGTGGTCAAGCGATCCATGGAGATTCAGTCGCACTCGATGATCCAACTCGTTTTCTTTTGCACCGGCTGAAGCTTCTGTGCTCCCTGCTCCACGCCATGCAGATGCAGGCCGGACCCTGAAACTGGAGCCCTAAACAATGAGTCACTCGTCGCCGGAGTTGGTGCAGATCGAAGAAGCCGCTGCCAGTATCGTTGGCGTCTTTGGTCAGATCCCGAAGACGCTGGTCGTTGCTGGCAGCGGACTTGGCGGGTTCACGGCAACGCTGACCGAAACGCGGGAAGCATCCTATGACAAGCTCCGACACTTCCCGGTCAGCACTGTGGTCGGTCATGCGGGCAAGCTGGTGCTCGGCAAGGCGGACGGCCACCCGGTCATCGTCATGAGCGGGCGCAAGCACCTCTATGAAGGCGTCGATCCCAAGCTGGCGGTGCTGCCGCTGCGCGCGCTGCTCAAGGCCGGCGTCAAGACCGTGATCCTTTCCAACGCGGCGGGCTGCGTGAATCCGCGCTTCTCCACGGGCGAGATGATGCTCATCACGGATCACGTGAACAATATGATGAAGAATCCGCTGATCGGGCCGAATTTCCCCGAACTGGGGGCCCGCTTCCCCGACATGAGCGAGCCCTACAGCCGCCGCTTGCAGAAACTGGCTCTCCAATGCGCCGCGGAAAAGGGGATCGTCCTGCGCGAAGGCGTGTATATCGCCAACCTGGGACCAACCTTTGAGACCCAAGCCGAAGTCATGATGTTCCGGATGATGGGCGACGCGGTTGGCATGAGCACCGTTCCCGAGACCATCGCGGCGATCCATGCGGGCGCCGAGGTTCTGGGGATCTCCCTGCTGACCAACTCACATGTGGAGCGCGCCAGCACCGTGACGACGCATGAAGAGGTCATGGAAATCGGCCGCCAGGCGGCTGATCGCTTCAACCGCCTCATCACTGCCATTATTGCCAAACTCTGACACCGGCGTCTCAATGATCGAAGTAGATGGACTGACCAAGCATTACGGCCCCACGCGTTCGATCGAGGATGTTTCCTTTCGCGCGGAGAAGGGCGAGATTCTTGGCTTCCTCGGGCCCAACGGCGCGGGCAAGTCCACGACCATGAAGCTGCTTGCGGGACTCATGCGCCCCACCGCCGGTTCCGCGCGCATCGACGGAATCGAAATGCAGCACGCCACCCCGGCGCAGCGCCAGCGTCTCGGCTATCTGCCGGAGGGCGCGCCGGTTTACGGCGACATGACCCTCGACGGGTTCCTCCGTTACATGGCGGGGCTGAAGGGACTGGACAATCGCCAGGCCAAGAGCGAGGCCGAGCGAACCACCGCGTTGCTGAACCTCCAGAAGGAACGCACCCGTCTGATCGGCAATCTGTCGAAGGGCACGCGCCAGCGCGCAGCCTTCGCCCAGGCACTCCTCGGCAAGCCGCCGGTGCTGCTGCTGGACGAGCCAACGGTGGGCCTGGATCCTTCGCAGATTAACGACGTGCGACGTCTCGTGCGCTCGCTGGCGGGGGAGACCACGGTGCTTTTCTCCACGCATATCCTGCCCGAGGTGGAGCTGACCTGCACGCGCATCGTCATCATCGCGAATGGCAAGGTGGCCGCGCAGGGAACACCGGAGCAACTGGTTGCCACGATTCCCTCGGAGGGCCTGGCGCGGCTGCGCGGATCGAGCAACATCGTGAATCGCCTGGCGGCAGAGCTGCCCGGAGGAAGCCGCATCAAGGTGACCTGGAGTGAAGGCGAGGCGCTGCTGACCTGGGCGCCGCGTGAGGGCGAGGACCTGCGCCCCGAGATCGCCCGTCGTGCGGTGCCGGCAGGCATCGATGTGGTGGAGGTGACGCTCAAGCGAGCCCGCCTCGAGGATGTCTTCCTTCGTGCCATCGGCAAGGAGGGCAGCGCATGAGCTTCACGCGCCAACTCTTCCTGGTCACGCGACGTGAGGTCGCCTCGCTCCTCTGCATGCCGCTATACTATGTGCTCTGCGGCGTGTTCTTCATGCTCGCGGCGCTCGTCTATCTGCAACAACTGGTTGTCTTCTCGCAGGGCGGACAGGGGACGTCGGTGAATGCGACCGACTCGGTGGTCGTGCCGACCTTCCAGATGCTGCACTTCTTCCTGCTGATTCAGGTGCCGTTGCTGACCATGCGTGTATTTGCCGAGGATCGCTCGAACGGGATGCTGGACCTGCTCCAGACGATGCCGGCGCGGGACTGGGCGGTGCTCGGTGGAAAGTTCCTTGCCACGTTCCTTGGTATAGCAATCTATACAACAATCACGCCGATCTTCCCCGTCGTGACCGGCATGATGACGATCGTCGACTGGCCCGTGGTGATCGGCAGCGTGATCGCGCTGCTGTTGAGTTCCGCGGGGTATGTGTCGATCGGACTGCTCTTCAGCGCCGCCAGCGAGTCGCAGGTGGCGGCCGCGGTCCTTAGCTACGTCACGCTCTTCATGCTCGCGTTCGGCCAGGCGTTCGCGTCGGCCAGCAATGTGCAGGCCCTCGACGATGCGGCTCGTCACTTCACGGTGACGGAGCACATCAACGGGCTGATCTCTGGGAACATCGCCCCGATGAATGTGGCCTATTTCGTGGTGATGGCCTGGGTTGGGCTCTTCGTCACGGCGCGGCTCCTCGAAGCCCGCCGCTGGAGGTCCACCTGATGCAAACGCGCAGCCTCTGGATTCGTGCAGTCCCGCTATTTCTTGGGTTTGTTGGCCTCGCAATGGCCGTGGGCTTGGGGGCGTTGAATGGCGCCTTCATGACCTGGCACTTTGCGATGGGTCTGCTCTCGCTGGCATCCATCGCCGGTTCGCTGCTGTGGCTCCGCGAGGTCCGCTGGCGCGACTGGGCCGCATCGTGCGTCTATACAGTCTTTTTCCTGCTGGCACTCGCGCTGGCATATCTCGTCTCGGCCAACCGCCCGCAGCGTTTTGACCTGACGCGCGATGGTATCCACACGCTTGGCGCGCAGACGAGTTCGATCCTGCGGCGCATTCCGGCGGAGCAGTCGGCGCGGCTGGAGTTGTTTGTCGCGCAGAAGGATCGTTTCGCCGCGCAGAAGTTCCTCGCCAACTACCAGCGCCTCGCGCCTCAGCTGTCGATCGATCTATACGACCCGAAGCGGGATCTAGACGTGGTCTCGCAATTCGGTGGCAACATTCGCGAGGGACAGTTCTTCCTTTCCCTGTTCGACGCCGACGGCACCATGAAGCGCCGCACCGATGGGGAAATCTCGCTCTCTAATGGCCTTCGCGAGCACGTCCTGACCAATGCCTTTGCCCGGCTGCTGACCGATGGCAAGGAGACGATTTACTGGTCGAGCGGCCTCGGTGAGAAGCGCCTGGACAAGACCGATGACTCGCTCACCAAGGTGGCGGAAGCCATCGCGGCAGGCGCGGTGAATATCCAGGAGTTCCGCCTAATGGAGGGGCGCATCCCGGCAGACACCGCGGCGATTGTCATCGCCGGTCCGCGACGCGACCTTTCCGATTTCGATTTCGAATTGCTGAAGAACTATCTCGATGAGGGCGGCAAGCTCTTCCTGATGCTGGACCCGATGTTCGAGGAGCGGGTGCCGCTTCCGAACTTCGAGAAGCTGGTGACGGGTTACGGGCTCGACATGCCGAACGAGATGATCATCGATCCGCTGGCGATGTCCGCCACGCGGGTGACCACCACGCCGCAGGCCATCTGGGCCAAGCACCCCATCGCGCTTGCCACGTCGCGCGTCCCGTTTTTGCTCGATCGTGCGCGTCCCATCGTGTCGCAGGGGAAAGCTGACCCGAACGTGAAATTGGAAGGCATCCTGGTCTCCAACGAGCAATGCTGGACCGAGCCGGTCGATTCGATGAAGAGCTTCCGTCGCGCCATCCCACCGGATGATGTCGAGAAGGTGACGAACCAAATCCTGTCAGTGAGCGTCACCAAGCAGACGCCTGGTGGACGTTGGGGCCAGCGCGCCAAAATCGTCCTGATCGGTGACAGCGATGCTTTCACGGATCGCCAACTGGCGACAAACGGTGACGCGGGGGCCTTCTTCCTTCAGTCGGTGAATTGGCTGCGCGAGCGCGAGGATCTGCTCCAGATTCCGCCGCGGTTCGTCACGGCGACACCGATTGCGCTGACCACGACCACGGCGTGGACCCTGCTCGGAACCTTCCTGCTGATTGGCCTGCTGATCACCGTTGGCGGCAGCGGTTTCGCCATCGCCCGGAGGCGCATGAAATGAACGCCAAGCGCCCAATCCTCGCCATCGTCGCCTTCGCTTGCCTGCTCGCTTTCTACCTGTGGGATGTTGATCACACAGAGCGCAGCCAACTCAGCGCTTTGCAGAGCCAACAGGTATTCTTCCATGATTCCTCGCGCGTGGTGGAGCTTGAGTTCCGCAACGATCTCGGAAGCGTCACGCTGGAACGCCCGAATGCCAACACGGCGTGGCGCGTGGTGAAACCGCGTTCCATGGGCGCCAACGATGTAATCATCGCCGCATGGTTGGAGAACTTGCGTGGTGCCCGCCGTCAGGCGGAGTTCGCTCCCGAGCCGGGCACGGACTACGGACTTGAGAAGCCCCGCGCCGAAGTGAAGCTTGGAATCAAGGATGACAAGGGCTCCATCGGCTATACAACAATACAACTCGGCGCCCAGCCGAACCAGTTCGGTCCCGTCTACGCCCGGCTGGAGGGCGAACCGAACGTCTTCACGGTCTCCGACTGGTTCTTCAAGCAGGCCCGCAAGCAACTGGCGGATGTTCGTGACAAGCACCTGGTGCCGCCTGAGTCCACGGGCGTCAAGCGCATAGAAGTGCAGAGCGCCCGCGGCACCTCCGCAATGGAGCGCGAGTCCCCGTCCTCCAACGATTGGTTCACTGCGGTTGCAGGGCGCCCAATCCCCGCCGACAAGGTCGTCGTCGAGCGATTCATGGGAGTGCTCGGCGAAGGGCAGTTCCTCGAAATCATCGACGCACCGACCAGCTCCACGATGCAGCTCGGTCTTGAACCTCCGACCCTGACCGTGACCGGCGACGGCAAGCCGTTGTTCGAGGTCGGTCTTCGCATCCCCGGCCGTGAGCAGTTTGTGGTCAGGAACGCGGCCGGTACCGTCGGCATCGCCGGACGCTCGACGGTGGGCGAGTTTTTCCGCCCCGCCACCGAATGGACCACCAAGCGCATGGTCTGGCTGAATCCCGCCTCCATCCGCCAGATTGAGATTTCCTCGGGAAACGCTCGCGCGAACCTGCTGCGCGACAAGGGCGGCTGGATCATGCCCGACATGGCCGCGGTCCCCATCCGCAATGATCGGGTCGAGTCATTCCTGGAGGCCCTCGCGAGCACCAGCGCCCAGCGATTTATCCGCTCGAACGTGCCTGAGGACGAACTCATGGACTACGGCATCGTGGAGGAAAGCTACAACCTCCTCGTGACGGGCGATGACGGCACTGTGCAGGGCCTTCGTTTCGGACGTACAGATACAAGTGAGGGAATGGCCTTTGTCTGGCGTCGCCAGGACCAGTCGCTTTGGAAGATCGACTTCACCGCGCAGGGACGCCTCTTCCGCTTCCGGCGGGATTTCGAAGAGCGACGCCTGCTCCCCGATGTGGCCGGGCGCGTCGGTCGCATGGAGGTCGAGATCGGACCCAACCGCCTGGTTCTGGAGAAGAAAGGCGCCGCCTGGAACGGAACTATGCCGGGCGAGTCGGCCGTTGTGATTCCACCTGCCAAGATCGACGGATTCCTGGAGGCGTTCCAGGACCTGGATGTCACGAGCGAGATGTCCCTCATGGGGACCAAGACGCCTGCCTCGGTGTTTCACCTTTACGAGGTCGGCGCGAAGGAGCCCTACGCGACGGTCAGCTTGCTGGCCCGCAATCGCCAGTCGCGGGCGGGTGTCTTCGAGATGGATGGCCGGGTCATCGAGGTTGATGGCGAGCAATTCGACGTATTCGACGAGGCGATGGCCTCCCTTGTCATCTCGATCAAGGAGCAGGCACAGATCGGCCGCAGGAATGGCTCGGCCCCGAAGTGACGGTCGGCCCGATCCTTGCCCGTGATTGCCTCAAGCCATTCCTTGGAGCGGGACGCGCACCATGACCGACTGCCTTGTCACTGAACTGAAGTCACGCATCGACGGCGGGAATCCGCCCATTCTTCTCGACGTGCGCCAGCCGGGAGAGGTCGAGATCGCCAGCATCCCCGGCGCCATCCACATCCCCATGGGCGACATTCCGTCGCGCCTGACGGAACTCGAAGAACATGCCGATTCCGAAGTGGTCGTCTATTGCCACCACGGCATGAGATCGGCCAGTGTTCAGGGGTTCCTGCTGCGTCAGGGGTTCACCCACGTGCGCAATTTGATTGGCGGGATCGATGCCTGGTCGCTGGAGGTTGATCCGGCTACGCCACGGTACTGAGCGCTCTCCCGAGGAGGTCGGTCGATGTCCCTCTTTGATCGTTTTCGCCGCCCCTCGCCGGATGGTACGTCCCTCGACGCCCGAATTCCCCCGGGCCAGACCCTCACGAAGGGCTTCCCCGTCCTTACCTACGGGCCCACTCCGATCGTCTTCCCGGAGAAGTGGGCCTGTCGTGTCTGGGGTATCTACGAAACCGGCGTCGTTTTCACCTGGGCCGATCTTCAGGCGATGCCACGGACCAAGGTTCACTGCGACATCCATTGCGTGACGCGCTGGTCCAAGCTGGACACGGACTGGGAGGGCGTTCGCTTCTCCGACTTCCTGAAGGCTGTGGAGGCGAGGCTCGGCCCCCTGCCCGCCTCGGTCACACACGTCATGCAGCACAGCTTCGGTGGCTATACAACCAACACGCCTCTCAGCTACCTGATGGACGACAACGTGTTGCTTGCCACCACCTTCGACGGTCAACCGCTCGAAGCGGAGCACGGCGGGCCGGTCCGCATGATGCTCCCGAGGTACTATTTCTGGAAGAGCGCCAAGTGGCTGAACGGCATCGAGTTCATGTCCGCCGACCGGCCCGGCTTCTGGGAGCGCTACGGCTATCACAACAACGGCGACCCCTGGAAGGAAGAGCGTTTTTCCGAGTAGATTGAAAGCAATCTGTACATCTAGTTTTGTAGACGACTGAAAGGACTACCCCAATGGCGCATGATCATCCCTCCCACGCGCACGATCACGAGCATCACGACCACGACCACGATCATTCGCATGACCATGACCATCATCATCACGACCACGATCATGCGGAAGTGCCGCCCACAACCGCGGTGAAGATCCTCTACATCGATCCCGTGGCCGGTGCGTCGGGCGACATGTTCCTCGGTGCGCTAGTGGATGTGGGCGCAGACTTCGACAAGCTGAAGGCCGACCTGGCCAAGCTCAACGTGCCGGGCTTCGACCTGGTGCGCTCGGCCACGACCCGCCAATCCATCGCCGGAACCAAGATCGATGTGGTCGTGAATGACGAGCCCCAGCCCCATCGCCATCTCGGTGACCTGGTGGGAATCATCGGCGCCGCGAATCTGCCGGATGGCGTGAAGGAGACGGCGCTTCAGGCGCTCTATGCGCTCGCCCAGGCGGAGGCCGAGGCCCATCGCGTCCCCCTCCACGACGTCCATCTGCACGAGGTTGGCGGCCTCGATTGCCTCGTCGACATCGTGGGCACCTGCCTGGCGCTGGATCAGCTGGGTGTCGACTATGTGCTTTCAGGACCGGTCTCGCTCGGCACGGGAACGGTTGCATGTGCCCACGGCCGGATGCCGGTGCCCGCCCCGGGAACGCTGGCGATCCTAAAGGATTTCCCCGTCCGCAAGACGCAGAACGAAGGCGAGATGACCACGCCCACGGGCGCCGCGCTGCTGGCGACCCTCGCTTTCCCGACCCTCGCCCCGCTCGTCATGACGCCTCGCCGCATCGGCTATGGTGCCGGAACCAAGGACAAGCGCGAGATCGCCAACCTGCTCCGCGTCGTGCTGGCGGACACCACGCGCCAGTTCCTGCCGGCAGAGATGCTCGCGCTGGAGCACGAAGGTGACTGCTGCGGCCACGATCATGACCACGACCACGGCTGCTGTGGACACGATCACGACCATGAACACGGGGGCTGCGGCCACGACCATCACCATGACCACGACCACAAGCACGAGCACGGCTGCTGTGGTCACGACCACGATCATGACCATGAGCACAAGCACCACCATCATGAACATTGAGGACTTCAACCATCCGCTTCCGCTGCGGGAGCGCATCCGCCTGGCCCTCCGTGAAGACCTCTCCGATCGCGGCGATGTGACAACGGACGCCGTGTTCGACGAGGGCGTACAGGGGCGGGCCGTGGTGGTCGCGAAGGCGAATGGCGTGTTGTGCGGTGTTGCCGTCTTTGCCGCCGTCTTTGCGGAACTCGGCGGCGTCACGGTGACCATCCTGAAGAACGACGGCGCCGCCGTGGTGTCGGGCGACCGCGTGCTCGAGCTCTCCGGTCGTGTGCGCTCTTTGCTGGCGGGGGAGCGCACGGCGCTGAACCTGCTTCAGCAACTCAGCGGCGTGGCCACCCTGACGGCCCAGTTGGTGGCGGCGACTAGTGGACGCATCGCGGTGTGCGACACGCGGAAAACGGTGCCGCTCTGGCGAGATTTGCAAAAGTACGCGGTCAAGTGCGGTGGCGGCACGAACCATCGCATGGGCCTCCATGACATGGTCATGCTCAAGGACACCCACGCCGACGGCGCGGGCTCAGTGCGGGAGGCGCTCCGGCGCGTCAGTCCGTTGAAACCCGAACTGCGGGTGGCTGCGGAGGCACGCGACCTCGGCGAGGTGCAGCAGGCGCTCGATGGCGGCGCCGATCTCATCATGCTCGACAACATGGATCGGGCGACGATGGAGGAGGCCGTTCGCCTGATCGCGGGACGCGCGCAAACCGAAATCACAGGTGGAATCACGGAAGAATCCGCGGGGGCGCTGGCCGACCTGGGCGTCGATCGCATCTCCGTTGGCGCGGTCACCCATTCGGCGCGGGCGTTGGACTTGTCGATGCGGCTCACACTCGACTGACACCTTTTTCTTCATTGGGAAGCGAATCCCGTTGACGTGACTACAAGTGTAGTCCATTGCTTACGGCGTAATCCCGATAAGGGTTGGTCGCCATGTGGAAAGATTCGGATGAATCGCTGCCATCGCTCTCCCCAGCAGAATGGGAAGTGATGAAGGTTGTCTGGGACAGGGGGAACGCCGCCGCACGCGATGTCTTCGCGGCGCTGCCTGAGGAGCGCGGCTGGGCCTACAAGACGGTCAAGACGTTGCTTTCGCGCCTCGTCGACAAGGGGGCGCTGGACTACGTCGCCGTCGGAAATTCCTATCTATACAACCCTGTCTATACACGCGACCAGCTCTCGCAGCAGGAAGCGGAGGAGTTCGTCGGTCGGGTGCATGACGGCTCGTCGACGCAGGCTTTGGCCGCGTTTGTGAGGCAGTCGGACCTGACTCCGGCGGACATCGCGCGGCTCCGCGAGTTGCTCGACGCCAAGGAGCGCGAAATCACGGATCAGGAGGATGGTTCATGAATCCGAGTCCTTTGATCGGGATCTGGGCCGTCTGGGCCTGGGGGGCGCTGTGGCAGGTCACGTTCCTGTTTGCGCTCGTGCTCGTGGCCAACCGATTGCTGCGCGGCTTTCCGGCGCGGTTTCGCCATACCCTCTACCTGCTGGTCTTTGCGAAGCTGCTTGTCACGCCGTCGCTGACCGCGCCTTGGAGTCTTGGGAGCGCTCTGGTTCCCGGCAGCGAGCCCACCGACTCGTGGCTGGCGCTTTTCTCCGATCCGATCCGCGGCGCCCACACGCTGGACATCTTCGACCCGAGCGTGGGCGTGGAGGGAAATCCCTGCTTCTGGAATGCGCTGGCCATTCCGCAATCCTACGCCATTCCGGTGACGACGGTCTGTTTCGGGATTTGGCTGATCGGGATGAGTGGCTTCTTCGCAACGATGCTGGCGGGGCAGTGGGAGCTTTGGCGCGCCATCAACAAGGGGCGTACCGTCACCACGGGGCCGTTGCTGGCTGAGTTCAGGTCCTGTGCCGCGGAGCTTGGGATCCGCGTTCTGCCGCGACTGGTGCTGCTGGGCGATGCGGCGACTCCGTTCCTGTGCGGCTTTCGGACACCGACGGTGGTCCTACCCGCGGAATTGCCGGGAATGGTTGAACGCGATCAATTGCGTGCGATCCTTCTTCACGAGTTAATGCACCTCAAGCGCCGTGACCTGGAGGTCTCCTGGTTCGTCTCGGTGCTTCAGTGCATCTTCTGGTTCCATCCGGCGGTGTGGCTGACGGGCGAGTTGCTGGCCGAGGAGCGAGAGCTTTGCGTCGACGAGGCATTGGTCGCGGGGCGCCGGGTCGAGGCGCTGCGTTACTGCCGCACGATCCTCGATGTGTGCGAGTTGGCAAGCGGTCCTGTCCAGCATGCGATGGGGTTCCTCGGGCCGATGCGCCGCGTGAGCGAGATCGAACGGCGCATTCACAACGTGCTGGGACTGCGTCGTCTTTCCGCCGGTCGCCTAGCGTTCGGATGGAGTTTCCTGGTGGTTTTCGGGCTGGCGTTTCTTCCAATGGGGGTGGGGGAGCAAGCGACAGGTGAATATGTTCCGGTTTCGGTTGTAAGCACCCCGATCTAGGTCGGTTTGGATTACTGAAAGCGATCCGTTTGATTCATCGGAGGTGACTCCGGTGGCGGCGGATGAACCTTGCCCAACGGAGGACGAAGATGGGAGCGACGATTGAGGGGATTGCCCGTCGCCTGGATGCCCTGCCCGTCAATGACGACTGGGGGGTGGCGGCCACGGCTCTGCTGCTCGAAGCGGCGCGGGAATGCGGGGCTTCGGACCTGCACCTGCTCTGCCAGCGGGACGGCGTGGCGGTGCGGCTGCGGCGGGATGCGGAGCTGTTCGAATTGCTGAAGGTGCCGCTGGGCCGGCGCGACCTATTGCTGGCGCGGTTCAAGGTCATGGCGAAGCTGCCTGCCTTCGTGCGCCACGAACCGCAGGATGGCCGCATCGAATGGACTCCGCCGGGGGAATCGAAGGCGCTGAGTTTGCGCGCAGCGTTCCTTCCGACGATCCACGGCGAGAGCCTGAACATCCGCTTCCCAGAAGTGGGGAGCGCCCCAATGCGTCTCGACGCGCTGGGGCTTCGACCGGATGCGCAGCGGCGCATCGAGTCGCTGCTTTCGGCGAGCGAGGGGGCCTTCCTCGTCACCGGGCCCAGCGGCAGCGGCAAGACGACGACGCTCTATGCCTTGGCGCGGTTCCTGAACGAGCAGTTGGGCGACCGCGTCCATGTGGTGTCCATCGAGGACCCGGTCGAGTGCGATCTCGGCTTCGCGTCGCAAGTCCAGGTCGACGAACCGAAGGGACTGACCTTCGCGAAGGGGTTGCGCGCGGCCCTGCGCCAGGACCCCAACGCGATCCTGATCGGCGAAATCCGCGATGTGGAAACGGGCCGCATCGCCATGCAGGCGGGTATGACGGGGCATCTGGTGCTCTCGTCCCTGCACGCCGGGCGCGTGGAGCGGGTTCCATCCCGTCTTATCTCGATGGGGATCGACGCCTTTGCGGTGGCGAGCGCGCTGACGGGTGCCCTCGCGCAGCGCCTCGTCAAGACAGCGGATCGTTCCGGACGTTGTGCGATCTTTGAGCTGGCGATCATGACTGAGGCGGCGCGGGACCAGATCCTGGCCCACACATCGACCGACCAACTTGCGGAGGAACTGCTGAGGCTCTGCCCCGGCACGATTGCCTCGGAGATTCGTCGCTTGCTGGCGGAAGGGCTTCTCGATCCGGCAGACGCAACGCGGATCCTTGAGGGCGAGGAGGTTGAATCATGACGCGCCTTCAACCTGCAATTTTCGGAAGTTGGAGAAGGAGGAAGGATGGTGCCGGTTCCAAGGCCCGCCTAGGGAGCCGCCCGACCGGGGCGAATCGCTCGGTGCTGGGCGATGCAAAGTCGATCCTCTTCGGCGAGCTGGCGCAGGGAGTCCGCTTTGGCATCCCGATGGAGGAATCGCTGAAGATGATCGGCAAGTCCTGGGGACGGCACGCAGGAGTGCCTTTCCGTGTGGAGTTGGGCGCCCCGGATTCGCGCTTCCCGACGTTCATGTTCCTGATTCGCCTGCCGCTGATTCTGCTGATGGGACTGTGGGGTTTGCTCTGGCGAAACCCGAGCCGCGTGGCACGGATCACCGCGCAGCGATTGGCGGTCTATGTGGAGCGTGGCGATTCGCTCTCCTCGGCCATGAAGGCCTGTGGGTCGTTGTTCAACCCCGAAGAGATTCGCCTCGTCAAGTTTGGCGAGGAGCAGAACAAGCTCGCGGATGCGCTACAGAGCCTTCACGGGTTCCACCACGTCGAGCGTCAGACGATGGTGGCCATCAACGGACTCTTCTACCCGGTGGCGCTGGCCCTGATTCTGGTGCAAATCACCGCCTTTATCGTGATCAAGATCGCGCCGAAGTTTGAAGACATCTTTATGCAGTTGGGAGCGGAGCTTCCCTTCGCGTACCAGGTGGTCATTCACGGTCTGTTTGGGAATATGGGCGCCATCTCGCTTATCGCCGTGCTTGCCTCAATGCTCATTCCCATCCTGTGGGCGCTTTGCTGTGGCAGACTCCTCAGTGGCAACATCTGGAGCAGCTACATTTCGATGGGGATCTTTCTATTGGGGCCGTGCATTTTTCCCCCGACCATAGCTCTCGTCGCAGTGTTTCTCAATATGATCGGGGAGGTTCTGGGGAAGAGCTTCTTTCGTCAGTTCGGGGCCGGGAGTGTTGTCCTAATCTTCAGCGTTGGCGCGGCGTCGGTCATTCTGGCACGTCGGCAAATCGCCCAAATGTGGGAAACGCTGCTGCGTTGGCTCGAGGAGCTGGTCCTGAGGGCGGGTCGCTACATTCCCTTCCTGCGGGGAGCCCTGCGCAGCGAGGACGACTCGCGGTGGCTCGCGACGCTGTCGGTTGCATTGTCCGCGGGGATGCCGCTCCCTGAGGCACTCAACGAGGTGGCTGAGGTTGGTCCTCGTGGTCTCATGCGGAAGACCACGCGTCTGGCTGAGGCGGTCGCCAAGGGACTCTCGCTCGAAGCGGCGCTGGAGCGCCATCGCGTCCTGCCGCGACAGACCTGTTATCGACTCGCCTGGCTGGAGAAGGAAGGGCAACTCGCCACGGGTCTGGCCGAGATCGCCGCAGATGCCCGTGACACCGCCTCGGCCACGATGACGAAGGCATCCCGTGCCATGGAGGTCTTCGCGACGATGGTGGTCGGAATCGTCTTCGGCTCGGTGGTCATCGTCATTTACCTGCCGCTTTTTGCCATCCCCGGCCTTGTCGACACCCCGCCGTTTCCCTGACTGCCCATCCCTCTCCTGAAAGGTCCAGATCATGTCCAAGTTGTCCCAATCCGAAGTGGAAACCTTCGTCAATGACGTGGCCGCACTCATTCGTTCGGGGATGCCGGTGCCCGATGGGCTTCGCGAGCTCTCGGCGCAGTTCAATCGCCCGAGGCTGCGCGAGCTTTCCGAGCATGTCGCCGCGGCGACGGCGAAGGGCCAGTCGCTGACCGATGCCCTTTCCAGCTCGCCCGTGAAGGTCCCCAAAGGGATGCTGGCACTGTTCGAGTGCGCCCAAGTCTCGGGCGATAGTCGTGCACTTCTCTCCTTCACCGCGGTACACACGCGGCGCATCCGCGCCTACCGCTCAGCGCTGAGCACCGCAGCGTTCTATCCGATGATGGTGCTGGTCGGGTTCCTGATGCTCGTTGGCTTCATCGCCATCTGGATCATTCCCAAGTTCGTCGACATCTTCAGTCAACTGGGCGCCGAGCTTCCCTGGCTGACCCAACAGATCGTCATTCTCGCCAACTTGATCGGCCACAATCCCGTGGGGCTGGGCATCCTCGCTCTGCTGATCGTGGGAATCCCGATCTTCGCGTGTAGCGAGGCGACTCGGGATCGCTTGTTCGAGATTCTGTCGGTGGTGCCGGGCTATTCTTCGCTGATCGCGCTGAGCGATACCGCCATCACGATGAAGTATCTCGGCGTGATGCTGAGCAAGGGAGTGCCGCTGCCGAAGGCGCTTCAGTCGGTCTCCATGAGTGTCTCGCTGGCCAGCACGCGCCAGTCTCTGGAGAAGATGGCTGCGGCCGCCGAGAAGGGCCAACGGGTGGCGCCGCTGCTGAACCCCATGTTCCCTGCCACCGCCGTCCATCTGTTCGAGCAAGCGGAGAACAGCGGGCGTCTGGCCGAGGCCTGCGAGGGAATCGGCGACTGGGCAGACACGGCGTTCGAGCAGCAGGGCCGACGCGCCGCGGGCGTGCTGGAGCCAACCGCCCTGCTGCTGATCCTGCTCGGGATCGGCATCATGGTGATCGCCCTGTATCTGCCGCTCTTCTCCATCCCCAAGCTGGTCGGTCGCTAAGGAGGCCATCATGAATCGTCATCGCCGTGGGCTGACGTTGCTGGAGTGCCTCGTCTATACAGCCCTGATTTCCCTCCTCACCGTGTTCACCATGGAGGCGATGGGCCGTGCCCGTCTCCTGCAAGGGAATGCGCACGATCGGCTGGCTCTTGCCACGCGGGCGCAGGAGGAACTCGACAAGTTGCAGTCGACCCGTCCTGCCGTTCCGTCCGACCCGGTCCGCACCGAAAATCCGTGGGGTCCGCGCACCTACCTTGAGACCACCGTTGCGGATGGGCCGCTGCCTGATTCGCTCCTGGTTCGCGTGGAGGCGGGTCGTGTCACCTACGATCGCCCCATCGTCGTGAAGCTGGAAACCCTCGTCCGGAGGCCAAAGTCATGATCCGCCAAACGCGATATCGGGCATTCACCCTGATCGAACTGCTGATCGTGGTCGCCATCGTCGCGATCCTCAGCGCCGCCACGCTGGCGCTCTTCCTGTCGCCACTTCGCGAGCATGTCCGCGTGACTCACCTGACGGAGATGGAAGCGGAACTCGGCTTTGCCCTGGCGACCCTGACCGCCGACGCGCACGCATCCTCCAGCGTGGACGACGACGGCCAGTATATACGCTTTCGTCGCATGGCGGGAGACAACGATGCTGTCTATACGCGCGACAAGGATGGGGCGATGCGGAGGTTCCTTTGGCCGCGTGCCAACGACGACCTTCCCGTCGCTTCCCCCGATCCCGGCATCACCATCGCCCGCCGGTTGACGGCATCCGATGTGACCGTGAACAGCGCCGAGCGCACCGTTTCCTTCCGGATGGTCACCGAGGCCGACGTCCTCTCCGAGTCACTTCGCCGCGAGGCGATTTGGACAGCAACACTCGCCCCAAGCCGTGAGGAGGTTGCACCATGACTGGGTTTCGTGGAAACAAGCGTCGCGGATCGCTGATCTATGGGCTGGCCGGCGTGATCGTGCTGACTGGTGCCTTGGTCGGCATCGTTCTGGATCGGAGCCTGGATGGCTACCGTCAGGCGGTGCAGCTCGAAGCACGGCTCCGCTCTGCTGCCGCCATCGAGGGAGCCGCGCGCGTCGTGGTCCCGACCGGTGACCAGGCACCGGCACCGATCGAGCTGACGGGAACGCGCGTCATCTTCTCAGCTCCGCGCATCGAGGGGACGAGCCTCTTCCTTCCGGCGAAGGCCGAGGTGCGGGGAACTAACGGCGCCGTTGTCTATACAGCCGAGCAGGTCATCGAGTATCGCGGCGAGTCGGGCAACTGGACCGCACTGGGGGTGGCGCCATGAAGAGACATGCCTTTACCATGCTGGAACTTCTGATGGTCGTGGCGATCATCGCCATCCTCGCGGCCATTGCGGTCCCCAACTTCCTTGAGGCGCAGACCCGCTCCAAGGTGGCTCGGGTTCGGATGGACATGGCAGACACCTCCGCGGCGCTGGAAGCCTACATGGCCGATTGGCGTTCGTACCCCGTTCACCAGCCCGGCATCGCCCTCTACTACCGGGCCATCACCATCGACCGGCTCCAGCGGCCTCTGGCGGGCTATGCGGAGGACGTGGGTTATGGATGGGGCGGGGGATGGGGCCGGGGTGATGTCTTCGATGCCGTGCCGCCGGGCTTCCTGGAGACCAGCCAGAAGGACCAAGTCACGACGGCAGCTCTGAAGCCCGCCATCGCAGCGGCCGCCGGTTCATGGGCACTGACGCGACTCACCACCCCGACTGCCTACCTTGCGGGGACAGTCCCGCTCGATGTCTTTGCCGACGAGCGTACCCGCCCTCTGACCTACATCAACGTGGCCGACCTGGACGCGGAGTTCCCCGCGATCCTGGAGCGGGTGCAGCCGCGGCGATTCGTTCTTCTCTCCTTCGGGCCGGACGTAGATAGCAATTCGGTCGGCAGTCAACCGGCAGGGGCCACCGAGTACCCCATCTCCAAGTCCACCCTGCATCCCGTCATTGGGCCGTATCTTCCTTATGACCCGACCAACGGAACGATCTCGCGCGGTGAACTCTACGGGTTCGGCGTGCAGTCGCTCCTCTCGCCTATCGAGGCTCCCAAGACGGGAGAGCCGCCCCCACCATCGACACCTGATTCATCTGACCCATTTGGCGGGATGGACATGGGGTTCGATTCGCCGTTCGGCATGGAGATGAAGTGATCGGAATGTGATCGATGAAGCACTTGGGTTGAACGTAAGTGATGGACATACTTTGATCGTGTAGGGGAAACCCTGATTTTTGGTTTCCCGTGGCATGTCAGTGGCTGATGTATTGTGTTGAAGGGCTCCGAACTGCCAGTTCTGAACGGTTCAGGGCCCTTCTTGGTCTCAAGTCGAGAATCGCTGTTCGATCAATCTCGAATGGAGACGTCTTCGCCACTGGAGGCACCATGCACTTTCAAGTCGGTCGTCTTGCCGCTCTTCTGACTATCCTGCTGGCACTTTGTGGATCGCGGGCCTTCGCTGTCGGCGATGCGTCCACCAACTTCCAGCTGTTCGTACCGCCCAACAACGACAAGGTAGGTCGTGACGTGGCCATCATTGTGACGAACGTTTCCCCGTTCACGACCACGGTGGACCTGGTGGATGACGGGGCGGATGGCGACACGGATGATACGGTGCTTGGGATCACGCTGACGCGCGGTCAGTCCTACGTGCGCTATATCAAGGACGGCGCGGTGAACGACGACGCGGGCGGCAAGTGGGACGGTGACTATTTCCTCGTCACCAGTCAGGACCCCGTCGTGGTCCAGATGTCCACGAAGAGCGACTGGCAGTGGGACTTCGTCCCGGCGGAAAACAAGACGATGCGGGGGCAGTCCTTCTTCATCTACTCGCCGTCGACCAGCGTGTCACAGCGTGACGTGAACCTGATGGCTTACGAGGACGATACGGAAGTCTACGTCCTCGATATCACGAATACTCCGGTCAACGTAACGGGTCTGACGAGCGTGAATCTCAGCAACCCGGTCGAGGTCCTGAAGACGACGCTGGATTCGGGTCAGGACCTGATCGGGCTCAACAACCTAGGCATCGACATTCTGGATCCGGGTAGGAGCTACTGGATTCGTTCCTCCAAGCCGGTGACCTGCCAGTACGGCTCGCTGGTCGGAAACGGCCGCGACGGCGGCGGCTTCGTGCCTTCCGAGAACGGGTTCGCGTCGGGCGAGAGGTTCTACTTCTTCATTCCCCGCGATGCGGCGGACGAGCGTGAGGTGCGCATCGTTTCCTTCAGCGACAGCAATACGGTGGCCTTCTCGGGCTGGAACAAGGCCACCCGCCAATGGACGCCCATTGCCAACTACCAGTTGAATCGCTTCGGTCACGCCGACTGGGTGGAAAGCGGAACTGACTATCCGATCTATCGACTTGAGTGCACGCCCGGAAAGAAGATCTCCGTCTTCGCGGCGAGCTGGCTCGAGGCAAAGGGGCTCTCCGGCACAAAGGACATCGCCTCGTTCGCGTCCAGCGAGAGCGGCTACGGCGCCGGCAAAGAGTTCCTTGTCTACCTCCCCCAGCCGGGTACCCAAAACAACGTGAAGTTCGGCGGGCAGGCGGTCGGATCGGCCGGGCACCTGTTTATCTTCGGCCACGTGGCGGGAACCACCTACACGGTGGTGGATGCCGACACGCAAGGGCGCCTCTTCTCGCGGTCGGGGACCGTTGCCAAGGGGGGCTATGTGGATGTTCGGATGAATCCCGCTGAGTTCGCCGCGCTGAACAAGCCCTCGGAGGGATTGCGTCCCTATCTCAAGGTTTCCGCCAATCACCTCGTTACCGTGTTGGTGACCAACTTCAACGATAACTGGATGACCTTCACGCCGAGCGTGGTGCTTCCGAACCCGATCGTGACCGTCACGGCGGGGTCGGACGTGGCAACCATCGGCGAGCAGACCTGCATCCAGATCCGCGCCGTCAACGCAGGTTCTGGCTCCCTGACGAATGGTCTGTTGGAAGTCCCGCTGGATCCGGCCGTCACCTACGTCTCTTCGACGGCTTCCATCGCCGGAATGGGCCAGCCGGCCATCACGACGAACCCCGATTCGGGTGGTCAGCTGCTAACCTGGGAAGGCTATACGATCCCCTCCAACGGAACGCTCGACGTGAGCGTCTGCTTCAGCGTGAACGCTCGTCGCGTCGACAACTCGCGGGTGAAGAACAAGGACTTCCTCTCGCTCCCCGCCCTTGTGCGCGGACTCGGGACCGGCGTTCCCACAGATCAGGGCGGCGAGTTCGAGACCTTCACCGGATTCTCTTCCGCCGTGCTGACGGTGAATGACGCCTCTCAGACCAACGTCTCTGGCCTCGCAGCGACCATTGCCGGCACGGCGATCAACGTGACCTGGCAGACAGGGCGGGAACCGGACCTGGGTGGGTTCAAGGTTTATCGGTCCACCTCCGGCGACGGTCCCTTTACCCTGTTGAACACGACGATCATCCCCGGCACGGGTGACGCCCTGAATGGGGCGCGCTATCAGTATACGGACCGCCCGAGCAACCTCGGCCTGCTGTACTACTATCGTCTCGAGATGATCGATGACAGCGGCACCTCGTCGTTCTTCGGTCCCGTTTCCGTCCTCGCGGAGGACCGCACTCCGCCTGCCGCCCCAACGATCGTCAACCTGCTCGTGGGCGATGGCAGCGTCTCGATGGGCATCACTGGCGGGGATGCGGATGGCGATCTGAAGGGCTACCAGATCTTCCGTTCAGATGCCCTCAATGGGATCTATACGAAGCTCACGCCCGTGCTGCTGAATCCCGGACCTGTCTATACAGATAACACGGCCGGGAACGGCCAGACCTTCTACTACAAGGCGAAAGCCGTCGACACCAACGGGAACACCTCGGACTTCAGCGGCCCCGTCCAGGCGATCATGCCGTCCAGTTCCTCCACTATCTATACACTGGCGTATGAGGACCAGGTGGGTCCCGGCAAGAACGACTGGGACTACAACGACTGGGTCGTTCAGGTGCGGAGCAATGAGACCTTCGCGCAAGGTGGCGTTGCCAGCGTGGACGTGACCTTGGAGAGCTTGGCGCGCGGTGCCCGCTATCGCAATGCATTCGCCTTTCGCTTCCGCGCGAACGGCGCATGGTCTGCCGAAGTGCGTCTATACGAAGATAGGAACGCGACCGATCCCTTCGAGACGCGGACCAGTTCGGGTTCTGGACTTGTTGATCTTCCGATCTTTGCCGATACCTACGATGCACTGCCGCCGGCCGAGGGCGACGACTTCACGAACACGCTCAATCGCCAGAATCCCTCCACGCTCGGGCGTGTGGCGCGCATCACGATTACGCTCGCCAGTCCGACCGCCAACCCGAGCCAGCTTCGTCATCGCGCACCTTTCGATCCGTATCTCACGAGCCGCCTCGGCGAGGTGCATCAGGCCAGCCAAGGCGTCGCCAACTCCACCGAGGTGGTCACCTTCTGGCCCGAAAGTCCCTTGCTCGGCTTCAATCTCGACTACGTGCTGGCAGTTCCCTCGGCCAGCTGGCATTGGCCGCTGGAGAACCAGAAGATCTGGGACGCGTATCCGAACCTGTTCGCCAACTACATGTTGTCCGGGCGCCAGCAGTCGACGACCTGGTACGAGGCTGCAAACCGCAATTCGGCGAAGACCTACAACTGGTTCCCGTTCGCCACGACGAAGGCTCTCCGCGATTCGATCCAGCCCAGCAGCTTGAAGCTGGTCGGCCCGGCCATCGATCCGGTGCAGTCCTTCGGAACCCCCTTCGTGGCTTCGCTGAAGGCGATCAGCTACGCCGATCCGGGTAGCTTCGCCGATACGATCGTTCTAGCGGGTGCGGACGGCCAGGTTCGCCTGGTGGATGCCAATGGAGCTCCCCGAGAGGGCTGGCCAATTTCCGCGAACAGCTTCCGCGCTACTCCTGCCATTGGCCGACTTTCCGCTGACGACGGGAATCCCGTCCTCGTCACCGCCGAGGAGCGCTACGACGGCGCGGCGCGCGTCATCGCGTGGGAGCTAACTCCCGAGCCGATCCTGCGCTGGCAGTTCGAGACAGGTGAATCGGTAAAGTCCGCCCCGGTGATTGCCGATCTTGATGGGGACGGCGCCGGCGAGGTCCTCGCGCTGACCAGTGGCGGCCAGCTGCATGTCCTCCACGCTGACGGAACGCCCCTGACCGGCTCTCCGGTATCGGTTGGGGAACCAGTTTGGAACGACAAGAATATCCTTTCTGCGGGTGCTCCTGTGCTGGCGGACGTGGATGGGGACGGTAGGCCGGAGATCTTTGTGGTCTCGCCGACGGGGCTGGAAGTACACGGCCTGACCGCCTCTCTCGGCGCGCTTCCCGGATGGCCGCGCACGTTGACTTCTCCGATCATCGGGGGTGTCGCCGCCTCTCGTGTTGCCGGGTCGAATACCTTCGCGATTGTCGGCGCCAGCCTGGATGGGACGCTCATGTCTTGGGACGCACTGGGGCGCGTGAATCCCGGCTTCCCGGTCGATCTGGGGGCTGCGGTCACGGTGCCGATCGTCTGCTATCGCGACGAGATCGCCGATCGCGACATGATCGTCGCCACCACAACTGGCGGAGTCGTGCGTCTATACGGAAACAACGGCGCTGCCGAGCCCGGTTGGCCCCAGGTCGTCGAGGGCGAGATTTTCGCCTCGCCCGTGATAGGTGATCTCGATGGCGATGCGATTCAGGACGTGCTCGTGGTCACCATGACCGGACAGGTGATGGCTTGGCGCGCTGACGGGACGCTCATCGACGATTTTGTCTATCATGTACCCGGCGCGGTTCAGTCCACACCACTGCTGGCGGATTTGGATGGAGACTCCCGCACAGAGGTGTACCTGGCCACCGCCACTGGTGATCTGGTGTCCGTCGAGGCAAATAGCGCGAGTCCGCTTGGACCTTCCGTGGCGTTCGCCTGGGGGTCCCTCACTGGAGTCGCGGAAACCAATGCATCGGCGCTGGCGCTGACCATCGAGCCCATTCCATCCGTTCGGGCGACCCGGGACGAGCTGGTCGAAGTGATCCTTGGCATCGCAGCCCCGGACGTGGCGAACAAGATCTACGACCTTAACCTGGACGGCGTGATCGACGCGGCCGACCTGATGCTACTCCCCTGATGACAATTCGTCAGCCAACCGCCAACGGGCTTCATAGCCCACGGACTCCGCTCCCTGTCGTTGGCAGGGGGCGGAGAATCTTGCAAAGGGTGGTGTTGGCAGTGGGAATCCTCCTTGTCCTCCTACTGCTAATGTTGGCTGCTTACGGAATAAAGGTGGCTTTGGGAATCGACTTGTTTCCTGATCGTCATCTTTCCGACTTTCTGCCCTGAGTGGAGGAGCACGTGTCCGGCGTCGCATTGTTTGTCTTCATCGATGCCTTTGGCTGGGAACTGCTCAAGGCGCATCTGCACTTCCTCGAGGGCGAGTTGGTCCATCGCTCGCGCCTGGAGTCGGTGCTGGGGTACAGCTCCACCTGCGATCCAACGATCCTCACGGGGCAGATGCCCCAGGATCACGGCCACTTCTCGTTCTTCTACTACAATCCGGCCGAGTCGCCGTTCGGCATCTGTCGACTCCTCCGGTTCCTCCCAAAGTCCATCACGCGCCGCGGGCGCGTGCGCCGAATCCTGAGTCGCATCCTGAAGCGATTCTACGGGTACACCGGGTACTTTCAGATCTACAATATGCCCTTCGAGTACCTGCATCTCTTCGACTACTCGGAGAAGCGGGACCTGTATCAGCCGGGCGGGATCAATAGCGGGAGCCGCACCATCTTCGACGACCTTCGGGATGAGGGGGTACCCTTTCACCTTTCCGATTGGCGTGCCCCCGAAGAGAGCAATCTGGCGAGCCTGCGCTCCGCGCTGGGGGAGGGGAAGATCCGTTTCGCCTATCTATACATGGCGGCGATGGACGCGATCCTCCACGACGATGGCAGGGTCTCTGAGCGCGTGGATGCCAAGATTGCATGGTACGACCAGCAGATCCGACGTGTCCTCGAGGTCGCGCGGTCGCGCTACAAGGAGGTGCGTCTATACATTTTCTCCGATCACGGAATGACCGACACGAAGGAGACCTGCCCGCTGATGGCCCGCATCGAGGCGCTGGGCATGACCTTTGGCGAGGACTATGTGGCGGTCTATGACTCGACGATGGCGCGCTTCTGGTTCCTAAAGCCGGGCGCGCGGGAGCGAATACTGGAGGCACTGGCCCAGGAACCGCGTGGACGCATCATGCACCCCGCCGATCTGGCAAACTACGGTTGTCGCTTTCCCGGAAACAAGTATGGCGAGGTGTTCTTCCTGCTCGATCCAGGTGTCCTGCTCTGCCCGAGCTTCATGGGCGAGAAGGCACTCAAGGGAATGCATGGTTTCGATCCAGCGGACAAGGACACCGATGCGATGTTTGCCAGCAACGTGGAGCCTCTCGTCGTCCCACGGCGTCTGGACGATCTATACAAGTTGATGAAGCAGGAAGCCGACTCGATCAAGCAGACGGCTCCGTAAGGTCCGAACACAGATGGCAAAGAAGAATCGCGCTGTCGACATCCTGAAGAATGCGACCTCGAACTACGTTCGTCAGGTCCTGCAGATCGCCATCTTCGTCGTTCTGACGCCGTTCATCGTCAGGAAGGTCGGTGCGGAGGACTTCGGCCTATGGTCGCTCATCCAGGCAACCATCGGCCTGCTTGGCCTGATGGACATGGGCTTCTCCACAAGTGTCGTCAAGTACGTGGCCGAGGCGCGCGGGGCTGAAGACCATCGCCGCGTTGGCGATCTGACGGCGACTTTTTTCTGGCAGTACACGGCACTTGGAGCACTGACTCTGCTTGTGACAGTGTGCGTGGTCCCGTTCCTTCCGCAGATCCTCGGGATTGCGCCGGAGAAGGCATGGACCGCGCAGTTGGTGTTCGGCCTGATTGGCCTGCGAGCAGGTCTGGGGCTGCCGCTGGGACTCTTCGCCGGAATCCTGGTCGGCTACCAGAAGCAGTTGCTGTCCAACGTGACTCGCGTTTTCGGGACTGCTTCCTACGCGATCCTGACCTGGTGGGCGCTGAGCTACTCACCGACGATTGAGACGCTCTCGTGGGTCAGCCTTGGGACCGGTGTTTTCGCCAACCTGCTCTCGATGTTCTTCTGCCTGACGTCGGCGCCAGGAATGAGCATCTCACCCCTCCGATTCCGATTCTCCCTGCTGGGAGAGGTGAGTGCCTTCTCGCTCTGGTTCTTCCTGATCCAGGTTTCCCTCCTCCTCGCCACACGGGTGGATACCATCGTCATCAATGCGGTACTGCCACTGACCGCAGTCGCCGTCTATACAGTGGCGATCCGCATCGCCGAGCGCGCCCAGTCGCTCTGTCGCCAACTGACGAACACACTGACCCCGGTCATCGCTGAACTCAAAGGAGCGGGGGAGGAGAAGAATATCCGGGCCGTGTTCGTGAAAGGTTCGATGCTGGCGGTGGCCTCCTCGGTGCCGATGCTGTTGAGCCTCGCGTGGCTGGCGACGGACATCTGCGTGGTCTGGATGGGGGAGGAGTTCCGCGACTCGGCGCTCCCTTGCCGCCTGCTGCTCGCCGCCACGATGGTGAGCGTGCTTCATAGCAACACGGAGAACGTGCTCTCGATGACGGGACACCAGCGGTTCCTCGCCTTGTCGACGCTTGGCGGGCAGTTGCTCAACCTTGGGCTGACCATTGCGCTGGTGCGTCCGTTCGGTCTGGCAGGCGTTGCCTTTGCGACTTTGGTGGCACAGTTGCTGACGCAACTTTGCCTGATCCAGCTGAAAGCCGGACGTCTATACAATCTCCCCATGACGGAGTTCTACTGGCGTTCGCTCTGGCCATCAGTCCCGGGATCGGCTACGTCCATACTGGGCATGTGGCTGGCCGCGCAGATCATGCCGCCGACGTCCCTTCTGAGGATTGCGATCCTGATGGCGATTGGTGGCGCCGCCTTCCTTCCCGGCTTCTGGCTTCTTGGCCTTCGTAAGGATGAGCGCGAGTACCTCGGCGGTCGCCTCAAGCTGGTCTTCAAGCGACGCAAGAAGGCTGATCCCCCGGTGGAGGCGCCCGTATGAATCCGTGGGTTGTGATGCGCTGTTACAACGATGCGTGGATCGTGCGCGAGACGATGGAGGGCATCGCCGGACAGGAAGTCCCTCATCGACTGATCGTTTTCGACAACGAGTCCTCTGATGGGTCCGTCGAGATCATCCGCGAGTTCACTGATCGGATCGTCGACGTGCCGAAGGGAAAGTACATTCCCGGTCGGGTGCTGAATGATGCGATGAAGGCGACCGATGGAGAGTTCGTCGTCTTCGTCAATTCCGACTGTGTCCCCCAGAATCGCCAATGGCTCGGGAACCTCCTGGGCGGCTTTAAACAGGACACGGATGCTGCGGTCTTTGGGCGCCAGATTCCGCGCCCCGATTGCTGGCCGCTGTTCGCCAAGGACACTGAGGATACCTTCGGCGACGGCGCGCGCCAGAAGTACTGGAAGCACTGCTTCTCGATGGCCACCTCGGCGGTACGGCGCCGCGCGTGGGAGGAGATGCCTTTCCGCGAGGACATCCAATATTCCGAAGACATCGACTGGACCTGGCGCCAGCGTCAGGCGGGGCGGACGATTCGCTATGTCGCGGATTCGATCGCGATGCATTCGCATAACTATACGCTGAAGCAGTTCTACAAGCGGCAATACGGCGAGGGGCGGGCCGAGGCCGCGATCTTTGACTGGAGCAACTGGGAGCGCGCGTACCTGCGCTATTCCCTCCTGCCTTTCGTTCGACAGATGGTCTCAGACTTCAAGTACGGGCTTGGAACGGGACGCTTGTCGGCCTGTCTGCATTCCCCGGGGCTTCGCTTCGCGCAACTGCTCGGCCGTCGTCGTGGCTTCCTCGACGGGTTGAAGGCCCGCCAATGACACGCCTGTTTGCCTCCCACGGCTCCGACGAGTTCAACGACTGGATGGAGATGAGCGTCTCCGACCTCGCCGACGATGTGCGGGGCGCGTTGGGCGAGAACCTCGTGGCGCTGGTTCTTGGTGGAGGCTACGCGCGCGGCGAAGGCGGTGTCGTCTATACAGCGCTGGGTGAGCGTCCTTACAATGACCTCGATTTCTCGATCGTCGTGAAGAGGCGCACGGCGGAAATTCCGGGCCTGCTCGCCCCGATCTCGAAGCACTATGCCAGCCGTCTCGGTATAGACGTCGACTTCAGTCGCCCCCTGACGCTTGATGACGTCCGACACTGGCCACATTGGCTCATGTGGTCCGACCTATTGGCTGGTCATCGCGTCGTGGTCGGACCACAGGACGTCCTCACGGCGAACGCTCCCGCGCGACTTCGCGAGTCCCCTCCACTCATTGAAGCGACGCGCCTCATGCTAAATCGTGGCGCGGGACTCCTTTGGTCCCTACGTATCCGGCGCGGGCTCGATGCGCCGCACGACAGCGATTTCTTGCGTCGGAACGTGCAAAAGTGCTGGCTCGCGATGGGCGACGCCATCATCATCATGCATCGCGCCCATCAAACGCGCTACGAGGGTCGCGACGATTTGCTTGCCCGCTTGATCTCGTCCGACGCACGTGCTGCCAAACTGGACCTTCTTGGTGGCTATCGAGGTGCTCTTGAGTTCCGACTACGGCCGGGTGACCCACAGCCTGAGGCCTACGTTGAATCGGCCTTGATTGATATCGCAGATCTATGGGGAAGGGTCTGGATCCTTCTCGAGGAAGCTCGCACCGGACGTTCGTTCTCCGGTATAGATCGATATACATCATGGCGAGGTCTCCGCGAACCTGAGCTACACTCGCCAGTCGGCTGCGCGAAAAACCTGGTTCGCAATGTGCGTCGTGGACGCCTTTCGCTCCGTTATCCGCGGGAAGAGCTATATCGAGCCCTGCCGCGATTGCTATGCACCCATCGGGGAGACACCGAACAATGGAAGGTCGAATCGGCTGAGTTCCTCTCCCTGTGGAGGCGCTACAATTGAGGCCTTCAGACGAACAACTACGCGCAGAGTTCTGCGCCATCAGCGGGTCGCCCATCAGCAATCTGAGGTCGATTGCGGAGAACAAGTACTGCCTGATCCTCCAGGCAGAACGACTTGGCCGACCGGTCGTCTTCAAGAAGTATCTCAGCGGGCGCGAGGATTTGGCCCTGATTGAGTATCAATCTATCAATCTATACCATTCAATAGCCTCCGACGATCCATTCCTGATCGATGGCGAGGCATTCGGCCACTCGGCGAGCGATCGGACTGTGGGGATGACCTTCATTGAGGGACAACGTCTGTCCGATCACCTCCGCTCGCTTGTCCCCCGCGTGCCCACGGGCAGCTGGACCGGCGAGTCTCCGGCACTTCCACTCATGGAGAAGCTGGGTGGGATTTTGGCGAAGCTACGATCCAGCACGCGCAATCCCGGATCGCCCCTCGATCCGTTCCATGCGGAGTACATTCGCTATGCGTCCCAGCGATTGCGTGAGTTGCCGTTCCAGGGACGGCTCCTGTTCCGTCATGCGGTGGACGAGGCAGAGCGCCTGATCGATGCGATCGGGGCCGCTTCGGTGATCCCTTCCTTTTGCCACGGGGACTTTGTCTTTCGGAACATCCATACCGATGGTCGACGTGTTGGACTCATCGATTTCGCCAATTCCCAGTTCGCAAGTCATCCATTGAATGACATGGTGAATCTCTGGATGGCCCTTCAGAACATGCTGCTCCCGTCGGAGTTCAAAGATGCTCTTTGGACCTCATTCTGTCGGGGATATGGCGAGCCGGATTTTGGTCCGGTGGAGGAAGAGTTCTTTTTTGAGTATCATCGTCGCCGTTGGCTGATGCTGAACTTTACCGCCACCAATCCACTGCATCGGCTGCGTGCATACCGTGGTTACTGGGGATTCGCACGACCATACTCCACCCGGGGGGGGCGGCTCTTCGCGTGACGCTGGCATCGCTGCTCGGATTGGTGGTCCTGTTCGGGGGGGTCCCAACGGTCCTTGCGTGTCTATACGCCTTCCCCCAGTTCCATCGGCTCTTCCTCGCAGTCATGGTTTTCACCACCTGCTACGTGAAGAAGCCATTCTATCAGGAGATCTTCTTCGTCAATTACCGCGGCGTGGACCGGGGATTTGCCGTTACCCTTCCGGATCTCTTCTTCCTCGCGTTCTATCTGTTCATGATCATGGGAGGGCTGAAGCGCCGCGTTGTCTGGCTCCCCTTCAACTCGATCCCATGGTTCCTACTGATCTTCATCTCCTGCCTCTCATTGGTGGGAAGCATCGAGCCCTACTATGGCCTGTTCACGATCCACAAGATGATCCGAGCCTGGGTATTTTATGTGGTGATGGTGAATCTTGTGCGTTCTCGAGAGGACGTGCTCGTCGTGCTCGGAGCACTGGCTTCGGCGGTGGTATTCCAGGGGGTGACCGTCTTTTGGGCCAAGTATGTGACCAAGGCGGTTGTCGCCCGCTCGATCGGAACATTTCGCCATCCCAACACGCTGGCGATGTACACGGATTTGATCCTGCCGATTCTTGCGGGAGCCCTGCTAACTGGTGTGGCCCGCGGCAAGGCGAACGCCCTCTATGCGGCGGCGATCGGGCTTGGCATCATCGCCGTACTGTTCACCAAGTCCCGCGCCGCCATGCTGCTGCTGCCATTCTCGCTGGGCTGCGTCGTGACGATCTCGGTGCTGATGAAACCGACTCCCCGCAAGTTCATGGCGCTGGGGACTGGCGCGTTGGTCGGCGCGCTGATCGTGGCCGTGGCGTTGCCCCGCCTCATCCGGCGCTTTGAGGAGGCCCCCAAGGAGTCGGCCGAGACGCGCGAATACTTCAACGAAGCAGCCCATGCCATGGCGCGTGATCGACTGTTTGGCGTCGGCATCAACCAGTATTCCCACGCGCTCGCCGTGACAGACTACTATTGGTATGTCTATCCCGACCGGACAGAGGAACCTGACCCGGAGGCCTTCCGGGAGACGGTCCAAGGTCAGAGCCGGCTTGGCACGGCGCACCACATTTACTGGCTCTATGCGGCGGAAACCGGTTATCCGGGCCTTGTGGCCTTCGTGCTGCATACGGCCTTGTTCAGCTTGTATAACCTCTATCTGTTCGTCCGGGAGCGGGACCATTTGTACAAATCGATCTTCCTGGGGATGCTGGTGGGCACCAGTATCCATCACCTGCACGGTACCTTGGAATGGATTTTCAGGCAGACGGAGGTCCAATACTTGTACTTTGTGTTGATGGGGCTGATGGTGGCCATCGCACGAATGGGAAGAACACAGCCAGGACGTCTGACGAAAGATTCGCGCAAGGATACCGATTTCGAAAAGCCACATTTGACCACCGATGCGGGGCCGAGCGAAGCTTTGCCAGCTAGAACCGAGGTCACCGCGTGACACAGAACGAGCCTCCGACCGCGAACGATTCCGATGCCGAACCCGCTGCATCGCCGGGACTGCCGGTAGATCCGCGAGCGATTCTGATCGGACTTTGGCAGCTTCGACTCTGGCTCGGCGGAGCGCTGATTATTGCGCTCGTTTTGGGGGGCTCGCTCGGCAAGATCTTCGCCCAACGCATCTATACGGCCGAGACCGTTCTGCTCTATCAGGCACCGCCGGTGGACTCACCCGAGGCTGCAACGATCCCATCCCTGCTGACATTGCTCAATATGGTCAAGCTGTCGGCAAACCTGGAAACGGTTCGCGAACGGCTCAAGCTTCCCGTCGAGATCAAGGCCCTAGGCGCGGCGACCAACGTGGCCGTGCAGCAGAAGACCACCCTCGTCACGATCACTGCCAAGTGGGAAGACCCCAAGGAGGCAGCCGCCATCGCGAACACCTTACGCGAGGCCTTCCTCGAGAATCAGACTCGCCTCAGGCGCGAAGAGGCAGAAGCAAGGATCGCCGACATCGCTAAGTTGATGGAACCGGTGACGGCGAAGCTGGCCACAGCGGAGGAGGAGCTGCGAAAGTTCACTTCCGAGAACCGGATCGTCGACCTTTCACAGGAAGCCCGAGCCACTCTGGATGAACTTGGTGCCGTGAACCTGCTCCTGGAGCAGGCCCGTATAGACAAGAAGTCGATCGATCTGCAGGTCGAGAACACAGCCCGCATCATTGCTGATCTTCAGGAGCAGGCAGAGCGCGAGCAAGCCGCCGCAGCCGCCACGAGCGACGCAATGAGCGAGACCAACATCAGGATCCAGCGGCTGCGCGAGTCCATCATGGACGACAAGGAGCAGCGGGCCAACCAGGCCCTACTCCACGAGGCCGAGTTGGCGGTCGAGAGGGCACGCAAGAACTTCGAGGCCGGTGGTATTTCCCAATCGGAACTGGATGCCTCGATTGCCGAGTTCAATGTGATCAAGGCACGCACGGTGGACACACCCGAGGTCGCCGGATGGAAGAATGAGATCAAGGAACTCGACAAGAAGGTGATTCCCAGTCAGAGCGCTTCTTCGGGACCGACGGGCAACCTGCTGAAGGACATCATGTTCCGGTCCTTCGAGATCAAGCTCCAGCAGACGACCACCAATGAGAAAGTGGCGTCGCTCGAGGCAGCCAAGAAGGGCGTCGAGGCTCGCCTAGAGAAGATGCCGGACCTGCACCGGACCTACGCGACGCTTGTCCGGAACGTCGAGATCGTGGAGTCGCAGAAGAAGGATCTGGAGGCACGCCTGGCAGAAGGTCGACGAATGCTCGACGCCAGTGTGCTGCCATTCACCCTGGTATCCGCGGCCGAGCCGCCCATCCGATCCTCCTCGTCGAACGCAAAGAAGATCGCCGCACTCGTCGTCGTTCTGCTCGCTGGGGCTGCCTTCGCGGTGTGTCTCGCCGTTGCCGTGCTCGAGCCGCGAATCCGGACGGGTCGCGAGTTGGAGTTGGCTGTGCGCCAGGCTCCGCTGCTTGCAGAACTGACTGAAGCCGCGGGCGGCGCTGTCATTGTCCCGACCAACGAGGCACCCACAGGTGTCTATACAGAGACCGTGCGTGCCGCAGCCCGGCACCTGCGGACGTTGGTTCCCAAGCCGGGGGCGCGGATTTTGGTGGTGGCGGCCGGGCATTGCGAAGGCACGAGCACCGTCACAGCCAATCTGGCGATGGTCTTTTCCAACTGGGATGAACGAGTCCTGATCGTTGACGCTCACGTTCGCCGGGAAGAGAGCATCGAAGAAGTCGCGATTCCCACCTGGTGGACTCGCTTCTCCCACCTGATTACCTCCGGAATCGAACGGAAGAGCCGTCAGCCGCGATTCGCGCTGAATGCGGTCCTGGGGGCCGAAGCGACAATGGGCCTGACAGAATTGCTCTCCAATCCAGGTGCACGTCTTCAGGATGCGGCACGGCCGACCGCGCTGGGAAGAGCCCATGCGATTGTGCGCGGGAACGCTCAGGTCTCTCCCGACCTGCTTGCAACGGCTCGTTTCGCGGATCTGATGCGGGAGGCGACTGCGGACTACACGCTGGTTCTCGTGGATGGCCCCCCCTCGCTATTGTCAGTGGACGCGGAGAATATCGCGCTCCGTTGCGACGCGGTCCTGCTGGTCGTCCGGGGTTTTGGTCCTCACGCGAGCGCAGTCCGGGATGCGGTTCGCCCGTTCGAGCGGATCGGTGTTCCCGTTGTCGCCACGGTCTTGAACAAGGTGGCCAGTCCGTTCGCCCGGGGTGTATAGACAGCCATGCGCGTGCTGATTCTCAGCAATCTATATCCTCCGCACGTGCTGGGCGGATACGAGATTCTGTGCGAGCAGGTTGTGCGGCGACTCGTCGACCGGGGCCATGAAGTGGAAGTTCTCACCAGTCAGCACCAATCGACCATCGCTGATCCCGCTGTCTTTTATCGGGTAAGACGTGAACTCAATCTAGTGGTACCGTTCGAGCGGGCGTACACAGAAGACAGGGCGCATCTCCGTTCGGTCCATGGAAAGAATCAGGCGGTTGCGGCCGAGGTATTGCGCTCCTTTGGGCCCGATGTGGTATTCGCGTGGAGCCAGCTGCGCATCACGATGGGGCCTGTGCGCGCTGCGCTGGCCGCAGGTCTTCCCGTCGCCTGGGCTTTCAACGATGCCAACATCCTCTCCTATCTGCCGCGGTTTCCCGGAATCGCGTTACGGGGTGCTGGCCGGTGGCTTTCGTTCCGCTTCCTACACCCTGAGCTTGGCCTGCGAGGTATCTCCTTCCGACACGCTCGCGTCATCAGCGAGAAGCTCCGCATCGAATTGGCCGACCGCGGTCTGACTCTTCCTCGCGAGGCCGTGCTGCATCAGGGAATCGACCTGGGGCAGTTTTCGCGCAGTCGAACAGATTTCTCTGTTGAGAAGCAGCGTCGGTTCCTGTACATTGGCCAGTTACATCACTACAAGGGAGTGCATACGCTTTTGGATGCCATCGGTAAGCTCAAGAGGCGTCAGCCGACCAAGCCCATCAGGCTCACGGTCGTTGGGGATGGGGATGCCGACTACAGGCAGCAGCTTGAGCAGCGGGCCCACTCTCATGAGATCGATGCGCAATTCCTGGGCCGCGTGCCACATCATCAGATCCCCTTATTGCATCGCGACCACGATGCGTTGGTCTTCCCGTCCATCTGGAATGAACCCTTCGGACTGACCCATCTGGAGGCGATGGCATCGGGTTTGCCTGTGATCAGCACCCTCAACGGCGGGCAGTCCGAGTTCCTTAGGGACGGAGTCAACTGCCTGGCGTTCGCCCCCGAAGATTCGGACGGACTTGCGGCTTCCATCGAACGACTCTTCTCCGAGCCGGGACTCGCGCAGCGCCTCGCCGATGAGGGGTACCAGACGGTGGTGAATGGCTACTCGATTGAAGGCTATGTGGACGGCTTGGAAGGCATGCTGCGCGATGCAGTCGGAGCGCATCGATGAAGATCGCCCACGTTCCACGGCGTTTTGTGGAGAGCCACTGGGGTGGGACCGAATCCGTCATTCTGGAGACTTGTCGTTGTCTGCAGCGCCTGGATCACAAGGTCCAGATCCTAACGCCCTCGGCCCTGTCGGATGTGGCAGCCGAAACAATCCAAGGGGTCTCAGTGCGGCGCTTTCCATACTTCTACCCCTGGATCGGCCTCGACGCCGAGGCCAAGCGTCGCCTCGACCAGAAGGGGGGAAATCTCTTTTCGTTCCAACTGATGAATGCGCTGTCGAAAGAACCTGGGCTCGACATTATTCACCTGCATACGGCCAAGCGCCTAGGCGGCATCGTTCGCCACGTGGCCCGCAAACGGCGCATTCCCTACATCGTTTCCGTGCACGGCGGATTGCTCGATGTACCGGCGGCGGAGGCTCAGAGCTGGACCGAGCCGACCCTCGGCAAGACCGAGTGGGGGAAGTTGCTTGGCTGGTGGGTGGGTTCGCGCCGGGTCTTTGATGATGCGGCAGCGATCCTTGTGCTCGGCGCGGAGGAGGCGCGATTGGTGGAGGCCCAGTACCCGCGAACGAAGGTGGTTCAGTTCCCGAACGGCGTCGACACCGGCCGATTTGCCGCCGGTGACGGACGATCCTTCCGTCTGAAGCACGGGATCCCGGAGAGTGCCCGGGTGATTCTCGTCATGGGACGACTCGACCCTCAGAAGAACCAGCTCCTGGCCGTGAAGGCCCTTCCAGCCATCCGCGCGCAGGTCCCTGACGCGCATTTGCTCCTCATCGGTCACGTCACGAACGATGCCTACGCCGGGTCTATTCGCCGCACAATTGATGAGGATGGACTCGGTGACGCCGTCACGCTGATCCCGGGTGTCTCCGCGGCGAGCCCCGACTTGGTGAATGCCTTCCATGCGGCGGATCTATTCCTACTGCCGTCTATCCACGAACCGTTCGGCATCGTGATCCTTGAGGCTTGGGCGGCCGGGCGCGCCGTCGTGGCGGCTCGCGTGGGCGGGATCCCTTCTTTTTGCAACGACGGTGAGGACGCACTCCTTTTTGAGAGCGGCAATGCCTCCCAGCTGGCCGAACACGTTGTGTCACTGCTGGCCCATCCGGACAGGGCTCGCGCGTTATCCGACAAAGGTCGGCGCAAGGCTGTGGATTCGTTCGACTGGAACAGCGTTACGGGACGACTTATCTGTCTATACGAGGAGGCGATCCGTGCGAATCCTTTTCGTTAACGAGAAAATGGGCTGGTTCGGCGGGGTGGAGCAAAACATCGCCGACACCGTTGCGGGATTGAATGAGCGCGGCGTGGACTGCTATCTGGCCTATGGCGAGCGTACCAACCGGGAGCCGGAACGCTACGCTAGTCTCTTCAAGCGAGCGGCCCCGTGCAAGGAACTGGGCGGTGCGGATGTCTCGCTGCGCGCAATCGTCTCCGAGATCGCTCCCGACTGTGTCTACCTGCACAAGATGCCGCAGTATCCCGGACGCGATGCCATCGGCACGTCGACGCGGGTTGTGCGCATGGTCCATGACCACGACCTTTGCTGTCCGCGACGGCACAAGTATTACGCCCACAACCAGCACGTCTGCGAGAATCCTGCGGGATGGCGCTGTTGGCTTGATCTCGCATTCGTCGACCGCGATCGCTCGCGTCCGATGGGTGTCCGCTTCAGGAACCTCTTCGCGCATCAGGCCGAGATGAAGTCCAATCGCTCCATTGATCGCCTGCTGGTCGGCAGTCGATTCATGCACGACGAACTGGTGATGAACGGCTTCGCCCCGGCGCAGGTGGGGATCCTGCCTCCGGTCGTTCGCATGAAGGGGAGCGGTCCGTCGGAGGCGGCAGAAGCGCCGCACGTGCTCTACGTCGGCCAGCTGATCCGCGGTAAAGGTGTGGACCAGTTGCTGGAATCTCTCGCCCGACTTCGTGTTCCCTTTCGTGCCACGATTGTGGGGGATGGCAACGCGCGTCACGGGCTCGAGGCACAGCGCGATGCGCTTGGGCTGAATGATCGCGTTGAGTTCACCGGTTGGGTCCCCAACCATGAGCTGGGCAAGTTCTATGGAAACGCGCGGCTTTTGGCAGTCCCCGCCCGTTGGCCCGAACCGTTCGGCATGATTGGTCTGGAAGCCATGCACCACGCCCGCCCCGTCGTGGGTTTTCGCGTGGGAGGAATTCCCGACTGGTTGGAGCACGAGCGGAATGGCCTCCTGGTGGAACCGAGGGACACCGCCGGTTATGCGGCGGCGCTGGAGCTCTTGCTGACCGATCGCGCGCTGGCAACGCGCCTTGGATCCGAGGGCCTGCGTCGTGCTGAAACCGAGTTCGCATTCCCGAGGTATCTGGACCGGTTGATTGATCATCTGGGAGGCAGTGCGTCATGAGAATCGGGATCTGCACCTTTGGTGGCGATGGCGGAAAGTCAGGCATCAGTCGCTACATCATCAATGTTCTGGCGGAGATGGCTCAGCTGGACCAGAGCCATGAAATCGACCTCATGCTTTACGAGGACGAGCGCGATGTCTTCCTGCCGAAAGCAGGTCGCCCCATGAACCCACTCACCTTTCCCACGTCCCTCCGTCCGCCCATTCGGAATATCCTTTGGCATCAGGCCAGCCTCCCGGGGTTATGCCGACGCAATCGCTACGGGGTGCTGTTCCTCCCCGCGGCGAACCGCCGAGCCACGATCAGCCTCCCGTGTCCATCTGTTGGCACCGTTCACGACTTTTCGAGCATCCATGTGACTGGCAAGTATGATCCCGCGCGCATCTTCTACATTCGCACGGTGCTGCCTTTCCTGGTCCGGCGACTGTCGCACGTCCTGACTGTGAGTGAGAGTAGTCGTCGGGATATCATTGAGTTCGCCGGAGTACCTCCGGATCGCGTGACAGTGACGCCCCTCGCCGCGGATCATCGCGTCTACTTCCCCGATGATCGAGACAAGGCTCGCGCTCACATCAAGGCTCGTTACAAGATCGACGGTCCGTATATACTGTACACTTCCCGCCTCGAGCACCCCGGCAAGAACCACGTCAGACTGATCGAAGCTTTCAATCAGATGAAGTCAGCGTCGGGACTCCCACACAAGTTGGTGCTGGCCGGCAGCGACTGGTCCGGCGCCGAGGCGGTGCACGCTTCGGCCGAGAAATCGCCGTACCGGGCCGACATCGTGTTTCCCGGTTTCGTGGCTTCCGCCGATCTTCCCGCGCTCTATCGCGGTGCCGACTTATTCGTCTTTCCGTCCCTCTACGAAGGTTTTGGTCTCCCGATCCTGGAGGCGATGGCCTGCGGTGTTGCTACGGCTTGTTCGAATCTTTCCTCCATGCCGGAAGTCGCTGGTGACGCGGCGCCGACCTTCGATCCCTATCAACCCGAGGCCATCAGGGATGTGCTGCTGCGGCTGCTTGACGATGAGAGTCATCGGGCGGAATGCGAGCGTCGCTGCATCGCCCGGGCCGCAGAGTTCAACTGGGCCAGGACCGCAGCCACCACACTATCGGTCCTGGAGACTGCTGCAAAATAGTCCGTTCTATTGCAGTGCTGGACTTGCGCAGGAAATGGAGGGTTGATAGCATGGCCCATGACATGACCAAGGGAGTTAGCAATCCTATGGGCTCACGTTCCATAGCAATCGTGACCAGCCAGCCATCGGGCGGCCACCAATCGCGGCAGCCGGCCATCTGTCTCGCACGGATGCTGGACGCTCGCATCTACTCCCCGGCTTCTTTCACGGATTCGCGAGCGCCGGAACACGCCGCGCTATCAGGCGTCTATACGCCGGGCGCCTTGGCCAAGGACATTGCGGCGGCGGGGGTCGGGACAACGATCGCGCTGAATCTCGACATCATCCCGGAACTCCCACGGGCTGGCAGCTGCTGCCGCTTGCTCGTGGTTGTTCCCTTCGCGGAATCGTTGGCGAAGTTGTCGCGCCTCGATTTCGAGGACCATCAGGGACGCATCGACCACTTAGTGCTCCAGAATCCGTGGCATCACCTCTACGCGCTCGAAAGGCTCTCCTGGCCCGCCGAGCGGCTTGAGCTGATTCCGCCCGGCGTCGATCACGATTTCTTCACGCCCGGTGAGGCTGCACAAGATCGTCGCCAGGTCGTGGTTCCCGCCTTCACCGGAATGGATCTGGCCGGGCTGGCCGCGAGCGGGATGGGGCGGGAGGTCGGCGGAAAGGTCGTCGTGTCCTCCACCCGAGCGGGTTCGTTCGGCGCTGACCTCGGTACCTCATGGGAAGTTGTCAAAACCGACGAAGAAGGACTTCGCGGCGAGCTTCAGCGCGCCGGGGCGGTCCTCATCCCCGTGTCCGGGCGCGAGTCTGGGGCCGGTGCCGATGCACTCCTCGAAGCGATGGCATGTGGTGCTCCAATCGTCGCGGCTCGGACGTGGGGCCTTGAGCACTTGGTCGCCGACGAGCACGAGGGAGTCTTTTACACACCCGGCGACTTTGGCACGGCCCGCGGTGTCCTGCGTCGCCTGCTTGCCGCCCCGGAAGATGCGGCGGCGCTCGGCAGGAGTGCCCGCCACAAGGTCGAGCATGGCCTATCCCTGTCGCATTGGGCCGCCCGCGTGGCCCGAGTCGCCACCAGTGTCTATTCCAAGCCCGTGACCCAGTTCTTTCACATCGCCGCGCACGGTCGATCCGGCATCGGGGCGGGCAGCCAGTGACCAGTCCCGTCGCTCGACCCACCAAGCTCGGCGCACTTGCCCGCGCATGGCTCCTCGCCGGAGCCGTCTGCTCGCCTGCGACTGCGGCAGCGGTGTGGGTGCTCGGGCTGTTGCTTGGTCGCCGGCGACTTCGCGGAGCTGGGTCCGGGATCCTGACGCGGAAGTTGAACCTGCTGGGTCCTTCAACCGGTGCCGTGCTCGGCGGTGTGACGATCCTGCCGGGTCACCTCAATGATGCTCGGTTGTCGGAGAAGATGAATCTGGAGATTCCCGCAGAGGAATGGGATCGCATCTATACAGCGAAGGTAGGACCCAAAGCGGACCTCAGCCTCCTATTGAGGAGTATCTGGTCCTCCGTCATTGATCGCCGCCAGGAACGGGGCATTGCGATCGCGGACCATTTCAATCTGTTCGATGTCGTCGTGAACAATTCGGAAACCCCGCTGGTGCTTCGCACCATCGCACAACTGGTGCGCTCGCACCCCAACCTGCTGGTGCAACTCCTGAAGGGCGAAGGGAGTCCGGACCCCGCCCCTCCCGTGCATGTTTGCTTCGTCAATGCGAACAACTTCAACCTCGCCATTGAGCGCCCCGAGTACATGAAGGCGCTTCGTGCGGCGGAGTTAGTTCTGCCCGATGGAATCGGCGTGAAGCTGGCCCTGCAAATGAGCGGTGGTGCGCTGCGGCGAAATCTCAACGGCACAGACCTCTTTCCCCACCTGGCCGAGTCGCTGGCCAGCGAGCAGTGGCCGATCTTCCTGCTGGGTGCGACGAGCGAGATCCTTGATCGTGCCTCGGCAAACATCCGCGCCAAGCACCCCGGTCTTTCCATTGCGGGGATGCGCGATGGTTACTTCAAGCCGGAGGACGAGGACGCGCTCTGCCGCGAAATCAACGATTCCGGTGCCATGGCTCTTGTGATCGGCATGGGGACGCCGCGTCAGGAACTCTTCGTCTTTCGCAACGTGGACCGTCTTCGTGTGCCGCTGGTATTATCGATGGGCGGGCTGCTGGATTTCCTCGGCGAGAAGAATCGCCGGGCGCCACTCTGGATGCGTCAAACGGGCTTGGAATGGGTCTTCCGTTTGCTCCAGGAACCGGGGCGCATGTGGCGCCGGTATATCATCGGCAACCCGTTGTTTCTCTGGCGTGTCCGACAGTGGAACCGCAATCGCAACACCCGAACTCTCCAACAGGCGAGGTGAAGTCAATGGCGACCGCACCAGCATCCGGCAAGCTGCTCGACCAGGGCGAGGAAGGGCTCGAGTTCACCCCTCGCGTCTTTGCCGAATTGTGCAATCCCGTCACCGGCGAAGTGGACCCGGAGTGGTACCGGATGCGACTACGCTTCCGGCATCCCGTGCTTTATTACTTCAGCATGCATTCCGCTTCCGGACGCCTGATGAAGCGGATCCTCGACGTCGTCTTCTCCGCATCCGCGATTCTCGCCCTTTCTCCGGTCTTCATAGGAACCGCATTGGCGATTCGCTTCGAGTCCAAGGGGCCGATCTTTTTCTCGCAGCGCCGAGTCGGCGTGGGTGGGCGCGAGTTCCCCTTCTTCAAATTCCGTTCGATGGTGCCAAACGCAGAGGCACTCAAGGCTCAGCTCATGGCCCAGAACGAATCGGGCCAGGGGGTCATCTTCAAGATGAAGAACGACCCGCGAGTGACCAAGGTGGGACGCATCATCCGGAAGTTCAGTGTAGACGAGCTTCCCCAGTTTTACAACGTATTGCGCGGCGACATGTCTGTGGTTGGTCCGCGTCCTCCTGTGCCGGGCGAAGTGGTGCAATATCAGGTCGAGGCATGGAAGCGCCTCGCCGTCATCCCTGGCCTGACGTGCATCTGGCAGGTCAGCGGTCGTAGCAGCATTGGTTTCAAGGATCAGGTGAAGCTCGATGTCGACTATATCCTGCGCCAGAATATCTTCTACGACATGTATCTGATTTACCGAACTGTTCCCGCTGTGCTGAAGGGCGAAGGCGCATTCTAACAGGACGAGGTGCCACCGTGGCCAAGAAACTCAATGTCTTGATCGTTGATGACGATCCCCAGCTCATTCGCATCCTGCAGGCGGTGCTCAAGCCCGTCGAGGCGGAAATTCGTATCGCTGGCACCGGGCGCCTCGCCCTCCAGATGATTCTCGATGCCCCGCCGTCCATCATGCTGCTCGACATGAAGCTTCCGGATATCAGCGGCATGGAGATCCTCAAGGACGTGAGCAGTCGCGGTTTCCCTGTGACCGTGATTGTAATGACCGCCCACGGCTCCGTCGATCTCGCGGTCGATGCCATGCGCGAGGGCGCCTATGACTTCCTGACCAAGCCACTCGATTTCGAGCGCGTCCGCATCATGGTCCGCAACGCGGTTGAGCGCCACCGCATCATCGCCGAACTAGACGACTACAAGAACCAGTACGAACGGACCCGGTTACGCGGTTTGATGGGTTCGTCGCCCGCCATGCAGCGACTGTATAGACAGATTCGCTCTGTCGGCATGGGTGCTTCCCCCGCATTGCTGGCGGGGGAGAAGGGCACGGAGGTCGCGGCCGCTGCCCGAGCCATCCACGACGACAGCCCTCGTTCAACACGTCCCTTCATTGCAGTCAAAGGTGCGGCACTCCAGCCCTCCGGCCTCGCGACGGCCATCCGCGAGGCTGCTTCAGGTAGTGTATATATCGAGTCAATCGAGGGCCTGCCCCCCGATACCGCCGCTGCACTCAAGTCGTTCCTCCGCGGAGAAGGCATCGAAGGCGAGCCGCTTGATGCACGCATCCTCGCCAGCACCGCCGCGGATCCCGCCGCAGGCATGCTTGATCGCGACCTGACTTTGATGCTCGAGGTATCCCGCGTCGAACTGCCGCCGCTCCGCGAGCGCGGAGAGGACGTGCTCGACCTGGCCGACCATCTGATTAGTGCCTTGTCGAAGGAGGTCGGTCGTTCCTTCAGTGGCCTCGATGATGAGGCACAGGTGGCCTTCGTGAACTATGGATGGCCGGAGAATCGCGACGAACTGGATGCCACCCTTCGGGCTGCGATTCAGCGATACGAAGGACGTCTTGTCACCCTCGAGATGCTGCCAAAGGCCGTCGCAGCTGCTGGCACCAAGGCCAAGGGAGATGGGGCTGCTCCGCTCCGTGGATTGGCCGCCTCCGGCTCAATCCGCCCTCTGTGGCAAATCGAGCGCGAGGAAATCGAGAAGGCGCTGAAGGTCTGCGATGGTAATGTGCTCCACGCGGCACGGCTGCTCGAGATCAGCCCCGCCACGATCTATCGCAAGCAACAGGTCTGGAAGACGATGAAGTCATAGACCGCTGGCGTCGGGATAGGCTTCGAACAGCACCGGGCACGTCTGGCGATAGGCCTCTGCGAGGTTCTCCACCAGCGATGGTATCCTCGCCGTCTTGCCGCTCCTCACGTCGGTTTGGATCAGGTGACAGAGCGCCTGAACCCGGCGCGCGCCGATGTTACCGCTGCGACTTTCCCACGTATGGGCCAGCCCTCTTGGTGTGTCCCAATCGCCGGAGGAGGCAGCAGCGTTCATTTCCGCAATGACCGGTTCGAACTCCGCGATGAAGGACCGAAGCAGATCCCTCACAAGGCCGCTATCGGTCTCGCCCACAAGTCCTGCCAATGTCCGGAGTGGTTCCGGATCGAAGAGTGGCTCGTCGTCGGCCGCGCCGGAAGGTGACGGAATGCGTTCGCCGGTCACGGGAGCCGGCGATGGCGCGGCCTCTGGCAATACGGCCACATGCTCCGCCAGTGTGTCGTACAGCTGCTTGGCCTGCACCGGCTTGCGGATGTAGTCATCCATTCCCGCGTCTATACAGCGTTCGCGATCGCCCTGCATGGCGTTCGCCGTCATCGCGATGATCGTGGGGCGGACACCGTGCGGCGAGCCAAGTTCCCGAATCCCCCGGGTAGCCGTGAAGCCGTCCATGACGGGCATCTGACAGTCCATCAGGATCAGATCATAAGGCTGTCGCTTCACCGCCTCCACAGCCTCCTGCCCGTTGTTCGCCAAATCGGCCCGATAACCGGCCTTGGCCAGAAGCAGCGACGCGACCCGTTGATTCACCAGGTCGTCCTCGACCAGGAGGATTCGACACTCACGAGGAGGACGGGAGGGCGCCGTCTCTGCGGGATTTCGCGCACTCTTCGGTGGCGCATGATTACCATCGCCCTCGGTGAAGAGGGCCTCATGGATCATGTCCTGCAGGATGTTTCGTCGAACGGGCTTTGTGAGGTAGTTGCGGAAGCCGAGCGCGAGATACTCATTCGCCACCGAGCGATCGGTGATGGACGTGATAAGCAGCAGCGCACCGAGGCGAGATAGCTGTCCGTTCTCGAGAGCAAGGCGAAGGTGTGGAGTCCCCGAATCCACCAGTGTGAGGCGCGGCTGGAAGCTGTGATCCACCAGCGGGGGAATCTCCTCCAGCGCGGCGACCCCCTTGGCTCTGATTCCCCAAATCTCCAGCTGCTCGACCAGGATGGACCGTGTGATGGGCGACGGATCAACGACAAGCATTGCCATGCCACGCAGCGTCATTCTTCGAATGCGTGTCGTGCTGGCCGTGTGATCGCCGAGGGCGACAAAGGTGGCGGCGAAGTGAAACCTCGATCCCTTTCCCTCTTCCGACTCCAGCTCGATCCGACTCCCCATCGCTTCCACCAGCAAGCGACTAATCGCGAGACCAAGTCCCGTGCCTCCGTACTTCCGTACGATCGATGCATCGAGTTGCGTAAAGGGCTGGAAAAGCCGGGCGATTCCTTCTTTTGGAATCCCAATGCCGGTGTCCTCGACCTCGAAGCGCAGCGTGGTTCGGGTCCCTTCCAAGGCGGTCAGTGCCACCCTCATCACCACTGATCCCGTTTCCGTGAACTTGACGGCATTGCTTAACAGGTTGATGAGGACTTGCTGGAGGCGCGCGCGATCGCCCAGCACCCGCTCCGGCACGTTGGGATCGATCCGCAGCGCGAGCGTCAGTTTCTTGCGCTGGGCCTGGGCGGCGAGCATGTCCACCGCTTCCTCCAAACAGAGGCGCAGAAGGAACTCGGACTCTTCCAACTCCAGTTTCCCGCTCTCAATCTTGGATAGGTCGAGGATGTCATTAATCAACATCAGAAGATTTTCGCCACACATTCGGACTGTTTGGGTGAACTCTCGCTGACGAGTATCCAGCGACGTATCCAGAAGGAGATCGGTCATTCCGATGATCCCGTTGAGGGGGGTCCGAATCTCATGACTCATGTTGGCCAGAAACCGGCTCTTCGCCTGCGCAGCCGCCTGAGCCTGCTTGGCCAACTCGGTGGCGTGGTGATTCGCCTCCTCAAGCTGCCGGTTGAGTTCCGCGAACATGGCGTTCGAGCGTTTGAGTTCCTGCTGTGCCCGATCACGCAATAGGGTGTTTGCCAACCCGGCCCCGAAGGATGCGAGGACGGCCAATTCCTCTGCGTCGAAAGGCTTCCCCTCGCTGAATCGATCGATCCGCAGGACCCCCCATAGAAAGCCGTCCATCAGCAACGGCAACGCGCAGAGCCGAGCGGGTCCATCGCACCCGAGAACCAGCTGCGCAGCCAGCGAATCATCCTGGGCGGACCCTCCGCGCACGAGCTGATTGTGCCAAAGGCGGAACGCATCACGCAGCGTCCAATCCTCCCCGGGAACGGACATGCGGGGCGAAGGGCGCACCGATTCCCTGGTCCACTCGAAGGTGATCCGGGTCAGCAGATCACCGGTCTTCATGTCGAACGCGTTCTCGAACAGCACAACCCGATCCGCAGCGGCGGCCTTAGCGACCGCGCCGAGCGCGCCCACCACCTCCCGGGAGAGATCCTGTTCCCCCCTCAGGGCAATGAGATGCTGAATCGCCTCTGTCGTCGCGCGCCAGAGCCGCACGTTCGACGGAATTGACGAGTAGGAACCACTCTCCATGGATCAAGCCTCCAGCGATCGAGATCGCCGCCTACTCAAACTGGCTCAGTTTGATCTCGTTCTTCTTGATGTACTTGTACAGGGTTGCACGACCCATGCCCAATGCCAGAGCCGCCTCGGGCACATTGCCTCGATAGGTACGGAGCGCATAGAGGATCTCCTGGCGCTCCAGATCCTCCAGCTTCTTGACCGGACGACCCGATGGCAGCGGGGTCTGTATTCCCCCCGAGTACAAGTTCGGGGCTGGACGAAGTCCCGGACCATCGTTCAGTCGCGTCCCGAAGTATTGCCGGACGACAAATTCGTCGATGATGCCGCGCTCAGAGTACAGCGTCGCGGCCTGCGCAAAGTTCTTTAGCTCGCGAACGTTTCCCGGCCACTGGTAGCCGCCCAGAAGAAGCTGGGCCTCGGACGTGAGACGGGCGTTACGAACCCCCTCCTGCTCCAGAAAGTGGAATAGCAGGAGTTCCAGGTCCTCAAGTCGGTCCCGAAGCGGCGGCAGTTTGACGGGAAAAACCGCGATGCGGTAGAAAAGATCCTCACGGAAAGTCCCCTTGCGAACCTCCTGAAGCAGATCGCGGTGCGTCGCACTGATGAGACGGAAATCGCACTCAATGTCGGTCTTGCCGCCCACCCGTGTGACCTTCTTTTCCTGAAGGGCCCGGAGCAGCTTTGGCTGGATCTCCAGCGGCAGCTCGCCAATTTCGTCAAGAAACAGGGTTCCTCTATGGGCCAGTTCGATGCGCCCAGCCCGCGCTGTCAGGGCTCCAGTGAACGCCCCCTTCTCGTGGCCGAACAGCTCGCTTTCGACAAGATTGGCGGGTAATGCCGCGCAATTTAGCTCCACGAAGCGACCAGCGGAACGGCTACTGGTTTGGTGCAAAGCGCGTGCAACGAGTTCCTTGCCTGTCCCGCTTTCTCCAAAGATCAGGACAGAAAGATCGCGTGAACCCACCTTCTCGATCAGCCGTAGGACCGACTTCATCGAGTCGGAGTGAGTCAGGATCTCCGGGAAAAGGATGTCTTCATTTCGCTTCTTCAATTCCTTTTCCAGATCCGTCGTGCGCTGCCGGTGTATGCGAAGCTCTCGCACTTTGTTTAGCGTCAGATTGAGAGCCGTGGGGGCGATCGGCTTGGAAAGGAAGTAGTCGGCCCCGCTGGCAATAGCCTTCTGGGCGAGGCTTTCCGTGTCTTCGAGAGAGATAACCACGATCCCCATGTTGGGGAAGCGCTGGCGAAGGGAAGTGACGTATTCAAGGCCGTCCTCTCCGCCCAAAAACACGTCCACAATCGCAGCATCCGGGACCACTGAGGCCAGGTGGCTGGATGCATCGCGGGTATTTCGGGCGGGAAGGGTCTGCCATCCATCATTGGTCAAAACGTTGGAAAGCATGGCCAAAGTTGTTGGCTCGTCGTCGAGCACCAGGATTCGCCACGGCATCTGGCTGCGCGGTGCGCTCATCATAGGACAATCTCCCGAATCTTCGATAAGTGATAGAAGCAGTTCGCCCAAGCTTGTGACATCGCAGCGCGGGCGGCAAGTCAATTCTCTGAAGGAGTCTTGCTTTGAGATTGTTATCAAAGGCATGTCTCTGGGACCAGCCCATGCCAAGGCGAACGGTCCAAAACTGCTTGCGTGGCGTGCAATGCTTTGCTCTGGTTGCGCCGTTCACCGAGGTATAACCCGGGCGCGGTCCCGGCGATTTTGAGAGAGCACGAGCAACAAGTCATGCAAAGATTCAAGCGCGCAATGGTCCCACTGCTGGCGGCTGCCGCGATGTCCACGGCGTTTGTCGGACTCGCTCCCGCACAGGGGAACACGAACCCAAAGCTCACCTGGCACTGGCACGTCCACCAGCCGATTTACTGGAATGGACAAAATCGCAACGGGGGGGTGGACCGATACGAGTACGCATGGGATTCCATCCAACAGAAGGATAATGGAAGTCCGCACCCCACAAACAATTTGCGTGGCATCTTCGGGCTCGATGATCGAATCGCCGCCTATCAATACCGCATGCGGGACGCTTTGGCCACCTTCGGCGACCACGCCAAGTCGGGCGTGGTGGTGAGCTACTCGGGCGCGCTGATGCAGAATGTGCGCAGCCTGGGCCTCGCCAATCAGCTTGGGTTTAGTCCCAGCTGGAAGAACGGACTGGCGGAAGCGAACTCGTGGACAACGACCAATGGCTACTCCCGGCTCGAGTTCACGAACTTCTCCTTCCACCACGGCTTGACCGGCCTGCTGCCGGATGAGGCCAACTACATGTCGATTCGCCTGCAGCAGGAGATGATCCGCCGCGAGTTTGGCGACAATGCCGTCGATCGCGGTTTCTTTCCCACCGAGATGACCTGGTCAGTCCGGCTGATCCCGGTGCTAAAGCGACTGAACATCGATTGGAGCATCGTCTCGGGCGAGCACATCGCGCGCGCATGCCCCGATTTCCCAATCCAGTTTGGTCAGGGCGGCATCGGGTGCGACCCACCCAACAAGGCCGACCAGATCAATCCCAACGGCGAACAGTTCATCCGGACCAGCATCCAGCGAGGCGTTGCTCCGGTTAACGCAAACCCGATGTCGTACCAGCCTGCCTACCAAAAGTGGGTGAACCCGGAGACCGGCGAGGAGCAGAAGCTCATCGTAGTGCCCGCGGACCAGGGCTGGGGTTGGTTGGAGGGCTACGGTCAGGTCAACGCGCAGATGCTCACCGACCTCATGGCCCGCAACAATCCAAGCCAACCATCCCTCGTGCTGATGAGCCATGACGGCGACAATGCCTACGCAGGCGGCTACTCCTATTATATGGAGAACCTCCGCAACCTCGCCAACGACGCGCGCAGTCGCGGCGGCGAGGTCACCTCGATTTCCCAGTACCTCCATGACTTCCCGCCCAGCACCAGCAGTGTCATTCACGTCGAGGACGGCGGATGGGTGAATGCTGATGGCGACTTCGGGTCGCCGAGTTACATCAACTGGAACTATCCGCTTCTCGACCAGGCAGGAAATCTCGATCCGGCAAATGGCTGGCACGAGAAGGTTCGCGAGATGGCAATCTTCCACGAGACGCTCAACAAGATCCTGACCGCCGAGCAACTAACCCCATCCTATACGCGCAACTTCGCCAAGATCCTTGAGCCCGATGCCAGCACGCATGCCATCGACCGCGCCTGGCACTATTACCTCGGATCCTTCGACTCCGGGAATGTCTACTACGGCAACGTGGAAGACTTCTCCATCAAGGGGACGCTCGGCGCACTCAAGGTGGACGAGCTGATCGGCGGAATCCTATCGGCTGGTGCCGCCAACGACGACACACCGCCGACCATCTTCGTCCCTCAGCGCTTCCCCTACAATCCCGGCAGTCTCAACTTTGGCGTGGCCTACGCCAGCAGCCAATACCAGGGGCGCCAGTTCATCGACGATGGCGACTTCACCATCTGGACTTTTGTCGCGGATGTCAGTGGTCCGCCGACCGCGGTCCTCAAGTATCGTATAGACAACGACGGAACCAATCCGCTCAGCAGCAACGAGAACGAGACCTTCGCCGGTGGTTCAGGCGTTGGCAATTGGCAGAGCATTTCTATGACCGGGCGCGCCTTCCCTCGCGGCGACGTCTATGACCGCCCGGACGTCAATTACAGCCTGATTGGTGGCCCCGAGCTGCTTCCGAGCACCATGCCCTGGCACTTCAGCGCCGAGGTGAAGGACCTGCGCTCGGTCCTGATCGACTACTACGTCGAGGCGACCGATTCGCTCGGTAACGTCTCCCGCTCCGCCATCCAGCACGTCTTTATCGGCGATGGCAGTGGTGCCACCGGCGGTGGCGGCGGAAACGGCAATGATGTCGCCACGATCTCTCCCGACCCGGCGGTGCGCGGTCAGAACGTGACCGTGACCTACGATTCAAACGGCCGCAACCTGGCCGGAGCCGCCCAAGTCTACATGCACTATGGGAAGAACAACTACGCCGGCGGCGCCGTCAGTCCCGACGCCACCATGACGAATGCGGGCAATGGGCTCTGGACCTACACCTACACCGTGCCCGCCGACGCCACCTCGATCAACATGGTATTCAACAACGGTTCGGGGACCTGGGACAACAATGGCGGAGCCAACTGGAACTTCTCTGCATCCGAAGCGACAGGACCGCTCGCGCCTGTGGCCGCCTTCTCTGCGACTCCTCTGACAGGCAACGCGCCCCTCAGCGTGACCTTCACAGACTCGAGCACCAACGGGCCGACGTCCTGGGAGTGGGACTTCGAGACCGACGGTACCGCCGACAGCACCACCCAGAATCCCACCCATGTCTATACATCACCGGGTACCTACACAGTTACCCTGACCGCCACAAACAGCGTTGGATCAGATGACGAGGCCAAGTCTGCCTACATCGTTGTCACTGCACCTCCGACTGACCCGGAACTGACGCTCAACAAGTCGACCATCGCCGCTAACACAGCGCCCGGAGGCTCTGTCGCCCCCGACACCTTCACCGTGCGCAATACCGGCGGCGGAACGCTGAACTACACGGTTGCGCGCAGCTATGACGGCTTCCCGACACCGCCCACTCCCCAGCAGGTTCTCACAGCCCTGACGACCGGTTCCGGCTCGAGCGGAATGGACGCCAATGGCGACGGCGTCGTCGACGCCGCTGACGTCATCAAGGCCCAGATCGGCGTCCCGGGCCCGGCCTGGCTGACGGTCAACCCGACGTCGGGTTCCGCAACCACGGAGACCGACACGATCAACGTGACTTACGACGCGACGGGATTGCAGGAAGGGACCTACAACGCCACCATCACCGTCTCCGGCAACGCGGCCAATTCGCCGCGCACCGTCCCGGTGACCCTGACGATAGCCGCCGTGCCTCCTCCCACCATCGGGCTCAGCACCAACACCATCACGCAGTCCGCGCCACAGGGTGGTTCGGCCAACCCCAGTACCTTCACGGTCAGCAACGCCGGTGGGGGATCGCTGGACTGGACAGCGACCGAGGTTGACCTTGGCGACGGCGTGGGTTGGCTCTCGGTAATGCCGATTTCCGGCACTTCCACCGGTGCCCCGTCCACCGTCACCATCAACTATACAACCGCGGGACTTGAGGCAGGGAGCTACCAGGCGCGGATCGACTTCTCGGCCAACGGAGCAACGAACAGTCCGCAGAGCGTTGATGTTACTCTCACCATCCTCGAGAGTGTGCCCACCACCACGACTGTTTCGCCCAATCCCCCCGTGGCAGGACAGGCGGCGCGGGTCTGGTACGCGAGCACCGCGGGCCCCATCGGCGGTCGCGCGAACTATAACCTCTATTGGGGCATCAACGGTGGTCTTACCCAGGGAGGCACTTGGCTGAGCGTCACCACGACGGCAATGACCAACGCCCAGCAAAATGGCATTTGGTATGCCGACATCACCATCCCCGAGTCCGCGACGAGCCTCAACTTCGTCTTCAACGACGGGAACAACACGTGGGATAACAACGGCGGTGCCGATTGGAACTACGCCGTCACCCCGGTCAATGTCGGCAACGCGGTGATGACTCTGAATCCCGACACCGTCACCGTCTCGCTGCCCCAGGGGGCCAGTGCGACGACACGGACCGTGGCGCTCGGAAACAGCGGGACGAGTTCCCTCACCTGGACCTCGACGGTGAACTACCTCCCTGTCGCCAAGTCCGTGGCAAAGGCGACCGGCAGCCGCAAGACCATCACCATCGATGGCACAAACACCGCGGGTGAATGGACTGCCAACGAACTGGTCGTCAGCTCGCCCGCCTGGGATCACGCCAACGTCGTGGGCGGCAACTGGTCCACGCACGAAACGCAGCTCGATTACACGGCCTTGTATGCAGCGTGGGATGCCAGCAATCTATACGTCGGCATTCAGATGGTCGACGTGGTCGATGTGGAAGACCCGGCCAATGCCGGTTCGTCACAGGGCACTGCGCCGGTGAACATGAATCTGCCCCAGTTCCTTGCCATCAACACCCGTGCTGGCGGATATGGCAACCCGGCAGTCCTTTCCGACATGTGGACGAAGAAGCATGGCTTCTCGGGCACCGATCAGCCGGACTACCAGGTCTACTTCGCCTCCAACTTCTGGCAGGGGCCGTTTCTCTGCGAGTATCAGGGCGGATGGGATCCGGACAATGACGCCTACGGTCCCCCCGGACAGATCTATCAGGACGCGGTCGGATTGGACGGAGCTTCCGCCAAGGCGGATGCAGGCGCACCAATCATCGGACCGGGCGGAAAGAACTACCGCACCTCCGATCACAATACTTCGCGCGATTCATTCTTCGAGCTGGCCATTCCCCTTAACCTGATTGGGAACCCCGATCTGGATAATGCCTCCATTGGGTTGTTCGTTGGCCATGGTGAAGGCTTCTCCGGAGTCGATACCATCCCCGTCGATCCGGCGGCCACCAATACGCCCGGGGTTTCGCAATCCAACTCCCCCAACGAATGGGAGGACGAGGACGTCTATACGGTTCCCTTCGCCAAGGTGGGCGCGGGGGAGGCTCTTGGTGGTGGACAGGATTGGTTGTCCGTTTCGCCCGCACAAGGCACCGTTGCCGCGGCAGGCAGCACGGATCTCACGCTGTCCGTCAACCCCGAGAATCTCGAACCGGGTGTCTATACGGCGGAGGTCGACTTCTCGGGCAATTCCACGAACAGTCCGCTCACGGCGACCGTGACGTTGACGGTTACCGGAACCGGCGCGGACCCGATCATTCAAGTGAGTGGCACCAGTGTTTCCGCAACGGGCACAGTTGGTACCAACGCCGCCTCGCGGACGTTCACGATCCGAAACTCGGGGGTCGGAACTCTCGATTACACCATCACCAAGTCGGACACCGGCAATGACACCGACTGGCTGAGCGTGTCTCCCGCCTCCGGCACTTCCACCGGTGAGAACGACACCATTACCGTCAATTTCGCCAACAGTGCGCTGGCGGCCGGTGATTATTCCGCCGACCTCGTTATCGCGGGGAACGCCACCAACTCTCCGCAGACTGTGACGGTGAATCTGGCCGTGCAGGCCTCGATCCCCAGCACCACCACGGTGGTACCGAACCCGCCGGTTGCCGGTGCTGCGGCGCGCGTTTGGTATGCGTCCGGTGTCGGCCCGATCTCCGGACGCACCGCCTATAACCTCTACTGGGCAATCAACGGCGGCGCCGATGGCACCGCACCTTGGCAGGGCGTCACGACCACAGCGATGGTCAATGCCCAGCAGGGCGGCATGTGGTATGCCGACATTACCGTCCCGGCCGGAGCCACCAGCCTGAACTTCGTTTTCAACGATGGAAACGGAAACTGGGACAACAACAGCAACGCCAACTGGAACTTCCTGACAGCGACTTCGAACGAACCGCTGATCTCGCTCTCGACAAACGCTGTGAACGCCAGCACGACCGTTGGCGGCAGTGCGGCAAGCCAGACGTTTACGGTGCGGAATCTCGGCGGTGGAACTCTGAACTATACGATCGCCGAGTCCGACACGGGCAGTGGCCTGAACTGGCTCAGCATCGACACGACCTCCGGAAGCTCCACCGGTGAAGCCGACACGGTGACAGTCACCTTCGACTCAGCCTCACTGGCGCTCGGCAGCTACACGGCCAACCTCGTCATCAGCGGAAACGCCACCAACTCTCCGCAGGCGGTGACGGTGACCCTTTCCGTCCAGACGGCGCTTCCGACCACCACCACGGTGGTTCCGAATCCGCCCGTTGCCGGTGCTGGCGCCCGTATCTGGTACGCCAGCGCCAGCGGCTCCATCTCCGGCCGCACCGCCTACAACGCCCACTGGGGTATCAACGGCGGCGCCGACGGCCAGGCCGGATGGGAAAGCGTCACCTCCACCCCTCTGGTCAACAGCGGTCAGGGCGGCATGTGGTACGCCGACATTACGATCCCGGCCGGAGCAACCAGCCTCAACTTCGTCTTCAATGACGGAAACAACAACTGGGACAACAATAACGGCGCGAACTGGAACTTCCTGACGGCAGTCGCCTCCGAGCCGGTGATCACGTTGAGCACCAACAGCGTCAACGCGACCGCCAACGTGGGTGCCACTCCCGCCAATTCCACCTTCACGGTTCGTAACGGCGGTGCCAATACGCTCAACTACACCGTCACGAAGGTCGACACGGGCGACGGGGTCGCGTTCCTCAACGTGTCACCCGCCAGCGGTTCATCCACCGGCGAGGCGGATACAGTCACCATCACGTGGAACACGAGCGGCCTCTCGGCAGGCACCTACGTTGCGGGCATTCAGGTCGCGGGCAACGCGACCAACTCTCCCGCTGTAGTGACTGCCACAGTCACGATCGGTACTCCCGGGCCGGTGGTCCGTCCGATTACGATCGGTCGCGGTCCCTCCATTGGCACCAACACCGAGGGCACCCAGTACTACGAAGAGTTCCAGGACTGGAACGCGAACGACCTGCGGGCGCTCGATACGAACGACGCCGTTGCGCAGGATGGCTACGATGGTTCGCGTGACTTGGTCGCGCTGTATAGCCGCCTGGAATCGAACAACCTCTACCTGCGCCTGGACTTGCTCGAACTGGGTATCCTGGCCGAGCAGGGGAACGCCGATCTATACGTGCTCATCGACTGCGCAAGCGGCGGTTCGACGACGCTTCCCAACGGCATCGGCGGCACCACCACCGACGCATGGGATCTGGCCGTGGCGACCTATGACGCCACCAACTTCGGGGTCATTCGCTCGAATGGTCAGGCAGTCGCTGGAGCCCATCTTGGCGCGTACTGGCGCTCGGATCTGGATTCGGTCGAGTTCGGTGTCACGCAGCAGGCCCTGCGCGATGCAGGCTGGGACGGCACCTCAGCGTTCAAGCTGATGGCTTTCTCCGCCAAGGACTTCGCCACCAGCGTCTCCGACAACATCGGATTCGCGGGCGGCATCCCGAGCACCAACAAGCCGGGCCGCGCGAAGTTCGCCACGATCGCACACGGCAACCAGTCGCTGAACCGCGGCGATGGAATGCGTGATCGCATCTACAAGAGCGCCGCCACCACCGGCGTCGGAGCGCCCAGCGGCTTCCGCCTGACGCTCGACACCCACCGCATCTTCCAGGTGCCGATCAACATCCACATGAGCGCCACGCTCATCTCCGCGATTCACTGGATCGAGGACGCCAACCCGGTTTGGGACGGCGATGCCTTCATCGACTACGTTGGCACCTTCGTCGACGAGGACCAGAGCAGCGATCCTGGTGCACTGATTGGCGGCGTGTTCTCCGAGCACATCATGCCCTTCTTCACGGGGCCTGTGAACATCAACTCCATCGCCCGCTTCGACGACCTGACGACATCCCTTTGGGGTATCGACGGCACCGACATGGAGGTGATGCACGTTCCCGAGCGCGTCATCAACAGCGTCGCCGCCGCCAGCGGTCGCGACGTCTTCGACGACATCGTGGATTCGCCCTACCGGGCAACGTACCTCGATGAAGTGGCCCACATCCGCAACTGGCTATACCCGAACGACAACTGGACCGGTATCGGCGGCGAGTACGGCATCCCGCGTCAGCACAAGATCATGCTGATCAATGGCGTCTATACGTTCCAGATCAACGACAATGAGGACCAGTACAAGTTCTGGCCGCAGGACGGCGGCGCGAACATGAACTGGCGCACCAACCTGCTATACAAGGCGCTGGATACCGACCAGGAGCAACTCACGCTGATCTTCGACGACTGGGAGGCGCTGGCAGGATACAGCTTCGGCTCCGGCTACAACAACAACGCCGTCCAATACAACGACGTGATGCGCTGGGTCGCCAACCATCCGTGGATCGAGGTCGTGACGCTGAAGGACATCCTCCATCGGGCCACGAACACGTCCCATCCCCAGTACAGCAGCAACTGGGTCGTTTCCCACGGCGACATCGGCAACAAGCCCTTCGATACCTACGACTACCTCCACCACGCCACGGAGGATTCCTACGCGAACTGGTACAACGGCAGCGCGCAGGAGGAGTCCTTCCGCAACGCGGTGCCTGTCACGAGTGGAACCATCGGCAGCGGCACAGCGATGCCGAGCGGCAAGGTCTTCGGTGAGCTTGGCACCAGCGGGACCATCATTCACGACACTTGGGCCGCTGTTCAGGCCGCCCCCTCCAACAGCATCCGTCGACTTGCCGAGCGGGCTTATCAGGCCATGATCTACGAGACCGCCTGGCACGATGAGGACAACACGAACTACGAGCGGACACCGGGTAGTAACTACAAGCAGTGGACCTCTCCCGACACCACCTACGATCGCGTCTCTGGTTGGGCCTTTACGCTCCACAATCACCTGCGCGGCATCACCATCACCACCGCGGCATCACAATGGGTGGAATCGGTCAAGACCGGCTCCCGTCCGGCAGGCGTGAGCGTCACGGCCATCGACCTCGATCAGGACGGAGAGTCCGAGTACGTGCTCTCCAATGAGCGCCTCTGGCTCGCCTTCGAGCGTCGCGGCGGTCGCTGCGTTCAGGCATACTACTACGACCCGAGCATCCAGGACGGCATCTCCTTCATCGGAACCTCGCCGATAAACAATCCCACCGGCCAAGGCGAGGAGGAAGGTGGCTCCACAGCCAGCCGTTGCTCCGGGTTCAAGGAGATGAACAACAACGCCTACGCCGACGTTGTCTATACAGCGGCGACGGGCAGCAACTCGGTGACCTTCACCAGCCCCAATGGACAGGTCATCAAGACCCTGTCACTCACGGCGGGATCGAACGTCCTGACGGCCAGCTATACCAACAACACAGGCGGAGATCTATACGTCCGCATGGGTGTTTCGGTCAACAACCTCGACCTGCTGGATCGCGGGCAGAACTTCTCCTCCAACTACACCACCAACGGTTTTACGCAGACCAACAATACTCGTGGCAGCCTGACGATCACGGGTAATGGTGGTGTCACCACGAACCAACTCGACACCTTCACCCGCTTCGTGATTCCGCTGACGGAGCAAATGGAACTCCGGATTCCGACCGGGTCCCAGAGCTTCACGCTGACGGTTCCTAACTGAGCAGTCTACGGCGGCAGAATGAGCGAACGCGGGGTGGGCAGATCGTCCCACCCCGCGTTTCGTTTTCCCAGGCCGCTCGAGTTGTCAGTTGTGCTACGCTTTAATGGAAACCGCGATGGAGGTGCCCCACGGGTCCCGGAGCCTCACGGGACTGGCGCCGTCGACTCCTGCGATGCGCCGAATCCCCTCCGCACGCCCGGGATCGACTCTGATGCCGACTTCAGCGAGGCCCGTCGAAGGAAAGCTGCGGATCGCAGCTCCGCGGCTGTTCCAGATGTTGGTGGCTAGGTGATGGTGATAGCCATCCGCCGCGTAGAAAAGGGCGCCCGGATAGCGGCAGGTGACCTCCAAACCGAGCGTGTCCCGATAGAACGGCTCGGCGCGTGACAGATCGCCCACTTGCAGGTGAACGTGGCCGACAATGGCTCCATCGGGAAATCCAGTCCATTTGCCACCCTCGGCACTCGATACCAGGTCTTCAAGGTCCAGGGCCATTGTCGACATGTGAACCATCCCGTCGCTCCACTTCCACTCCGCGCGCGGCCGGTCGGCGTAGATTTCGATGCCGTTCCCCTCGGGATCGGAGAGATAGATGGCTTCGCTCACTGCGTGATCGGAGGCGCCGTCGACCGCGACGCGGGAACCGATGGCGTGGAGAAGCCACTGGGCCAGGCTGGCACGGGTGGGCAGGAGGAAGGCCGTATGGAAGAGACCCGCTTCCCGCGGCGAGCGGCGCCGGGCATGAGGGTCTCGCCGCAGTACAAGCAGCGTCCGGTCTCCCGCGCCCAGAGCGGCCGAATCGCCATCGCTTCGGAGCAGATGCAGTCCGATTTCCCGCTGATAGTAGTCTGAGACGCGTTCCAGGTCGTGGACCGTCAAGGCGACGGAACCGACGGCTAGGGATGTAGTCGTTTGTGCCTTCTGGAATGGTCCCATCTGGCTGGTGAACTCCCTTGCTGGCGGCTATCGGGCCCGCCGCAGTCGGGTTCTGCAAGAGCCGCGCCGCATTGCTGAGCGGGACTGGGTGATTGCAACGTCTCGGTCCAATAATGGACTTGCTAACGCGCGTTAGATTCCGCCTCAATCCATCAGCTCTGCTCGGAGGCGTCTCATGATCGGTTCAGGGAAGATGATGGGCTGGACAGCAATCTGGCTGCTGGCGACGGGATATGGGAGTGCCGCCGAGTTGCGTGTCACCTCGCCCAAGGAACTGAAGAAGGCTGTCGCGAAGCTGGTACCGGGAGACTCGGTGATTCTGGCTTCGGGAGAGTGGCGGGACCTGAAGGTACGCATTGTTGGAAAAGGGACCGAGTCTGCGCCGATCACCCTTCGCGCCGAAGAGCCAGGCCGGACCATCATCACGGGTGAATCCATCATTACGCTGGCGGGGGAGTATCTCGTGGTGGCCGACCTTCACTTCAAGGGTGTGGACCCACCCGGCAATGGGAACGGAATCGTCGTGTTTGATGGGTCCGCAGAGATTCCGGCCACCCATTCCCGCCTGACCAACTGCTTCTTCGACCGATGCAATCCTGCTGATCCTGAGACCCGCTATCCCTGGGTCAGCCTCGGCGGTGCCCAGAATCGTGTCGATCATTGCCGGTTTGAGGGAATGAACCACAGCGGGGTGACCGTGCAGGTACGCGTGCCGACGGCGAATCCGGCCCATCGCATCGACCATAACCTGTTCCTCGATCGCCCGCCGGGTGGCGGCAATGGCTTCGAGTGCATCCAACTGGGGCAGAGCCAGGACTCGCGTAACGACGGAGGCTGCGTCGTGGAGTCGAATTGGTTCGAGCAGTGCGACGGCGAAACGGAAATCGTCTCCGTGAAGACCTGCCGCAACGTGGTCCGGGGGAACATGTTCCTGCGCTCCGACGGCACGGTGACGCTGCGTCACGGGACGGATTCGCTTGTCGAAGGAAACTGGTTCATCGGCGCCGGCAAGAAGGGCGCTGGCGGCGTGCGCATCATCGACGAGGGGCACCGGGTGATCGGGAACTACTTCAACGGTCTGGATGCGGTCACGGGTGGGATTGTGGTATTCTACTGTGGAATCCCCGGGTCGCCGCTCAACGGCTACTTTCCCGCGAATCGGACGACCGTGGAGGGGAATCGCTTCGTCAACTGTGCCGGGCCGACTTTCGAACTGCGCGGGGGATTTATGGAGCGCGACCGCACCATCGTCCCAAGCGATATCACGATCCGCCGCAACGTGATCGCGGAGCCACGCGAAAATGCGGCGATCTTCGGCAAGGAGGATGTCGAGAAGCTGGTCCTCGAAGGGAATGTCTATACGGTAGGAGCACCGCTCGGGCGCGAGGATTCGACGGGCTTCCGATCAGAGGTAATCGTCTTGGTTGAGGACGGTGGCCTGCGAATGCCGGTCGCCGATCCCGCGCTGAAGCCTCTTCCAAAGACGCTGACGCGGAAGGACGTGGGCCCGACATGGCTCGAATAGCCAGCATGGGTTGCTGTCTATCCAGCCGAGCGATTACGTGGTCCCACGATCCTCAATCACGTAGTCGCCGATGAGGCGCTGGATAGGTTCCTGGTCGGGTTTCTGAATCAGTGACAAGGCGATCTCGGCCGCCAGCTGTCCGATGTGACCCGCGGGTTCCACGACCGTCGACAGATTGATGCGACGGTGACGGCAGAAGAGAGAATCGCCGAGCGCCAGAACCGCCACGTCCTTGGGGATATCGAGAGGGATCTCGTCGAGAGTCTCCAGCGTATGGAGCGCGTGCAGCCACAGGTCGCAGAGGAGCGCATCGGGGCGATCCTTCTTCTTGAAGGCACTCCGGACGATACCCTTGGGATCGAAATAATCGGGGACTTCGAGACGCCAATCCTCGCGCAGCTCCAGTCCGGCCTCCAGCATCGCCTGCCGATAGCCGAGATAGCGCTCGCTGCTCGTGGGGTTCTCGTGTCCGCGGCCGAGGAATGCGATGCGGCGGCGCCCCTTCGAGATCAGGTGCCGCACGGCGGCGGCGGCCACCTTGACACCGTCCCAGGCGACGAAACTCGCATCAGGAAGACCGCTGGCACGATGTCCGATAAACACGAGGGGAATGCCCCGATCCATGATGCGACGGTAGTTCTCAGTCTTCACCGTTGGGCAGCAAACGATGGCCTCCACGTCGCGCTCGATCAGGAGCTTGATCTCACGCTCCTCCCAGTCGGCCTCATCGTGCTGCGAGGCGATGAGCGGCACATAACCATCTGCGTTGAAAAGTCGGGCTCGAATGCCCTGCACAACCGCCTCTCCCCACGACGAGTTAAAGCCGGGGAGGAAGATTCCGATCAGGCCCGTGCGTCGACGACTCAGGCTTCGCGCTGTCTCGTTGGGGACGAACTGCATCTCCTCCACGATGGCGCGGACGCGCTCCGCGGTTTTCTCCGAAATACCCCGTTCGCGATAGTGCCCGCTCAGGATAAAACTGACGGTGGTGCGGGCGACTCCCGCTTGCTGGGCGATCGTCGCCATGGTGACGGATTTGGGGCGCTTGATGGCCACGCGAAGGATTTCCAAACGGATAGGATGTGTTGCTGCCGCAACAGCATCCAATAGGTACCCGCAGCCCCCTGTTGGCAAGGGCAGAGAGCGCGCACATCGCGATGGTTCGAGCGCCGCCATAAAAAGTTTAGACTAACTCGTGTGAGAATGGAGTCTTTCGACCAAACGGCGTTCCAAAAAAACCTTTTACTAACGCGGGTTAGCATTGACATCCCGCGCCCGATTGTCAGTCTCGGGGGGAACTGGGCTAATGCCCTCCTTCATTACAGGATTCCCCCCGCCCGTGACACTCCAGGGGGCAACTCAACATATAAGGAACGACAGATGAATCCCAGCGCGTTGGAGCTCAGGCCCGTCGGGCAAAGTGGTTTGGAAATCTCGGTGTTGGGGCTTGGCTGTTGGATGTTCGGGGGGCAGGAGGGAGACTACTGGGGCGGTCATGATGAACGCGAGGCTCACAATCTGATCTCGGCTGCGCTGGAACTGGGCGTGAACTATTTCGACGAGGCGGAGATGTACAATTCCGGGCGCAGCGAGGAGGCGCTCGGCCGCGTCCTCAAGGGGCGCCGCGACAAAGCGGTGATCGGCACCAAGATCAATCCGGTTCACTGCGCGACGGGTCGCATCCGCGAGCGCCTGGAGGGAAGCCTCCAGCGACTCCAGACCGACTACATCGATATCTACATGGTGCATTGGCCCATCCGCGACTTCCCGGTTCAGGCGGCCTATGAGGAACTGATGACCCTCCAGTCCGAGGGAAAGATTCGCGTGATCGGCGTGAGCAACTACGGCGTGCAGGATTTGGGCGAGGCGCTCGCCACCGGCATGTCCATCGGCATCAACCAGATGCACTACAACCTGCTCTCTCGCGCAATCGAGTCGGAGGTTGTTCCGCTCTGCGTCGAGCGGGGAGTCGGCATCATGGGCTACATGGCCCTCCTTCAGGGCATTCTCTCTGGCAAGTACCACACGATTGACGATGTGCCGCCGATCCGCCTTCGGACGCGCCACTTCCGTCCCGACCGTCCCGATTCGCGTCACGGAGAGCCCGGGGCAGAAGCTGAGGTGAACAAGGCGCTGGCGGAAATCCGCGAGATCGCGGACGGACTCGGGCTGCCGATGGAGCAGTTGGCGCTCGCATGGACTGCTTCCAAGCCCTGGATGACCTGTGTGTTGACGGGAGCACGCACGCCGGAGCAACTTCGCTCCAACTGGGAGGGCATCACGCGGGTCCTGCCCGCTGATGTCATGGCAAAGCTGGACGCAGTCACCGAGCCGCTGCTCAGGAAATTGGGCAACAATCCCGATTACTGGCAGTCGGGCGCCAACGCTCGCATCCGCTAAAGGGGACATTAGGACTTGAAACTCGGCCTTGGTCTATACGCACGCATGCTGACGACGGAGAATCTCCGGTTCGCCCGTCAGCTGTCGTGCGAGGCGGTGGTGGTCCACATGGCGGACTACCACGAAGGGCTGGTTCCGCGCTCTGCCTTCGATGCCGACGCGAAAATGTGGGACGTGTCAGGTGCGCGAGGGAGAATCTGGACGGTCGCCGAACTGCGCGGCATTCGCGAGAAGGTAGAGGCCGAGGGGCTAACCCTCGCTGCCCTGGAGAATCTCAATCCGGCCCTTTGGCATGATGTGCTTCTCGATGGCCCAGAGCGCGACTCGCAACTGGATGGCTTGAAGGAACTGGTGCGTCGCCTCGGCGAGGCAGGCATCCCTTGCCTTGGCTACAATTTCACGCTGGCGGGTGTCTGGGGAACCAAGCGCGGTCCCCTGGCGCGCGGCGGAGCCAGCTCTGTCGAGTTCCGCGGTGACGACCCAGTGGTGCAGGAACCGATCCCAAACGGCGCTGTGTGGAACCGGCACTACGATCCGTCGGCAGCTCCGGGGCGCGTCCCCGCCATCAGTCGCGAGGAACTACTTTCGCGCCACGAGCGCTTTCTGGAGGCCGTCCTTCCCGTTGCCGGGGAGTCGGGCGTGGTGCTCGCCGCCCATCCCGACGATCCGCCTCTCGAGCGGGTACGAGACACGCCGCGATTCATGCACCGCGAGCACCATCTCTCGGAGCTCACGTCGCGCTTCCCCAGCCCGGCTCTCAAGCTCGAGTTCTGTGCGGGAACCATTGCCGAAATGCCCGGGGCGGATGTCTATCGCGCCGCTGCCCGTCACGCCGCGGAAAACCGAATCGCGTATATCCACTTTCGCAACGTGAAGGGCCAGGTCCCCGTCTATCGCGAGACTTTCGTGGATGAAGGCGACATCGACATGCTGCGCCTTCTCTCGGTCCTTCATCGCAACAACTATCGGGGAGTCCTCATTCCCGATCACACGCCTTACGTAACCTGCGACGCACCTTGGCACGCGGGAATGGCCTTCGCCCTTGGATACATGCGTGCTGCCATTGTCGCCGTCGAGACGGAACCAAGATTGGAGACTTCATGCGTAACCTATTGATCGCAGTAGCACTGGTGTTGGCGGCCCCGATTTCGGCGGGTGTCTCGCCGACGTGGGAGCAGTTCGTGACCGCGCGCAAGACCGGCGCCGAGCCGATCCTGCCCGACTTTTCCTGGGCCGGCTATCACGATGGCGAGCGCGCCATTCCCGACGTCGCCGGGCCGATCTTCGATGTGACAAAGTACGGCGCCATCCCCAACGATGAGGTGTCCGATCTGCCCGCGGTGCGGCGCACCGTCACCGCGGCGGAGGATGCGGGCGGAGGGGTCGTCTACTTCCCGGCGGGGGAGTATCGACTCTTCACCGATACCGATGAAATGGACCCGATCCGCATCAGCAAAGGCGGCATCGTGCTGCGTGGCGCGGGGTTCGGCAAGGATGGCTCGATCCTCCGCTTTGTCCGGAACGGCGATCCCGAGGACCCCACCAAGATGTACTCCACGCCGTTCTATGTGCAGATCAAACCGAAGGATAAGTTTGATCCCGGGACGAAGCTGGCCCGCGTGACAGCGCCTTCACAGCGCGAGAAGTTCACGCTCACGGTCGACAGCACGGCGAAGCTCAAGCCGGGGATGCGCGTGACTCTTCACATGCAGAGCACCGAGGCCGTGGCCGAGTTCCTCGCCCCCCAGGAAGCGCGTCCCGACTGGACACGAATCCTTCAGGATGGCTTACTGGTCACCGAGCGCCATCGCATCGCCTCCGTCGCAGGGAACACGGTCACTTTCGTGGAACCGCTGCGGGCCAACGTCAATCCCGCCTGGGAGTGGACCCTTCGACCTTTCGCGCCCATGGAGGAGGTTGGCGTTGAGGACCTGTGCTTCTATGGCGGCTTCGAGCAGGACTTCATCCATCATCGCAGTGCCTTCGATGACGGCGCCTGGAGCATCCTGCGTGTGGAGGGCGTGGCGAATAGCTGGATCCGTCGCTGTTCCTTCATCAATGTGAACCACGCGATCGAGATCCGCTCGAGCGCCCAACTTTCCGCCATCCAGCTCATCATGGCGGGGAATCCCGCTCACTTCGGCATCCACACTCGCGCGGGCTATGGCGTCTTCGGCGGGCTGATCGAGGACCGGGCCCACATGTGGCACGGCCCCAGTGTTGGATACCAGGCCGCCGGGACCGTTTACTGGCGCTGCCAGTTCAACCCCGAGGGGCGGGTCGATTCACACAGCGGCCAGCCGATTGCCACGCTCCACGATAACACCAAGGGCGGCAGTCTATACGGATCGGGCGGACCGGTTCAGGGAATGCCGCATCACCTGCGCTACTGGACACTTTGGAATTACGAGTATCTGGGCAAGAAGCCGATGCACTTCGACCTTTGGGACCTCAAGAAGCGTGACAGCTTCCTGATGCCGATCGTGGTCGGATTTCACGGAACTCCATCGACCTTCGAGACTGCGAACTTCGAGCTCGTCGAGTCGCTCGGCACGCCGGTGCAGCCCGAGTCGCTCTACGAGGCACAGTTGGAACTCCGACTCGGAACCTTGCCCGCGTGGGTGAAGCAGGTTCAGACAGAGTGGACGACGCTGCGCAATACGCCGCTCCCCGAATGGAAGAAGGCACCGCCCGTGCAGGACCAGGCATCGGCAGGGAGTGCGTCAGAAGAATGATTCGTGCCCTGATTCGCACTAGTACCGGACTCGATGTGCGCGACGTCCCGTCGCCCGTCGTTGGTGCCGGTATGGTGCGGATCGAGACTCGCTGCTCGCTGATCAGCCCCGGGTCGGAACTCGGCGGTTGGGGAGCGCTTCGCGAGCGCCGACCCAAAGCCCCACACGACGTGGTTTTCGGATATAGCGCAACCGGTGTCGTGGCGGAACTGGGTCAGGGAGTCTCGGGACTCACCGTGGGCGACCGCGTCGCGGCCATCGGCGCAGGCTACGCCTGCCATGCAACGAGTATCGTCGTTCCCGCGAACCTAGTGGTGGCGTTACCCGCTGGTGTTAGCTTCGAGGACGGGAGCTATGCGATGCTGCTGGCGACCGCGCTCTTTGCCGTGCGTCGTGCGGGCCTTCATCCGGGAGATCGGGTGCTGGTCGCCGGCTTGGGAATCCTGGGGAATTTGACTGCCCAAATCCTTCGCCGCATCGGCTGCCGCGTGGCCGGATGGGACATCAGCGCTACAGCTCTGGACTTTGCCCATCGTGTTCGGATCGAGCCCGTTATGGATTCCAGTTCCCCCCAGTGCATTGACGCCACGCGGCAATGGACGCGGGGAGAAGGACTGGACGTCGCCATCTGGGCCATGAATGGCAGCGCAGAGGCGCTGTGGGACAAGACGGTTGCCTGCATGAAGGTTTCCCCCGATGGCCATCCCACGGGGCGTATCGTGGTGGTGGGGCACGGGGACTTCACCTTCAAGACTCGGCCCATGACTAACATCGACGTGGTGCAGGCCTCGCGCACGGGGCCCGGCTACCACGATCCCGCGTGGGAGCGTGGCGGGGACTATCCGCCTGTCCATGTTCGCTGGGATACGCGCCGAAATTTGGAGCTTTGCATGGAGTGGTTGGCGGAGGGGGCAATCGATGTCTGGTCGCTCACCTCCCACCGTCTAGAACTGGAGGGAGTGTCGGAGGGATTGTCGCACGCCTTTGCCGATAACTCGCCGATCATGGGATGCGTGATTGTCTATCCGGAAGGAGCAGCCGCTTGCTGACGACCTACGACTACATTGTCTTGTTCTTCTACTTCGTCTTCATGTTTGGGATCGGCGTCGTGGTCCGAAACATGAACAAGGATTCGAGCGACTACTTCCGTGGTGGCGGATCCATGGTTTGGTGGATCGTCGGCGCAACGGCGTTCATGACCCAGTTCAGTGCCTGGACCTTCACCGGTGCGGCTGGAAAGGCTTATGTGGACGGCACCATCATCGCCGTGATCTTCTTCGGTAACGCAGCAGGCTATCTGGTCAACTGGGGGATCACGGCAGCGCGCTTCCGCAGCATGAGAACCACAACGCCGCTCGAGGCCGTTCGTGACCGTTTCGGCGCCGGGAACGAGCAGATCTTCACCTGGCTCCAGCTTCCAATCAGCTTCTTCTACGCGGCCATCTGGCTCAACGGCTTGGCGATCTTTTCCTCTCAGGCCTTCGAGATGGACACGGTCACGACCATCTGGGCCGTGGGTATCCTGGTGGTGTTCATCTCGGTATCCGGCGGCGCCTGGGCCGTCGTGGCGAGCGACTTCATCCAGATGGTACTGCTCATGGCGGTGGCGGTATTGATCGCCGTCCTGACTCTGGCCGATTCGCGCGTGGGCGGATTCTCCGGCTTCGTTGATCGCGTGCCCAGCAGCCACTTCAACTGGACGGAGACGGCGAACAGCAACATCGTCTGGATGTGGGTGACAGCCACCATCATCGCCCAGATCATCAAGACAAACAGCATGCTCGATTCCTACCGTTACCTGTGCGCGAAGGATGGCGGACATGCGCGAAAGGCAGCGGCCTTCGCCGCCTTTCTGATGATCGTCGGTCCATTCATCTGGTTCATCCCGCCGATGGCCGCTGCGATCATCGAGCCGAACCTGGCCAGCGCGTTTCCGGCGCTCAAGAATCCGCAGGAAGGCGCCTACATCTTTATGGCGTCGCAGACTGTCCCCTCCGGCATGATGGGCCTGCTCGTTTGCGGCATCTTCGCGGCGACCATGTCCTCCATGGACTCCGGTTTGAATCGCAACGCGGGAATCTTCGTGAAGAGTGTCTACAAGCCGCTGCTTCGCAAGCAGGCCGGGGAAGGCGAACTGCTCTTCGTCGGCAAGTTTGTTTCTCTGCTCTTCGGCATTGTCATCATCCTGCTGACACTGGTGCTGAACGCGAACCAGGAACTCGACCTCTTCAACACGATGGTGCTTTTCGGCGGACTGGTGGCGGTGCCCTATGCGATGCCGCTGCTCCTCGGCGTGTTTATCAAGAACGTGCCCGCCTGGGGGGCCTGGACCACGGTGGTTGTTGGCTTCATCGTTGGTGTGGTGGTGGAGGGGTTGAAGTTCGGCCCGTTCGACATCGGCAAACTCGATCCTGGTGTGTTCGGGTTCGGCGCTCTTACGAAGCGCGAGGCTGCGGATTTCTCCCTGATCGCCGGGATCGCGGGGAACACGCTTTTCTGCACCACTTGGTTCATTGGGACCACACTCTTCTACAAGTACGCCCCCGAGAAATACCGCAAGAATGCGGATGAATTCTTCGAGCGCATGTCGACTCCGGTCAATTATGCCAAGGAAATCGGCAAGGGCACCGACGACAAGCAGGGGAAGATGCTCGCCCGCATGTGCTACATCTACGGCGGCTTCGTGGCCCTCTTGGCGTTCGTTTTCCCGAACTCGATCGGAGGCCGCATCTGCTTCATCGTGGTGGGCGGCATCATCGTGGCTGTCGGCGCTGCGCTGCATTGGTCTGCCATTCGTTTCGCCAAGTCCGTCCTGAAGGAGGCGCAAGTCGATGCCGCGGTATCTCCTGTCACAACTGGATGAGATCCCACCGGTGGCATGCCCGTGCGGCAGCACTCGGCGCGCATTCACCATCCCCGAGAACACCGTCGCCACCATGCACATGGTGGACATCTCGGCGGATGCGCGGACCCATTACCATAAGAAGCTCACCGAGATTTATCTCGTGCTCGACGGCGAAGGCCATCTCGAGCTGGATGGCGAGCTGATCCCCGTCAAGCCGCTCACCGCGGTGCTCATCCAACCGGGCTGCCGCCATCGCGCCGTGGGGAACATGCGCATCGTCAACGTGCCGATCCCTGCCTTTGACCCGACCGACGAATGGTTCGACTAAGCCCACCCGGAGGAAGCATCGTGAAGCCTGCAATCGCCATTTCCCTCGCCGCGTTGATCGCCCTGACAGCACCCGGCTTTGCACAGAAGAAGCCGACCATGCGCTACGACAAGTACAACGGCTTTGCCATCTCCGAGGAACCGGTCCTGCCCGCGACCGAGACCCATCCCTCGATCTGGTTCCGCGCCGCCGACCTGCCGACGCTCCGCGCCCGCCGCACCGCCGACGCCCACGCGAAGGAACTCTGGGCCGGTGTCGTTGGCAGTCCCCTGCTGGAAGGCGACCTCCCCGAGCTCCCGCCGCGCGATTCCAAGAAGGACGTCATCCACAAGTACTACGGCGCGATTCCCCAGATCGCCGCGCTGCATGGGCTCATCTACCAGCTTTCAGAAGATCCGGCGGAGAAGAAGATGCACGCGGAGAAGGGGAAGGCGGCTCTCGCGCGATGCTTTGATGGCTACATGTACGAGATCGATCCCAAGCCATCCGGTTCCGCGGCCGACGAGATCTATCAGGCGCTTTGGATGCAAAACGCCGCCGCTGCCTACGACTGGCTTCACGAGAGGCTCACGCCGGAAGAGGACGCCCGTATTCGGGCTACTCTCGTCAAGCAGGGGAACTACATCCGCAAGAACCTGGACGACTGGGCCGACCGACCGCACAATCACCTCTCCAAGCCCGCCTGGGGACTCGCCAGTCTGGCACTGACCCTCTCAAGCGAGCCCGCCGCGAAGGACTGGCTGCGTTACGGCATCGCTGCCGGTAATCAGAACACACGCTATTTCTTTAGCGCCGACGGTATCTATCGCGAAGGCTCCCAGTACTACATCTTCTCGGCCATCAACTGGATCCCGTTTCTCTACCACTACCGCAACGTCAGCGGGGTCGACGAGTTCCCCGCGTTCCAGCCTGCGCACGAGTGGCCGATCGTCGTCCGAAACGGGCACGGATGGATGCCGAACATCGAGGATTCCTTCATTCGTCCCTACTTCTCCGAGATGGTGGCGGGAGCCTACAAGGGCGCCAAGACACGGCTATCGAAGTCCGGTGATCTGGCCGGTGTCCTCATGTGGAACTTCCACAACACCTCCTACGACGCCTTCGAGGAAGTGGGCAAGTCGACGGGCTTCAACTACACAGGCGCGAGCTGGGACTACAACCTCCCGATGACCGAGTTCCTTTGCTACGACCCGAGTGTCGCGGCGGTGGCTCCTGATGCGTCACCGACCATCTTCCTCGATGGCGGAGAGACCGTCTTCCGCAACAACTGGTCGTTCGAGGATCCGTCTCATCGCTACCTGCTCTTCCAGGGTGTAGCTGAGGCGGACAACCACATGCACGAGGACCACCTGAGCTTCATCATCCATGCCGAGAACCAGATGATGGCCTCCGATTCGGGCTACACCCGGTCGAGCTACGGCGAGAAGATCCGCAAGGAATGGTACGCGACCGCCGAGTCCCACAACGTGGTTCTGGCGGGAGGCAAGGCCCCGGTCGATGTCGCACAGGATGTGACCCCGCTCTCCCGCTATCGTATAGACAGCGATTGGTTCGACATGGAGGAGAAGGAAGCTCCCTACGCGGCGGGCGGAAAACTCCGTCGTCTCGTCGCGTTCCTCGGGAATGACCACTTCCTCGTGCTGGACCGCGTGAATCTCCCCGCCGCCAATGACGTGACCGTCCTCCTGCACGGCGGGCGAGGCGACCTCAAGACAGAGGGGTCCCACGCACGCTGGAACTATCAGGCCGATACTTACGGCCCGGCGGCGGTGATGGATGTCTATACGCTCGCCAAGGACGCCAAGCGCGAGGTCCGAAAAGGCGAACAAAGCTACATCAAGGGGGACTACGCCGAGTTCCCCTACACGCGCACAACCGTCAACGGTGATAACGTTTCGGTTCTTCAGTTGATCGTTCCCGGCAAGGACGGCGCCGCGGTTCCCGCGTGGAAGCAGGACTCTGCGAATGCGCTTTCCGGGACCTTGGATCTCGGCTCCGGCACGAGCGAGACCGTTGTCGTGGGTGGCGGAATGGTCGGCGATGTGCAGACCGACGCGGCTCTGGCCGTGATTCGGCGAGGCAGCAACGGCGTCGAGTGGTTTGCCGTCGTCGAGGGGAAGTCGCTTAAGGTTGGAAACAAGAGCTTGCTTTCCTCAGAGAACCTGCAGACGGTCACGGGGCGCGTCGCCGCGGACGGCAGCATCGAGCGCGTGGCACCACAAGCGACCAAGGAATGATTGCATGAGTGACTTTAGTTTTTCCGTATTCGTGAAGCCGTGGCGCGAGCTGTCGTTGGCGAAACTCGCGGCCTTGGTCTCCGACATGGGTTTCACTGGCGTGGAGCTTCCGGTGCGCCCGGGATTTGTCGTGAATCCCGACAACGCGCGCACGGCCTTGCGCGAGGCAGAGCAGATCTTTTCGGAGCAGGGAGTCTCGATCACCTCCGTCGCAGCAGCGCCGAACGCGGGAATCGTCCGCGCCTGTGCCACCTGTCGGCACATTCCCATGATCCGCGACATGGCAAAGATCGAGGTCGGGGAGAGCTACCTCGCCGTCGAGCGCCGGTATATCGATCTATACAGGGAACTGACCCCGCTCCTGCTGGATTGTGGCGTTCGCATCGGACTTCAGAATCATAACGGACGCTTCATTTCAAACGCCGCAGGACTCCGCCGCGTCTTGGATCCGCTGGACCCGAAGGCGGTCGGCGCCGTCTGGGATCCCGCGCACTGCGCCTTGGCGGGCGAACTCCCCGACCTGGCGATGGATCTGCTTCGGGATCGTCTCTACATGGTGAACCTGAAGAATGCCATTATGCGACGCACCACGGGCCCCGAGGCCACTGAAGTGCGCTGGAAGCATTACTGGACGGCGGGACACATGGGACTAGCCCCGTGGTCCCTCGTCTCGCAGGAGCTGCAACAGGCGGGATGGAGCGGTGTGCTCACTCTCTGCGCGGAGTATGCCGACGAGCATGCAGTCGAGCGCCTGACGCGCGAGGACCGGCGCTACGCCGGGACGTTGTTCCCTACGGCGTAAGGCCGATGAAGGCCCATCCGCTCGGCTTGACCGTCGTGCGCATCCAATCGGGTCCCACATCCTCCGCGGTTAACGGACGCCGCTGGACCGCCCCGGACGTGGTCGTCTCATCGGCACCGATATCGAGCACGCCATCGGTCCGCATTTCTCCATCCATGTCGACTGTCACGGTGGACCAACTCCCAGTGGCGCCATCAAGCAGCGGGCTGTTCGGCTCTGGCCGATAGAGCCCGTCGCCGGATACGGCCAAGCGGGGATTCGTGACGGTGACGCCAGTTGGCACGGGGGATATCCCCGTGCTCCCACCGAAGGCAATGTTCCCCTGCCAAGTGAGATTCTCCGGCGTTGTATAGACACGGAACGAGTTCTGGCCCGAGGAGGAAAGCACCACGTTGTTGGCGATGATACAATCCTTGGGCGGGAGCGTCGCATTGCTGGCATCGACACCGATCGCGATGCCTTCGCGGCAATTCACCAGCGTGTTGAAGGCAACGACGCAGCGTTCCGCTTGCAGGTAGCCGCTCAGCGGCGAGTTCACCACACCGTTCACGATCCCGATTCCCGCGCGCCCGCTCGTTCCCTGAGTGCGTTCGATGTAGTTGTTGATCACCACATGGTCCGGCCCGATGATGCGAATGGCGCTGGAACCGCTGTAATTGTTCTGGAGGAAGAAGTTCCCCTCCACCCGACAGGCCGCTCCGTGGCGCAGCGTCAACTGCCCCTTGCACTCACGGAAGGTGTTGTAGCGATAGATGTTCCCCACGCTCTTGTTCGACACCACCTCGATTTCACCGTCGCATCGCTCGAAAAGATTCCGCTCCACGATCGCGTTCGACTGCTGCTGCGACACGGTGCTGGTGCCGATGCGGATCGTCTCATATCCGTTCGCATCGTCCACCAATTCGGGGCGACCCGCGAAATAGTTGTTGTCTATACGCGTGTTGTTCGGTGGCCCACCTTCGGTCGGCCAGACAATCAGCGTGACGCCGACGTGGTTCTGCTCGGCAAAGTAGCAGTTATTCACCCGGTTGTTCTCACCATAGACGCTTACCCACGCGTACTGGAGCAGCGGATCGGTGGGGGAGTAGTTGACGATGGCGGTGTTCGATAGGCGGCAGTTGTAGGCCAGATTGTCGCTGTCGCGACGGAACTCGATGACCCCGTTGCCGGTCGAGGCGCCCTCCGCAAACTTCAGCCCATCGACCACCATGTAGCTTCCGGAAATGCGCAGATACGAGTTCCCGCGCAGTACGACCTCGCCGCTGCGCTCCGCCTTCAGCGTGATGGGATAATCGGCTGTTCCACCCGACTTGCTGGTCGTCTTCAGGCCGTCAAAGTACAGCGTGACGTTGGTCCAGTCCGCCGCGGCGCTCAGCACCACGGTGTCGCCTGGGCAGGAGGCCGCCACAGCGGTGTTGAACTGGCTGACGGAACTCACCGTCCTTGTCGTGAAGGAGCACGGGGTGGCCGTCGGAGCCGGGGTTGGCGTCGGTGTCGGATCGGTTTCCTCTGGCTGTGGAGCGGCTGCAAGCAGCGCATCAAGCGCGGTGGAATCGAGCGCATCTTGAAGACTCAGTACAAGTCCGTCGAGCCTCATGCCGGACTCACGAGACGAGACACGGAATTCGAGGGTGTTGCCGACTTGAGCCGGGGAGACCACGAAGGACTGCCCATAGTTGGTCAGCCACTCAAAAGCTCCGGTGGTCCCAGTAGTGGTATTGACGCTTGGATTGGCGGTTCCGAAACCGGCGGGTCCCCAGAATGAATCGCTCGATCCGTTGGCTACCACGCCGTTATTGCTGACTCGGAAGTAGGCCTTGTAGGTACCGGCCGTCTGGAAGTTGAAGCGATAGACCGCGATTGTCTCCGGGAGGGAAGGGGCATTCTGCTGGCGGTGGGGCGTGGGCGGGGCTGCGATGAAGGTTCCGCCACTCGCCGCCGTGGCGCTGCCGATCGCCCAGATGCGGGCGGGGGATTCAGGGTTCCCGGTTTGGACGGAGTCCTGCACATCGTTCGCCGCGTCGGGGTTCAGGATCTCGTCGGCGTACTCGGCCTCGATGGCCACATGATCGGCGCCGGGAGCCTGTTGCTGCACTCCTGCCAGAGTGGGCGCTGCGATGCTACTTGCGACGACAAACTGAAGGAGGCGGGACAACGGCGACGAAACGCGCACGACAAAGAGCTCCAAACGGGTAGGCAAAGGAAAGCCCGGCGAGTGGGGACCCGCCGGGCTTGGTTAGGTCAGCGATTGCAAGTCATGCCACCCGGCGCTTAGTCGAGAATCTGCCAGTCGGAGACCGTGGACGGATCGGCGAGCTCAAACGCGCCGACATCGGGCGGAGTCTGGCGAGCGGCGCCATCGCGGTCAACGCTGCCAATGCTCGCCAGAATGTCTGCGAAGCTGTTGGCGAGTGCCGCATTGGTCGTGGCACCAGCACCAAGAACCGCAGAACCGAGCGTCGGCTTGAAGTTCGAATCCAAGCCCGCCGCGGTCAGCGCATTGGCCAGACCCGCAGTCGTGGAGATATAGGCGCCGTTGCTGCCCTTGCTGCCATCGTCGGCCGGGCCAACGATGATGTTGTTGTCGGTGTCGTAACCGGTGCCGGTATAGGAACCGCCCATGACGCCCGTCACGGTGTCGACGTAGTTGAGGAACAGGTTGTTCCAGGCGTTTGCCTGAACGCCGGTTCCGGCGATGCCGACCGCCGTGCCGTTGCCGCCACCCACGAACGTGTTGTTGTAGATGTAAAGGCCGCTGGTCGCGCCAAATCCGCCCAGATTCAGACTGCGATTCGTCGTGGCGTTCGACCCTTCACCCGTCTTGACGACGTTGTTGAAGAAGCGCAGCGAGTTGCTGTCGGCAGTCGAGTAGATGATGCGGACCGTGGCGTCTGTGGCTGCCGCGGTGTTGTCGAAGGTATTGCCGGAGATGGTCCAGGTGTTGCCGGTGCCTGTCGTGCCGTCAACAATGAGGGCTTCTTCGCGCGTCGTCACGGTGGAACCGGTGATCGTGAAGCTCGAGTTGCTGTGTGCGGCGGTCATGTGGATCGCGCGACCGTAGCCATCGGGCGGAGTCAGGGAGGTGACGCCGTTGATCGTGCAGTCCGTGATAGTCCAATTCTGGAGGCCCGTGCCGTCGTTGCGGATCACGCGATAGCCCGGGTTGCTGATCGTGCAGTTGTTGAGGTTCACGGTCAGATTGTCCCAGCCGGCGTCCTGAACGCGGATCGCTGCCTTCTGGGAGGCACCTTCACCGGTCGTGGAAATCGTGCAGTTATTGGCATTGAAGATGACCGCTGCGCCGCCTGCGTAACCGTCGTCGAGCTTGATTGCCTCACCCACGTCGCCGGAGACCGGTCCCGTGTGGCGAACAATACAGTCATTCAGGGTGAGCGCCAGCGTGGCGGTCTGCTGGGCTCCCGTCAGGGCACCATTTCCAAGGTTGCTCTGGTCGACGTCGATCACGACGCCTGTGCCACCGTTGCGCTCAAGAGTGACGCCCTCGATGACGCGCGTCGAATTGCCCGCGACTTCGAAACCGATCGCGTTATAGACGACGAAGCCCGCATTGCCGTTGGTGAGGATTACCTCACCCACGACGGCTGCTGCCTTGCGGATGGTGTAATTGGCGGGACCGGCGCCAAGGTCGATCGCCCCCGTCAGCGTTCCTGCGTCAACGATCTCAATCACACCGTTGTCATCGACCGCTGCAATAGCGGCTTGGACGGTGGCGTGTGTACCCGAAGCCCCGACGGTCTCGAGCGCTCCGGCCTGGACCTGTGCTCCCCCTGCGAGGACGGCGGCGGCTGCAAATGCGGTTAGGGTGATTGCCCTTTTCATGGTTTGCTCCTTGTGGTGGTTGTCGACCTAACTCGCGTTAGTAAAACTACTGAATCGCTTCATCTGTCAACGAAAAATGGACCGATTCGAATTCATTTTTTTTCGTGGCCCACAAAGTCGCCCATCTCTCGCTGCTCCGCAGGGTCGTTCAAAATTCCCTTTACTAACGCGCGTTAAGTCGCACACTGCTCGTCAGCTTTTGGCGCTTCGCAAAGGCGACTCGAGGTGAGGAAAACGAATGTCATTGGACAGAATTTGCCCCCATTTTGCCACCAGGCAGACGCGCTCGATGAAAACGTACACTATCATCGCCGCGCTCCTCTCCGCACCAGCGCTGGGAGCCAATCCGTCGGCCCTATATCAGGCCTTCGTCGATGCTCAATCGGGCGGCGGAACTCCCGTTCTCCCAGACTTCTCCTACTCAGGCTATCGCCGCAGTGAGGTCGCCATCCCCGACGTCACCGGTACCGTCTTTGACGTCACGGACTACGGTGCTGTGGCCGATGACGGCGCCTCCGACGCCTCAGCGATTCAGGCCGCCATCGACGCGGCAGAGGCGAACGGTTCCGGCATCGTCTTCTTCCCTCCCGGGCGCTTTCACCTGAACACCGCCGCCGATGCTGGTGCGCCCATCACCATGAACGCCGGTGGCATTGTGTGGCGCGGAAGCGGCATGGGCGAGGGCGGCACCGAGCTTTACATGGAGCGTAACTTCGAGGCGGACGATCCTGCTGTCCTGACCTCGACCCCCTTCATGATCCAAATGGGCCCGCTGACGACCAGCGAGGGGACCGCGGCCACAATCACCGCTAATGCTGCTCGCGGATCCTTCTCTGTTCAGGTGGCGTCGGCCAGCAATCTGTCCGTTGGCCAGTGGGTGCAACTCGCACTGACCTCGACCGCCGCCGTGGACTCGTTCTTCGGCAGCTACGGTCCACCGGATGCATCCTGGACCGACCTGATCGACACGGGCATCGTCGTCCGCGAGAAGCATCAGGTGAAGTCCATCTCCGGCAACATCGTCACCTTCGAACAGCCACTTCAGGTGGACATCGACACGACCTATGCCTGGACGATTCGTCGCTACACCATACTCGAGGAGGTAGGCATTGAGGACATCGCCTTCGTCGGCAACTGGCAGGGGAGTTTCGTCCATCACCGCAGCGCCCTCGACGACGGGGGCTGGAGCGGCCTAAGCCTCAATCGCCTCGTGAACTCCTGGGTGAGGCGGTGTCGCTTCACCGACTGGAACTACACCATCTTCATGGAGTCGTGCTCCCAATTCACTCTCCTGCACTGCCTGTTCGACGGCACGCCGGGGCACCACACGATCCACACGCGCCGCGGCTACGGTGTCCTGATGGGTCTTTCCGACGACGACGCCAGCCATTACCACTCTTATGGCGTCGGCTATCAGTCCCATAGCACCGTCTTCTGGCGCTGCACCTATAACAGCGACACCTCATGGGATTCTCACTCGGGGCTGCCCTACGCCACGTTGCTCGATGCGATGGAGGGCGGGATGATGTACGGCCATGCGGGCGGGCCGCTCGATTCCATGCCCAACCACATGCGCCGCTTCACACTTTGGAACTTCAATCACACGGGGACTGCGGTCTCCAACTTCGACTTCTGGCGCTCGAACCCGAACAGCCGCGACCGCTACCTCCTCCCCATCATCTCCGGCTTTCATGGGTCCAGCTCGACCTTCGACACGTCGGATTTGGAAGCATACGAATCGCCGGGCTTTCCCGTGGATCCCGAGTCCTTGTTCGAGGCGCAGCTCGCCCTACGGCTCGGCTCCGCTCCCGCCTGGATTGAGGAGGCGAAGGACGAGTGGCAGGTGATCCTCAACGGCACGCCTGCGCCCACGCTCGTCCAGCCGCTTCCGAACTCCGTGTGGGGACCCGGCAGTGACGTGCCTCTGCAAGCAACGGTTGCCAGCGGAGAAGAAGGCCTTGTGGCACAGATGGAGTTCCTGGCGGACGGCTCGACCGTCGCGACCGACAGCATCGACCCTTGGGAGCAGTCCTGGCTCAATGCGCCTGCGGGAACGTGGGGCATTCGGGGCCGTGTGGTCGACGGCCTTGGGAGCACCAGCACCTCCAGTCGCTCCGTTATCTATGTGGGCGCGTTGCCCCAGCCCGAAGTGCCGGTGACTGGCGTGGTTGCCAGCACCGAGGACGGCGTCAACGTGGCGACCAACGTGCTGGACGGCGACCTCGGCACGCGCTGGTCCGCATCGGGTGATGGCGCGACGATTACCTTCGATCTCGGGTCGGTGGCGGCGGTGAATCGCATTGATCTTTCATGGTATCAGGGGGACACACGGACGTCCGATTTCCGGATCGAGCTTTCCGACGACGGTTCCGCTTGGCGTGAAGCGCTGGAGTTGACCAGTTCCAGCGGCACGACCTTGGCCGCGCAGACAACCTACTTCACCGGAGGTCCGGCGCGGTTCGTTCGGCTGGTCGGCTATGGCAACAGCGTCAACGACTGGAACAGCATCACCGAGGCGCGTCTATACAGTCCCTCGGTGCCGTCCTCTTCTGTCGGCGACAATTGGATCATCCTGGGAGAAGCCAACTGAATGAAGAAGCTATCGATGCTCCATATCGCCGAGAACGCAGCGGATCCGCGCATCTTCACCGCGCCTTTCCGTGCGGCCCTAGCGGAGCTGGGGTCGTTGGAGATTCGCGAGAACGGCCACGCCATGTCCGCGGCGGAGAAGGCTGCGTTGATCCGCCCACACGACGTCCTCCTGACGTGCTGGGGGGCGACCCGTTGCCCGGATGAATTGGCCTCCAACGCGGGTGCCTTGCGCTACATCTGCAATGTCACTGGAGAATTGGCCCGCTTCCTACCCGTCGAGTTCATCGACGCGGGAATCATGGTCAGCAACTGGGGAGACTATCCCGCCAATGGAGTCGCCGAAGGGGCGATGACACTCCTCCTTGCCACGCTGAAGGACCTGCATTCCCAGGTGCAGCATGTGCGCCACGGCGGGTGGAAGATGGACATGCACTTCCACGGTGGATCGCTCGATCGCGCCGTGGTCGGTCTATACGGACTCGGCGTGATCGGCCGCCGCTTTCTGGAGCTGATCCGTCCATTCGGTGCCACCCTGCGCGTGTTCGATCCGTACCTGACGGAAACACTGGAGGGCTGCGAGCGGGTGCATTCCCTTCACGACCTCTTCCGTGGTGCCCAGATCATCGTGGTCCACGCCGCCCTGACCGAGGAGACGCGCAACACGGTCAACGCGGAGCTTCTCGCCATGCTTCCCCGCCACGGCGTCGTCATCAACACGGCCCGCGGCGGCATCATCGACCAGCCCGCGCTCTTCCGCGAACTTGAGTCGGGGCGTCTCCGCGCGGGGCTCGATGTGCTCGAACCTGACTCGCTCCCCGAAGATCATCCCGCCCGCGGCTGGAACAACCTGATCCTGACCGCGCATCGTGTCGACCACGGCTGGCCCGATTTCAACGAGCCGCCCACCACACTGAACCGGATGCAGGAAATCTGCATCGCGAACCTGCAACGCTACCGCGACGGAGAGACACCACGGTTCCTCTACGATCGCACCCGCTACCTGCGCAGCACCTGACCCCATACACCGGAGTTCCTGCATGAACCGCAGCCGTCATTCACTCTGGACGATGATTCTCATGACCGTTCTCAGTCTCCTCGCCGGGCTTGCTCCCGCCGCCACGCCATCTCCCAAGCCATTCCCCGATGGTTCCCGCGTCGTCTTCCTCGGCGATAGCATCACGCACCTCGGCTACTACCTTCCGTATATACAGCACTACTATCAGGTGCGCTTTCCCGAGCGCCACATCGAGATGTTCAACGCAGGCGTGAGCGCCGGTCGCGCCAACGACGCCCTGGCTCGCATCGAATGGGACGTGCTGGCCCGGAATCCCACCCATGTCCTCATCAACCTTGGGATGAACGACGTCGGCACCTCCCAGTTCATCGACAAGCCAGCCGAGGAACGCGACGCAGCCACGGCAAAGTTCCTCGAACGCTATCGCCGCGACATGACGGCCATCCTTGATCGCCTCCAGAAGGAACCGAACATCGAAGTAATCCTCATCATACCGACCCTCTACGACGACACGGGCAATCAGGAGCGCGTCCCCGCCATCGGCAAGAACGACGCCATTCGTCAGTGCGGCGAGTTCCTCAAGCAGCAGGGCGAGGCCCGCAACATCGCCGTCGTCGATTTCAACACGCCCATGCTCGTCATCAACAAGACGGGTCAGGCAGAGGACCCGGGATTCACGATTGTCAGCGAGGACCGCGTCCATCCGCGCAAGCCGGGCCACCTCGTGGCCACCTTCGAGTTCCTGAAGGCGCAGGGCCTGCTCGGCCCCGTGAGCACGACCAGCATCGATGCCAAGGCGGGCACCATCTCGGTGACCGGCGCCGCCGACACAACCGTCCGCATGGGCGAAGGCGAAATGGCGTGGGAGCTGCTCGAACGCGGCCTCCCGTACTGGGTGGACACGAAGCCCGAGTCCTCGGACCGCCCCAGCGCTGAGCCGGGCCTCAAGTGGGTTCCCTTTCAGAAGGCCTTCAACCAAGGCGCGCTGCGTGTCACCGGCCTGCCGGAAAGCTCGTGGCGCCTGAAGATTGGCGACGACGAGATCGGCGTCTATACAAGCAAGGAACTCGCGACGGGCATTGATTTCTATGTGGGTGCCGAGACTCCTCAAATGAAGCAGGCGGAGAAGGTGATGGGCCTCATGGAGCGTCGCTGGAAGATCGAGCGCGACCTCCGCGGAGGGCCGTGGACGCGCGCGAAGATCTTCGATCCCGCCGGTGCCTCGATGGACGATCCCGCAGCGCTGGAGAAAGCTCTCGAAGACTGGCGCAAGGCCGACGACTACTCCGAGACACGCGAGAAGTACGTCCAGCAGTGGCGGGACTCGATCGCGCCGGGTGCCGCCGAGAAGAACGCCGCGGATATCGCCAAGCTCACGGCGCAGATCGCCAAAGAATCCAAGCCGCGCAAGCAGACCTTCCGTCTCGTAAAGGTTGGGTCCTGACGTGACGACCGAGTTCGACCTCCAGGGTAGGTGCGCGGTTGTCACTGGCGGCGCGGGCCATCTGGGCCACGCGATGGGCGAGGCGCTGGCACGCGCTGGAGCCACCGTCTGGCTTGCCAGCCGCGAGCAATCGCGCCTCGATCAGGCCATCGCGGAAAGCGCCAGTCGCGGCGTGTCACTGCGCGGCGTGGTCATGGATCCGAACGTGCGCGCCTCAGTCGAGGCGGCATTCGACACAGTGCAGCAGGCCTGTGGGACGGAAGTCACGATCCTGGTAAACGGGGCGGGAGGCAACCAACCCGGCGCCACGGTCGTTCCCGGCGCCAGCTTTGCCGATCTTCAGCAGGACGCGCTTCGCCAGGTGATCGACACCAACGTGATGGCCGGTGCGATCGTTCCTTCCCAGGTGCTTTTCTCGCGGATCGCCCGCAGCCCGGCCCCGGCGTCCATTATCATGGTGGGCTCCGTGTCGTCGCTGCGCGCGCTGACCCGTGTGGCAGGCTACGGCATGGCCAAGGCTGCGGTCGAGAACCTGACCCGTTGGCTCGCTGTCCACGCGGCGCACGACCTGCATCTTCCTGTTCGCGTGAATGCCATCGTGCCGGGCTTCTTCCTCACGGAACAGAACCGCTTCCTCCTGCAGGACGAGACCGGACAACCGACCGCGCGCGGCCGGACGATCCTCGAACGCACACCGATGGGGCGCCTTGGTCAGCCCGACGAACTGGGCGGTACGGTGGTATGGCTCGCGAGCGACGCGAGTCGCTTCGTGACCGGCGCCTCCATCGTGGTGGATGGCGGTTTCATGGCATGGTCGGGGGTGTGAGATGATCGTGGTCGTCATGGGCGTCGCGGGTTGTGGCAAGTCGACCGTCGGCAGGATGCTGGCGGATCGGCTGGGTCTTCCCTTTCACGATGCCGATGCGTTTCACCCATCAGCCAACATCGCCAAGATGGCGAGTGGCGTGCCACTGACCGACGCGGACCGTTGGCCCTGGCTCGATGCCATGGCCGCGGAAATGCCCAGGTGGGAGCGGCTGGGAGGCGCCGTGCTCGCCTGTTCCGCGCTTCGTGAAGTCTATCGCGAGCGCCTTCGTACCGGATCGCCGCAGTGCCGCTTTGTCTATCTCCGCGGTGACCGGAGCCTGCTCGAACAACGTCTCGCCGAGCGCCCCGGACACTTCATGAAACCGGGGATGCTCGACAGCCAGTTGGCGACGCTGGAGGAACCCGCCGACGCCATCGTGGCGGACGTGGCACTGAGTCCCGAAGAAATCTGTCAACGTGTGACCAACCAACTGATGGGAGCATCGTCCCTGTGATCCGATTTGCCGAAGGAAGCGAAGCGACCGTCATCGACTCGGCTCGCGCCCGGGAACTGGTGGGCGAGCTGGTGGAGCAACTCGGTCCCGTGCGCCGCGTCCTCATCATCCCGCCCGACTATACGCGCTACCATTCGGGCTCAGGCGAGCTGACCGTGATGCTGTACGAGCTTCTCAGGCAGCAGGCTCATGTCGAGATCCTGCCGGCGCTCGGCACCCATACGCCCATGAAGCCGCAGCAGATCGCCCACATGTATCCGGGCATTCCGCCGGAGCTTTTCCGGATCCACGATTGGCGCGACAACCTCATCCGCCTCGGCGAACTGCCCGGCGACGAAGTCGCCCGTCTATCCGGGGGGGCAGTCGACTATACGATGGGATGCGAGCTGGATCATCTGCTGCTCGACGGCGGCTGGGACCGCATCATCTCGGTGGGCCAACTGGTCCCGCACGAGGTGATCGGCATCGCCAACCATGTGAAGAATATCCTGATCGGCACCGGCGGGAAGGAGATCATCGACAAGTCCCACTTCCTTGGCGCAGTATGCAACATGGAGAAGATCATGGGGCAGGCCAGGACGCCTGTGCGCGATGCGCTGAACCTCATGGCGCGCCGGTTCCTCGGCCACGTTCCCATCACTTACCTGCTCACCGTTCGCGCAAAGGACGAGGCCGGGAAGTTGGTGACGCGCGGCCTCTATGCAGGCGACGACGAAGAGTGTTTCGAGGTGGGCGCCCGCCTCTGCCAACAGGTCAACATCGACCTGCTCGCGGAGCCGATCCAGCGCGCCATCGTGCATCTCGATCCGTTGGAGTTCAAGTCGACCTGGCTTGGCAACAAGGCCATCTACCGCACCCGCATGGCACTTGCCGATGACGCGGAACTCATCATCCTTGGCGAGGGAGTGAAGGAGTTCGGCGAGGATCCGGCCATCGACCGCCTTATTCGCCGCTACGGATACAAGGGCACGCCCCATACGCTCGATGCAGTGCGTAGCGAGGCGGACCTCGGTGGGAATCTCTCCGCTGCCGCGCACCTGATTCACGGCGCCTCCGAAGGGCGCTTCCGCATCACTTGGTGCGCGGGCGGGCTCAGTCGCGAGGAGATCGAGTCCGTGGGTTACGCCTACGCCGACCCCGCGGAGATGCGTCGTCTATACAAGGTCGATTCGCTGCGCGATGGCCCCCAGGTCGGGCACGACGGCAAGCCAACCTTCTATATCAGCAACCCCGCGCTGGGACTCTGGGCGCTGCGTCGCAACTTCCCCGGAGGCCTGTGATGGACGGCTTTCTATCCGACGATTTCCTGCTGGCGTCGCCACTTGCACGCCGCCTCTTTCACGAGGTGGCGGCGGGACTGCCCATCGTTGACTTCCACAATCACCTGTCGCCGGAGCGCATCGCCAGCAACCGCCCGTTCGCCGACCTGAGCGAGGCCTGGCTGGACGGCGACCACTACAAGTCGCGCGCCATGCGTGCCAACGGTATCCCCGAGCGACTCATCACCGGCCCAGCGTCGGCGAGGGAGCGGTTCGATGCCTTCGCCCGGACGGTCCCCTTCACGGCCGGCAACCCGCTCTTTGCCTGGTCGCATCTCGAACTGGACCGCTACATTGGACTCGAGGGGGTGCTTGTCTCCGAGTCCACTGCGGATCGCATCTGGGAGACCGCATCGGACTTCCTCTCCTCCGAACAAGGTCGTCCGCGCGCATTGCTTGCCCGCATGGGCGTGGAGCTTGTCGGCACCACCGACGACCCGGCGGATTCGCTGGAACACCATCAGGCATTCGCCGCGGACCCGAGTGCCACCTTCCGCATGGTTCCAACCTTTCGCCCGGATCAGGCCTTCGCCACCTCCGGCTCCGCCGCGTGGAATCGCTGGCGGGAGCGTCTCTCTGCACAAGCGAACCGCCCCATCGAGTCGCTCGACGGACTGCTGGCGGCGCTTCGCGCGCGCGCCCAGGATTTCCACGACCTCGGCTGCCGCATGGCTGACCACGGTCTCACGCGACTGCCGGGACTCACCGGGTCGGCGGTTGCAGCAGAGGTCGCGTTCTCACGCCTGCTGGGGGGACAGGAGCCCTCTCCTGCCGAACTTGACGCGCTCCGCGTCCGTGTGCTGGACGAGTTGGTGGCTGTCTATACAGAACTCGGATGGACTGCTCAGTTTCATCTCGGCGCGATTCGCAATCCCAATGGCCCCCTAATGCGGACTCTCGGAGCGGACACAGGCTTCGATACAATCGGCGATTCGATTCCAGTCAGCGAACTCGCGGCGTTGCTGGACCGTTGGGCGCAGGCCGACACGCTCCCGGCGGTGATCCTGTATAATCTGAATCCGGCGGACAATGCGGCCTTTGCGGCGCTTTGCGGGAGCTTTCCATTGGACGGGGAGAAGGCTCGCGTGCGTCAGGGATCGGCCTGGTGGTTCCTCGATCAGCGCCACGGCATTGCGGCCCAACTCGATGCCTGGGCGTCCCTCGGGTTGCTCCATCACTTCCCGGGCATGGTGACGGACTCACGCAGCTTCCTGTCCTTCACCCGTCACGAGTACTTCCGTCGTGTCTTTTGCAACTGGCTGGGAGAGGAGGCCGGTCGGGGATTGCTCCCGGCCTCCATCGAATTCCTCACGCCAATCGTGCGGGCGGTCTGTCTATACAACGCCCGTGAAATCTTCGCCACCGCACCCGCGGGAACCCTCGACTGAATCCGGCCAAAACCAGGAGGAAGAACCAGCATGTTCGCCACACGTCGACTCTACTGCACCCTTGCAACAGCCGCCCTCGTCGTCGGAGCGGTCGCGGGTGTCCAAGCCCAAACCTACAGCGACCTTGATACCCCCATGAAAGTCTCAGATTCAGTCCGGGAACGTTCCAAGGACGAGATCACACCGGTCACGATCGAGGGGGCCGAGACCTTCGTCTATCGTCAGATCGAGCCCGATCCCATGCGCCTCCATGTCTACAAGCCCAAGGACTGGAAGCCCGGCGACAAGCGCCCCGCGCTGATCTGGTTCTTCGGCGGTGGTTTCAGCCACGGAACGCCGATGAACTCCGCCGGCTGGGCTCGCACGGCCGCCAAGAACGGCGCCGTGGGCATTGCACCTGATTACCGTGTGACCGTTCGCCACAACTCCAACGCGACCCATAGCATCGCCGATGCGCGTCTTTCGATGCGATGGGTCCAGGACCACGCAGAGGAACTCGGCATCGATCCGAAGCGCATCATCGTTGGCGGCAGTTCGGCCGGTGGTGGCGCCGCCCTCTGGTCGACCCTTTCGACGGTTCCTCCGGGATCCACCGCTGACGAATCACCTTTGTATCCCGCGACCGCGCTCTATCTGTTGTGCCCTGTCTCCGACACCTCCAACGCGACCGGCTACGGCGGCAAGCGCCTCGGCTCCTTTGCCGACGCAATCTCCCCCCAGCATCATCTCAACACCGTCATGCCGACCACCTATATCTTCCACGGCGACGCGGACACGACGGTACCCTACGATCAGTCCCAGCGCCTTCATGACAAGATCGTGGCCGCGGGCGGAACCTGCATCCTCACCACGGCTCCGGGTGGCACGCACAAGTTCGCCTCCGAGATGCCCGAGTGGAAGGAAAAGACCCGTGCCGAACTGGTCACGCTGATCCAGGCAGAAGTCGCCAAGGCCAAGGCAGCAGCAAAGCCCTGACCGCTGAAATAAAAAGTGCCCGGGACCGATCAGTCCCGGGCACTTCCGTATATACAGGGCAACTGGATCACCGCCCCGGCGGATACCATAGCATGGGCTGACGGATGGGCGTGTTACGCTGGATTTCCTCGTTCTCTGGGTCCGGCGGGAGCGATTGCCAGACGGCCAGTGCCTCGGCGTTGCCGAACGCGGTGCCCATGAACAACGGAGCTGACCAGCGCACAGGATAATGCTCCATGTAGGAAATGTCGGCGCCGTGCGGCCAGCCCGCGGGGTTGGCGATCCAGGGGAGATGGTAGTCGAAGGTCCGCCGCAATGAGCGCCCATCCGACGTCGTCAGCTGCCACACGTCCGGATGCTTCCACGAGAGTGCTTGGGCAAGCGCGGCGAATAGCTCCAGGTTGAAAAAGGAGTAGTTGTAGGGCCGGGTGCGCTCAAGTTCGAGCGGCATCGATCCGTCGGCAGCCAACTGGGGCAGGAGGCGCGCTTGGTGCAGCCGAATCGCTTCCTCGATGGCCGCATCGTCGTCCACCAAAAGAGCAAACGCCGCCACCTGCATCGCCCAGCAGGTGCTGTGGTTGTTGCCGTGGTCGCGCTCGTCTATACCAAGCGGTGATGTGCGCAGCCACGCTAGATAGTCGCGAAACCAGCCGCGCACTCCATCGAGGTCCGCTCCCTGAAGAGCGCCGATGACTTCCAGGTGGATGGCGGCCATTGCCACCTCGGCCAGGTGGATCGAATCGACGATGCCGATGCCGCGACCCGTGCAGATCCCCTTGATGGCCTGGCCAAAGTTCAGGTGAGGCGTCATGCGTGTTGCCGGGTCGATGAACCAGGCGCGCAGGTGACCGACCGCAAGCTCGGCCAGGCTGCGATCCTCCAGTGTGATGGCTGCTGCTGTCAGTCCCGCCGCGACCATGCTGAAGCGCCGCATGAAGTGCCGGTGCGCGTTGAAGTTCTCCGGGTTCGACTCACCGTCGCGGCGTATATACGGGCCGTCGGGATTCTTCGGATCGGGCCACCAGTAGTCGCCCTCGGAGTAGTAATCGTGAAGCCCGCCCTCGCTGCGAGGGCAGCGCTCCGCCGTGATGGTCTGCGGGACTTCGGCGCGGTACAGCGCCGCAAGGCGCACCATCCGCGACCGATCCTCGTCCCGGCATAGGGAGACAGGATCGACAAGCTCTATGGACATGGCTGCATTCGTTTCTTGCGAAATTGGAAGACCCGGGAGTCCCCGTGGGACTCCCGGGGTAATGAGGCCATCAGACCCCATCACAATGTCGTTACTGGTTCACTTCCTTGTACACGCCGCGGTTTGTGCGGCCAACGAAGCCCTCGGAGATTGTTCCGTTCGTCGGGTCGTAGGGAAAGACAACCTGCTGGTTAGCAGAGGCAGGCGCCACGCCATCCAGCGCGTACCACATCTGCTGCTGCTGGCGGTTGGGGCTGGCGCTGCTGATGGACCACACGTAGCCCTTGCGCTGGATGCTCACGTAGCGGCTGTAGGCATAGCCCCCATTCGCCGACTGCACGCCGGGCCAGGACTGGTAATCGTCATACCAGTAGGGGACACCTTCGCTGCGGGCCACCGCGGTGCGGTCAAACTTAAAAGCACCCTGAGTGAACGGATCGGTCGTCATGCTGGTCATGTAGGCAATTGGCGTGGTCAGGTTCTTGAGCGCGAACGGATTGCGGAGCGAGGCGCTCCCCACCGGCCAATCGGCAGGAGGATTCGTCGCCTGACGGATCGTGGTGTAGCCATAGGGGTAGCGATTGTAGTCCACCAGGTACGCCTCGATGGCCGTTGCGTTCGAGCGAAGGTCGGCATGAACGCGCGAAACTTTGGAGCGTACCTGAGCCTCCAGGAAGTTTGGCACCGCGATCGCCGCCAGAATCGCAATGATGGCAACCACAATAAGCAGCTCGATGAGGGTGAAAGCGCGCTTTTGGCTCTGCATGGAAAGGTCTCCTCGGTTTGACAGACTGGGGCTGATGGCTAACGGAGCTTCGATAATCCGCGTACTCACCCGCGTTAGTAAGACCTCTGACAGTCCAAACGGCACAAGTCAACTGCTATTTGAAGCGCTTTACTTTTTTCAATAAACCAGCCCTCGAATGGACCGTACGTGTACGCCCGTGTGGCGCAAAAAGAGGATGGTCGCCGAAGCACGCGGCGAAGGCTGGATATCGGAAAGCAGGGGATTTAGTGGACCGATTCGAGTCCTGGAGGGGCGGGCGGACAGCCACTGCCTACCTCCCTCGTCGGGCCTCTCCCGAACGAAGCTCCTCCCGATGGCGCTTCTCCCACTTACCGGGCGAGCACCCAAAACGCCGGGCAAAGAGTCGATAGAAATGCGCCAGATCGCCGAAGCCGCTCGAGAAGGAGGCGCTGACAATGGTGCTGGTTCCGTCCGCGATGCGCGCCGCTGCGTAGTCCAGCCGCAGCTCGTTCCGCTTGTCGATAAAGCTCATGCCCGCTAGTTCGCGAAAGATCTGGGAGAAGCGACGTCGGGAAAGGTGCGCGCGGCGCGCGGCGGTCTCGATGTCCCAATCGTCGAAGAACGATTCTTCCAGACTGCGGAGCACATCCTGCACACGGACGTGCGAGTTTCGTTCGCTGCTGTGATCCGGCAATCGGACGAGCGACACCAGGATCGAGTCCGCTTCCGCGCCCACCAGCAACTCGTGACCGGGACGTTGCCCCTGCTGTTCGGCAAAGATCGTTCGGAAGCTCCGCTCGATACGCTCGCGTTCGATCAGCCCCGGACGAACCCCCTTGGAACCGCGTTCCACCAGCATCTTCCACAGTGACGCACGCGTTGGATTCGATTCGATAAAACCATGAGAAAACGCCAAAATGAGCAGGACAGCGCCGCTTTGGTCCTCCATCCGGTGCCGCGTCCGGGCGCCCACTGGAAACACGGACGATTCGGTCAGGTACACGGCTTCCTTCATGGGGCCTGTATAGACACGAAGCGAGCCACGGAAGAGGAAGAACAACTCGTGAAACGGGTGTTGCTCCGCCGCCATGACGAAGCCGGGGGCATGAATCGATTCCGCCGCCATCAACCCGCCAACGGGAGGTACCAACCGAAGCGGTCTCGAAGTCCCTGAGTCCGGCACATCCTTCCTCCACGCACAATTGCCCAAAACGCGAATAATTGGAGCGCGTTCCCCCAAGACAAGTCAAGCTCCACCCGCTCTCATCGCCGACAAGACATCACCAACCACCGAGGGTGACCGTGAGAATCGACCACACACTGAAGTTGGAGGACTTGCGAGGCTCGCTGGACCGTTTCTTCGAGCTGGCGCAGGCGAAGGCCTATCTGCTGAACAAGAACTGGGACCCCGCCAAGGGTTCTCCGGTCTTTACCGTCGAAGGTCGCTATACCACGCGCGGCTGGACCGAGTGGACCCAGGGCTTCCAGTTCGGGATCCAGGTCCTGCTGTTCGACGCCACCGGCGACCGCGCCCTGCTCCAGATGGGCCGCGACAACACCGATCGCTACATGGCGCCGCACGTCAGTCACATCGGCGTTCACGACCACGGCTTCAACAACGTGTCCACCTATGGCAACCTGCGACGCCTCCTGCTCGAAGGGAAGTCCGGTGAGTCAATGGAGCGCCTCGCCTATTACGACATGGCGCTCAAGGTCTCCGGCGCGGTGCAAGCTGCCCGCTGGACCACCATTGCCGATGGCACCGGGTTCATCCATTCCTTCAACGGCCCCCACTCTCTCTTCTCCGACACGATCCGCTCCTGCCGCGCCCTCGTGGTCGCGCATCAACTGGGTCATGCGCTCATGGGCGAGGGCGACCGTCGCATCGACCTGCTGACGCGTGCCCGCCAGCACATCGCCAACACCTTCCGCTACAACGTCTATTTTGGCGAAGGGCGTGACTACTACGACGTGCCCGGCCGCGTCGTGCACGAGAGCATCTTCAACACCAAGGACGGTGCCTATCGCTGCCCCAGCACACAGCAGGGCTACGCGCCCTTCTCGACCTGGACGCGCGGCTTGGCGTGGGTCGCCCTTGGAGCCCCAGAGCAACTTGAGTTCTTCGCCGGGCTCCCCGGCAACGAGAACACCGAAATGCGTGCCCAACTCCGTCGCGCTGCAGCCGCCACTGCTGACTTCCACATCGAGAACTCGGCCCTCGACGGCATTCCCTACTGGGACACGGGAGCTCCGGGGCTTGCGAAGATGGGCGACTATCTGGCTCGCAACGCCGAGCCCGACAACCCCCACGAGCCAGTGGATAGCTCGGCAGCAGCCATCACCGCGCAGGGTCTCCTCCGCTTCGGACGATTCCTGGGGCTGGATACTCCCGAGGGCGCCAAGTACTGGCAGGCGGGCCTCACCGTCGCGCGCACGCTCTTCAGCGCGCCGTATCTTTCCGAGGATCCGAAGCACGAGGGTCTCATCCTCCACTCCGTCTACCACCGTCCGAACAACTGGGATCACATCCCGCCGGGCAAGAGCGTGCCGCAGGGCGAATCCTCCATGTGGGGCGACTACCACGCGGTCGAGCTGGCCCTCTACCTTCACCGTCTCCTCAGCGGAGAGCCCTACCTGACCTTCTTTGCCCACACCAAGTGAGAGGTATAGACAACATGAAGACCCATTCCATCGGCATCATCATGAACGGCGTCACGGGGCGCATGGGTAAGAACCAGCACCTGATCCGCTCCATCCTGGCCATTCGCAAGCAGGGTGGCGTGAAGGTCTCTGACTCGGAAATCATCATGCCCGATCCGATCCTCGTTGGTCGCAACGAGAACAAGCTGAAGGAACTGGCCGCGCTCGGTACCGGGATCCAGTGGTCCACCGACCTCGATGGCCTGCTTTCGGATCCCAAGTACTCGATCTACTTCGACGCACAGACGACGCTTCGCCGCGTGGAATCGGTCAGCAAGGCCATCGCGGCAGGCAAACACATCTACTGCGAGAAGCCCACCGCCGAGACCACCACCGAGGCGATCAAGCTGGCCGAACTGGCCGAGAAGAAGGGCGTGAAGAACGGGGCGGTGCAGGACAAGCTCTGGCTCCCCGGCCTCCGTCGTCTCAAGTACCTGATCGACAACGGCTTCTTTGGCGAGATCCTCTCCGTTCGCGGCGAGTTCGGCTACTGGGTTTTCGAGGGCGAGCATGAGCCGCTCCAGCGCCCGTCCTGGAACTATCGCAAGGCCGACGGCGGTGGCATCATGGTGGACATGCTCTGTCACTGGCGCTACGTGATCGACAACCTGTTCGGCCCCGTGACCTCCCTCTCCTGCGTCGGCGCGACCCATATCCCGACCCGCTGGGACGAGAACGGAAAGCCCTACACCTGCGACACGGACGACGCGGCCTACGCGACCATCATGACGAAGAGCGGCATCCTTTGCCAGTTCAACTCCTCGTGGTGTACCCGCGTGAATCGCGATGAACTTTTCGAGATGCACGTCGACGGCACGAAGGGATCGGCTGTGGCGGGTCTCCGCAAGGTCAAGACCCAGTCCCGTGTTTCAACGCCACGCGCCGTCTGGAATCCCGACATCGAAAGCCCCATCACCTATCGCGACTGGTGGCAGTCGGTGCCGGAGAACGAGACCTACGATAACGCCTTCAAGGTGCAGTGGGAGCTGTTCCTGCGCCACGTCGTCCTCGGCGATCCGTTCCGCTGGACGCTGCGCGAAGCGGCCAAGGGCGTCCAGTTCGCCGAGCTGGGCCTTGAGTCCTGGAAGAAGCGCGCCTGGGTCGACGTACCCGAGCTGTGAAAGGAATCGAACCAATGTCCGTCGCCCAACTGAAAGACACCTCGCGGCTGTGCGTCCACACCATGACCACCAAGCCGTTGTCACTGGATCAGTGTCTAGATTTCTATCAATCTAGCAATCTATCCGGTATTACCATCTGGCGCAATGTACTGGAGAGATTGAGCCTTTCCGAGGCACGTCGCCGCGTTGATGGCTCTGCCCTGAAAGTCGTCAGCCTCTGCCGTGGCGGGTTCTTCCCCGCCCGCACCGCGGCGGAGCGCCAGGCCGCCATCGACGACAATCGCCTCGCCATCGATCAGGCGCAAGCGCTCGGCGCACCACTCGTAGTGCTGGTATGCGGAGCTGTCCCCGGGATGCCATTGTCCGAAGCCCGTCGCCAGATCACCGATGGCATCGCGGCGGTGTTGCCATACGCCCGTCAGGCCGGTGTCAAGCTGGCCATCGAGCCGTTGCATCCCATGTACGCGGGCGACCGATCCGCCGTGAACACGCTGCGCCAGGCCAACGACATGGTTGCCGAGCTCAAGGACGACCACGTCGGCGTGGCGCTCGATGTGTATCACGTCTGGTGGGATCCGGAGCTGCGCGAGCAGATCGCGCGCTGTGCCGCGCTGAAGGCGCTTCTGGCTTTCCACGTCTGCGACTGGCGCGTGCCCACCCGCGACATGCTTAACGATCGCGCGCTCATGGGCGACGGCTGCATCAACATCCGCGAAATCCGTGGCTGGGTCGAGGAAGCAGGCTTCACGGGCTTCATCGAAGCAGAGATATTCTCGACAGAGAACTGGCAGCTGGACCAGCGCGACTATCTGGCGAAGATCAAGAAGGCCTACCTCGAGCACTGCTAAGGGAGAACGACTGTGGCGATTGAAAAGCGAGTGGCATTGGTGACCGGTTCAGGCGCGGGGATCGGGCGTTCGATCGCCCTTCAGCTCGCGCTCGACGGCTATCATGTGGTGGTCAACAGCAGGTCCGCCGACCCGTCCGTTACGACGCACGGGGCCGGCGAGGTGAAGCTGGCCATCGAGTCGGCAGGCGGGACTGCCAGCATCGTACGCGGCGACGTCTCGGTGGGGGAGGACCGGGCGAATCTGCTTCGCCAGATCGACGCGGAACTCGGTCGCCTGGACCTCCTCGTGAACAACGCAGGCGTCGCGCCGAATGTCCGCGCGGATGTGCTGGAGGCCGGCGAGGAGAGCTTCGACCGGCTGATCTCGATCAACCTCAAGGGGCCGTACTTCCTCACGCAGGCCGCCGCCCGCCTCATGATCGATTATCAGGCGAAGGGGATCGTTCCGAAGGCTCGCATTGCCTTCATCACGTCGATTTCCTCCTTCACGGCGTCGGTGAATCGCGGCGACTATTGTATAGCCAAGGCAGGTCTCACGATGGCCGCGGCCCTGTTCGCCTCGCGCCTCGGCGAGCACGACATTCCCGTGGTGGAGGTTCGTCCCGGAGTCATCGCCACCGACATGACTTCGGGTGTGAAGGAGAAGTATGACCGCTTGATCGCGGACGGCATATTCCCACAGAAACGCTGGGGCCAGCCCGAGGACGTCGCGCGGGCCGTCTCCGCCTTCGGCCGTGGCGATCTGGATTATTCGACGGGCGCCGTGCTGGACGTCAGCGGCGGCTTCAACCTGCACCGACTCTGAGCGAGGAACCACCACACATGACGGCTTTGAGTTTTCGTCCGAAGTCAGAATGCCTTTGGGACGCCGTGTCCCTCGGCGAAGTGATGCTGCGCCTCGATCCCGGAGACGGTCGTGTGCGCACGACGCGCTCCTTTGCGGTTTGGGAGGGCGGTGGCGAGTACAATGTCTCGCGCGGCCTGCGTCGTTGTTTCGGTCTTCGCACGGCCCTGGTCTCCGCCTTCGCGGACAACGAGGTCGGTCGTCTGCTGGAGGACCTGATCCTACAGGGCGGCGTCGACATGCGGCACGTGCAGTGGATGCCCTACGACGGCATTGGCCGATCCGTCCGCAACGGACTCAACTTCACCGAGCGCGGCTTCGGCGTTCGCGCTGCCGTCGGGTGTTCGGATCGTGCCTGGTCCGCCGCCAGCCAGATCAAGCCCGGCTCCATCGATTGGAAGCGGATCTTCGAGGTGGAGGGCGCACGCCTGCTCCACACGGGCGGTATATACGCCGCCCTCTCCGCCACCACGCCTGAGGTCGCGCTCGAGGCCATGAAGGCCGCCAAGGCCGCTGGCACGGTCGTCTCCTACGACCTCAACTTCCGCGCATCCCTTTGGAAGTCCCACGGCGGAAAGGCCCGCGCGCAAGAAGTGAATCGCGAACTGGCCCGCTACGTCGACGTGATGATAGGCAACGAGGAGGACTTCAGCGCCTGCCTCGGCTTCGAGATCGATGGGGAGAACGATGACTTCTCCGCGCTCGATCCGGCCAGCTTCAAGCGCATGATCTCGCGCGTGCTTGCGGAGTTCCCCAACATCCGCGCCGTGGCGACGACGCTTCGCAACGCGAAGACCGCCACCGTGAACGACTGGGGCGCGGTGCTCTGCCTCGACGGCCAGTTCTACGAGGCGCACCAGCGGGAGAACCTGGAGATCTTCGACCGCGTTGGCGGCGGCGACAGCTTTGCCTCGGGCCTTCTGTACGGAATGCTGGAGGGCAAGTCGCCCGCCGACTGTGTGAATTACGGGGCCGCCCACGGCGCCCTCGCCATGACAACGCCCGGCGACACGTCGATGGCAACCCTTGCCGAAGTCGAACACGTCATGCGTGGCGGCGGCGCCCGCGTGCAGCGATAGGGAGCCACCCATGAGCATCGAGAAGAGACTCAGCGAAGCGCGGCTGATGCCGGTCATCGCCCTCCCGCGCGCGGAAGACGTCGTGCCGCTCTGCGAGGCCCTGGCCGCGGGCGGACTCAAGGCCGCCGAGATCACCTTCCGCACCGCGGCGGGTCGCGAGGGCCTTCGCCTCGCCGTCCAGCGCTTCCCCGACTTCCTCATCGGAGCCGGGACCGTTACTTCCGTCGAGGAAGTCCGACTGGCCGCCGACGCGGGCGCCACCTTTGCCGTCGCGCCGGGCACGAATCCCACGGTCCTTGCCGTCGCCGACGAGGTCGGTCTCCCCTTCTTCCCCGGCGTCTGCACACCGAGCGACATCGAGGCGGCGCTTCAGCAAGGTCGCACGTTGCTCAAGTTCTTCCCGGCGGAGGCCGCGGGCGGAATCCCGTTCCTCAAGGCCATCGCCGCTCCCTATCTTCATCGCGGAATCCGCTTCGTGCCTACCGGCGGTATAGACGAGACGAACGCACCGAAGTACCTGGCGCTCAAGTACGTCGTTGCCGTTGGCGGAAGCTGGATTGTCGCCCCAGAGCTACTCGAGCAGGGAAACTGGGCGGAAGTCGAACGCCGCACACGCCTCGCCGTGGAGGCACTCGGCAAAGGCTGAGGTGGCGCGTCAGAACGCCATCCAGCCGTGCGGCGCGACCGGCACTTGGGAGCTGATGGGGATTCCCAGTGCCGACGCAGAGCCCAGAGCGTAGGTCACATCTCCTTCGTCGCGCGGCTTGCGGACGCGCCCGAAGTAGATCTTGTCGCGCCGCACACCACTTGTATCGCCAAAGGATTCCGTCCGAATCCCGATGCCGTTCGTGGAGCTTTGCGATCCCCAGTAGCGAAGCCCCGTGATGGTGCCGCTCCCGTTGCGAACCCAGCCAACGAACAGCGGGTTGTGTCCCGAGCCACTCCAGCGCCAGAGCTGCACAAAGTCGCCCTCCTGCACCTCGTCCCAATCGGTGATCTCGTCGCCGAGCCCGTACTGGGGAATGGCCAGTGCAGCCAGCTTCAGCTCCGGATCCGCGGCCGCGTTCGTGCCGTACCAAATGCGGCGAAAGCCTTCCATCTGGGACCACGTCAGGCCGCCGATGTTCGGATGCGACTGGGTCGTGTTGTAGTCGAGCGAGCACAGCAGGAAGGTCTCGAACGCGACGCCGCTGCAATAGGTCACGTTGCGGCCCGATGACACCGCGATGCGGGACCCGAGATAGTATAGATCCTGCGTCACGCCATAGTGCCCCGACGTCCACTCGTAGGTGTAGGTTCCATCGGTGGGGTAGCTCTTGTACTTTTCCACGACCCAGCGATTGAGGCTCCACGGCGCTGCATAGACATGCACGTCGATGCTGGATTCGGTGGCGGGCGCAGTAAAGTTCAGGCTGCTGGTACCTGCAATCTCCCGCACGCCGTGACCGGCAGGATCAAGGTACTGTCGCGAGAGTCGGGTGCTAGAGGCATGGTCATGCACGTCGGCTAGGAACACAAGGCGTTGCTCCGGTTCATTGCCATCGCGCAGCCACTCGAAATCGACGGTGAACGCCTCTCCCGGCTTGGGAGCTGCCGGCGTCAGCCCCAAATAGTTGACCATCACCCCCTGCGCCGACACCCCGGACACCAACAGCAGCGACGCCGCGATCCATGACCAACGAACCATCTCGAACTCCCCCTTGCCCGGGTTACGAATACCGTAAACGCTAGGTTCCGCCTGAAACGACTGCAAGCATGATCGCATTGTCACACAGCCACCGACAGAGGGCTCGCATGGCCGCATCTTCGTTCGATCGATTCCGGGTACGAGTGTTCCGCCAGCGGCTATGGCGGCGCTGGACGCAACCGCGCATCTTCCGCAGAATGGTCAGCCTCGGCTCGCGCGGGATTATGGCTCCCGAGATTGCCAACTTCCTCGCCACGAACGGGCCCAGACCGAGCCAGGCCAACGTTGATCGACTGGCCTCATTTGCCGACCGGCTTGTCATCGAGTTTCGCCCCATGGGCGGCTCCGCCAAACCACCGATCGAGTTGCGCGCCCCCGACGAGATCGCCCGGTTTCTACACTGCATCCGGCTCGCGCCCGAACAATCTGGCGGCCACTTGCTCACCTTTGCTTTCGCCCGGGTTCAGTTTCACGGCTTTGGGCGCGTCCTCGACACGGTGGAGATTCTCTGCGGCGGAGGCACTCTACGCTGGGACGCATGGCACGGCGATGGACACATGGCGGACGACTCGCTGCCCGGCTGGCTCGCCGAGCACGGGCATCCCGAATTGCTTGAGGAACGGGAGGATACCCGTCGACGCCGCGAAGAGGATCGAAAGCGCATCGACGCATGGGATGCCTGCATCCCCGAACCGCTGCGCCGCGCCGCCGAATGGACGAACAAGCATCCCGAGGAGGGGCTTGACCACCTGAAGCAGACCGCCGCGAAGGCATTCCCCGATCCGAAGGCCCGTGCCACGGCACTGCTTCGTTGGGTCGGCGGCGTCGAGCCCATCTATTCCGGCTATACATCGACGGAGGCCTATCCGCTCGATCTGTTGCGTGATCTTCAACCGGAAGCGGTCATCGCGGCGCTACGCTCGGCGTCGCCCGACGGACCCGAGTGGAAGGGCGCCGTGCGGCACTACCTGTCCTGGGAAATGCAAAACAAGCGCGAGCGTGAGATACGCGCCGTCCCGCCCGATCTGGCGAAGCAACTGCGAAGCGCCGCCCTCCAATGCACCGACGACTACTACCACGAACGGGCGGCGAAGTACTGGCCGGGGTGACTCATGAATCTGGCGTGGACCAGCACGCGAAACTCGAAGGAGGTGGGAGCGGGAAAGCGGCTGGAGCCGTCATGATTTGAGATTTCGATGAAATCGCGGATGATGCCAGGGGCATTTTGAAAGAGCTCTTCCCGGCTATTTTCTGCCAGAAAGCAACCGTCCAGCCCCTCGACAGTAGCCCAGTGGCGCACGGCGCCCGGCTCTTCCTCGTCATCCACGACGTTGATGATGTATTTCATGGTGCGCTCCTCACTTGAGTTTGGCTTGTTTGAGGATGGCGTTCTCGAGGCCGATCTTGAGGGTCTGACCCGCGTGAACTGGTACGATGATTCTCTTCGGCTCACCCGACTTTTCCGGGATGTGGTGGCTGCCGCTGATCCGGAGCACGCGCAGCCATGCCCTTGAGGTAGTTTGACCATCTCTTTTCCAGTCAAGGGCATTGGCGGGTTCCTGTCGTGAGCGCACGACGAATGGGGCACGCTCCAGTCAGGAAACTCAAGGAGACTGTTTGTTGCAGCGAGAACGAATTGCGTCTGATTTTGCTCTCTTTCCGAGGCATATTCCAGTGCAGGGACTGTGGAAGCTCGAGCCCGCGCCTGGATGGGCTCTTGATTAAAGCATGGCGTCCATCCTTGGCGGCGGGCAGGCGGCGAAGAATAAAATCGCATTCCCACTGCAAGGGTTTGTCGGGTACGTCGTCTCTCGGGGGGTAAGGCAGAAAACCGCCAAGGAGAGATGATGTCCCAGGACAGCCAATTGATCGAGCGCCTTCGCCAGGGCGAAGTGCTCGCGGGCGACGAACTGGTGGACCGGTACGGAGGACCGCTCGTGCGGTACTTCCAGTCCATGAATCCCGAGGGTGACACGGCGGAGGACCTGGCGAACGAGACGTTTCTTCGCTTCATCCGCGCCGTCCGGGCACCGGTGCCGCCGACCATTCGCAGCCTTCCCGCATTCCTTTTTACGATCGCCCGGAACCTGATGGCAGACCAGCGCAAGCAGGCCGCGCGCCGCCCCCGCATGGTGCCCATCCAGACCGTCGACCCAACGGACCCCAGCGCCCTCCAGGTGGAGTCGGTCGATCCGCGACCCAATCCGCGAGAAGCAGCCATCGCTGCCGAGGAACGTCGCCTCGTTCGTTCTGCCATCGAGGAACTGGAGCCCAAGGTCCGTGAGGTGTTGCTCCTCCGCCACGTCGAGGGGCTCACCTGCCCCGAAATCGCCGGGATGCTCGGGATGCGCGAAGGCACCGTCTGGTCCCACCTCCATCGGGGCCTGCAGGCTGTGCGAAGACGCCTGACTCCCCGACCTGCCACCGCAGCCCCAGCGAACGAACCCGCCCCCCGCATGCCGGAGAAGAAATCATGACGAGACCGGGACAGGAAGAAATGTCAGAGGCCGATGTGCGGAAGATGCTGGCCGCCGTTTATGGCGAGACGCCGGACAAGGAGCTGGAAGAGGCCAGTGGCCTCGAAGCCACGCGCGAGACCCTCACCGAGTACATGGAGGCTCCGCTCGCTGAGGGACTCCGTGCCCGTTTCCGCGAGACGGTGCGCGCGGAGCTTGCCCAGGCGGCGCCCGCCGCCATCGCAAAGTTCACCGCGATGCGGGGGAGCGCCTGGTACCAGCGCCCGACCGACAAGACTGCGTTTGCCGCGAAGGGGTTGCTCCCCGTCGTGCCGGGGATGCGCGTCGGCTGCGCCCGTGGCGGAAGCGCCATCCTCACTTTCCTCGATGGCACCACGCTGGCCCTCGGCGGCGACTCGGAGCTGGAGCTCGGCGCGGCGGGCACTGCCGCCGCGGCTTCGCTCAAGTCCGGTCGATTCTATGCCTGGGTCACACGGCAACCGAAGGGCCAGCACTTCCGCCTCGGGACGCCGGAGGGGGAGATCGCCGTCCTTGGAACCGAGTTCGAGGTGCGCCTCGACACCGGCAACGAAACCCGCGTCACGGTCACGGAGGGATGTGTCTCCTTTCATGGCGCTTCCGTCGAGCCAGAAGGCGCCATCCGGCTCGAACGCGGCGCGGAGGTGCGCGCCCGCAACGGACGCGCACGGGTGCGGGCACTCAGCCGCACGGAACTGATGCTGTGCGGCGCGTGGGCTCGTCAGGGGCGTCGCGGCCAGGGCAGCCTTGCCATCATCGCCGCGATCGTGCTGCTCGTGGCCGTGGCGTTCGGTCTATACAAGGCGTTCGGCACCGACTCCCCCGCGTCGGACTCTCCGTCGACTCAGGTTGCCGCCGACGTCCGTCCCTCGGGCTCCGCGCCGCAATCCGCCTCCAGTACCAGTTCGATTCCCGGCTGGGACGCGATGCCCGTCACCAACCGCGCCAGCATTGAGGTCAGTACCATGACCGCCACCGGTTGGCGGCCAGCCAGCCGCATGCGCTACGAGTCGCGCGTCGAGCCCGGCAGCGGCGACGTCCTCACTCGAATCTTCGATCTGGTTGGTTTCGGAGCCGACGGCCGCGAGCGACCCATCCCGAGCGCTCTCACCCCGCCGATCATTCGCACCAAGGGCTCCAATATCAGCATCGAAGGTGGACCCGACACGCTCGGCCTTCATGCTGTCACCGCGATCAATCGGGTCCTCTACAATCCCACCACCTATGTCCCTGAACCTTGGTCGACGGGCCGCAGGACCGGCGTGCTGAATGGTGCTCTTTCGCAGATGCCCAACGCGGCCTACCAGATCTCCTACGCGGTCGATCCAACCGGCCCGGGGACCTCGGAGGGGCGCGCCACTGACGGCTACAAGATCATGCTGGAGGGCCACTTCGGCGAAGTCGAACTCCCGCCGGTACAGAACGGAAGTGTCCTCATGCTAAGGTCCCTCAAGCGACGCACCTTCCGCATCCAGGCAGATCTCCAACTCCTCGCAGGGACCACGACCCCCGCCGAGTTCATCATCCACGAGCAGCGTATAGACGACGTTCATCAGCGCCTCCAGCCAAAGAACGGCAAGGCGGTCGAGAGCGACCTGCCCCGCTCCCGCGAGGAACTCCAGATCACCATCAAGTACGATCCTCCCCTCTCAACTTCCACCCCTTCCTCCACGAACGGAGCCACCCAGTGAAAACCCCATCTCGCGCCGCTTTCTCGCTCATCGAGCTGCTTGTTGCCGTCGCCATCATCGCCATCCTGGCCGCCATCGCGGTGCCTAACTTTCTAGCGGCCCAGGTGCGTTCCAAAGTGGCTCGGACCTCCAGCGACCTGCGAACCATCTCGGTCGCCCTGGAGGCCTACGCGGTCACTGGAGGCGACTACCCCGGCTGCAACGCATGGGGACTCTGCGGAGCCCGTGCCTCCCAGCCCGGCGACCCGGAGATACTTGAACGTCTCTCCACTCCCACGGCCTATTTGACCGACGCCTTCATCAAGTCCCCTTTCCGCGCCATCCGGTTCTCCGGTCCCCACATCCTTGGTGTTGGCGACATCAATACGGACCTCGGGACTTGGCCCTGGCAGGACTACTCCGCGCCGGAAGCCCCTCTCTACGGCTGCTATTTCTATTCTGCGGTCGGTGCTGACTCAAGCACCGCCACGGGACTCAACCGCGCCCGCGTCGACGTCGTTCGCGCCGATCGAATCAAGGCAACCGCCTACATTCTCCAGTCCCCAGGACCCATGCAGGCCATCATCAACACGGGAGGAGTAATTCCAAACGCTGCCCCCGACTACGTTTCCCGGCTGGTCTACGATCCCACCAACGGGACGAGTTCCTTCGGGAACCTGTTCCGCGTCGGTGGCCAGGTCGATGGCTCGGAGAACATTATCACCCACCTCGCAGCACCCAAGGCACCCTGAGACGTTGACGGATTCTGTTGTCTCGAGGCACTGCCCCGTGCTTCGGTGACGCAGCTATGGCAACGACAAAGGAGTGTTCCTTCATGCGCGGGCTCATGCGGATGGCGGGTTGTATCGGTGGACTATTGATGGCGCTGGGTTGTGCCAGCACGGCAACCAGCCAGGACAGCCGCACGCTGACGATCACGGCCAAGGTTCCCGAAGGCACGGGCACCGTCTACGTTGCCGGCAACCTGCCAGAACTCGGACCGTGGAATCCCTCCGTCTACGCCATGGGAGGAATGGGCCCCCAGCGCACCGCCACCCTCCAAGTGCCCGATGGCACGGAGGTCCGCTTCAAGCTCACCGCCGGTAGCTGGGCTCGCGAAGCGGTCGACATGAACTGCACCCCGCCCTCCGACACGGTTGTCACCGTCAGTGGGGACACGACCGTCGAAGTCGAGGTTATGAAGTTCCGCAGCCCCGACTCCGAGTGTCCCTGGCCCGACCCCTCCCGCTGGGAGGAGGCCATCGCCGCCTTCGAGGCGGAAGACCACAAGAACCCACCGGCTTCCGGCCTCATCCTGGCAACCGGTTCCTCCAGCATTGCCCACTGGCATTCCAGCATTCGTCAGGACCTGGCCCCCCTCGACGTCATCCCTCGCGGTTTCGGGGGGAGCACGATCAACGACCTGCTCCACTACGCGGACCGCGTCGTGATCCCCTACAAGCCCGCCGCCATTCTTGTCTACGAGGGGGACAACGACATCGCAGGCGGCGTCTTCCCCGCCACGGTGCTCGCCAAGTACAAGGAGTTTGTCGCGCTCGTCCACAAGGAACTCCCCGAGACCCGTCTATACATCCTCGCCGTGAAGCCCAGCCCCTCGCGTTGGGACCAATGGGAGCGTTTCCAGCAGGTCAACGAAGGCCTGAAGGAGCTTTGCGACGAGGACGAGAAGCTCTTCTATATCGACATCGCCACGCCGATGCTGGGCAGCGACGGGCGTCCCCGCGCCGAGCTTTTCGGTGAGGACATGCTACACATGAACGAGCTTGGCTATGCGATCTGGTCCGAACAGGTGAAGGCTGCGATGCTCGCCCGCGAATCAGGCGTGCAGTGACCACGAAGAACCGTCGTCTGGCGCTGGCACTGCTTGTCGCCTTGGTCCTGATCCCGGTTCTTGTGATCCTCTTCACGAGGGTGCTTGGTCCCGCAACGCGCGATCTCAGCCGGGCGCAGAGAGAGTTGAGTGACACGGGAATTACCGGAGTTCATTTCTACGTTGGCACGCCGAAGTTGCCAGCGACACCAGCTCCAGCGGCCTCCCCCGTGCCAGTCACGCCCACGCCCAGCCCGCTTCCTCAAACCCCAGCACCCACGGCATCCCCCGCGCCCACGCCCATCAACAGCGTTCGCATGATCGGCGAGATCGTGCCGCCAAAGAACGCATTCTTCCCGGTCGACGATCTGCGCGCTGTCGTGGCGCAGGACGATGGAACCCAAGGGATTATCCACCCGATCCGCGATCTTCGCATCAGCTTCACCGCGAGGCCGGGCTCTATCCACATGGTGATGGTTGGACGCGGTGGCACCGGCCCCGACTTGGCCAATTTGGACGCAATGGAAGTCGTCACCGCGCCCTTCGACGTGGAAGAGTATCGCTTCCCGATCCTCCTTGAAGGCGACTACGAGGTCACGATCAAGGCCGAGTCTCCCACTGGACAACCGGTGTCGAGCGCCGTCTTCGCGGTCATGCAGAACCGGGACATGGACGGCGCAATGATGCCGCGGGGCGTCGTGCAGAGCATCCCGACGCGGATGGACGGAACCGCTCCCATTCGTCTGCTGGAGGCGGATGTCTATACGGCGCGCCTTGTGAGCTGCGACGAGCCCTATTGGCTCCCCGATTCGGTGAATTTCACTCCCAGCCAACTCACTGAGGCCGGCGACGTGATGAAGATCGTGCTGGCTCCCAAGGCCATCGTCTGGGGTCAGGTCGTGCTTGAGGACGGATCGCCCGCCGAAGGCACCCAGGTCACTCTGCTCCGCAGCGATCTATCAATCTATACAGAAGACGGCGGCAACCCCGCCAGCGTTTCCACCACCACCGACCGGGACGGTTTCTTCGAGATCAACCTGGGCACGAGCCTCACCGGCGCGACCCCTTGCGTCATTGCCGCCACGCGCGACGAAAACCTCTTCGCGCTCACAGCGGCCATGGTCCCCTCGGAGGAAGCCACCACCGTCAAGCTACTCCCGGCCTGCAAGCGAGCAGTCATCGCCGACATGAGCGCCTCGGAAACCCCATCACGGTGGGAAATAGCCCTTCCCGTCGCCACCTCGGGAGGTCCCACTTGGGTGAACATCGAGTTGGGCTCCAGCTTCATAACCGTCCAGCAATCAGCAGATGGCGAGTGGACAGTCGGACCAGTCTTCCGCAATGCGGGAACGCTCACGGTCACCCGTGGAGGCATACAGGACCGCTACTCATCCCCCGATGGTCCCACCGGAGCCTGTCGCCTGCGTCTCACGAATAGGATGGTTCTTCAGTAATCAGGCCCCGGCGGCACGGCGGCGCTCGAAGGCTTCCAGCACCGGTTGCGGGATGAAGCGCGACACATCCGCACCAAGCGACCAGACTTCCTTCACCATCGACGAACTCAGGAAGATATATTCCGGTGAGGTCGCCAGGAAGATCGTTTCCACGTTCGGCATCACTTCGTGATTCATGATGGCCAACTGAAATTCGAAGTCGAAATCCGACACGGCTCGTAGCCCACGAAGGATGAACTGGGCGCCGTGGTCCACCGCGGCCTTCACCGTCAGGCCCTCGATCTGGATGATCTCGATGTTGGGGATTCCCGCTGTGCAGAGGTGGATGTGCTCCATCCGCTCCTCCGCCGTAAACCAAGGATTCTTGCGCGAGTTGGCCGCGACCCCCACCACCAGTCGATCGAACAACTTGCACCCCCGCTTGATCAGGTCCAGGTGGCCGAACGTCAGCCCATCAAAGGAACCAGGATACAGAGCGATACGCGGTGTGCTGCCAACAGTGCTGGGCATCGGTATTTCCAGGGGAGAAATGAATCGACCCCGCATGAATCAGACTCAGGCGGGGTCGGGAGATGCATTCGGGGTGGTTGATCGGGCCTTAGCCTCGGCCAAAGAGCAGGAACAGCACGACGGCAATCGCCAGAACCACCGTTGCTGTCACACCGGCCGTGACCACAATCAGGGTCAAGTTGTTGCCTGCGGGGGCGGGGGCCTTGGGCTGCTGCTGAGGTGGCGCGGGAGGCTGCGGGGGAGCCGCCGGAGGGGCGGGGCGCGCCGGCGTCGCTGCGGGGGCAGGTCGCGGGGGAGCCGGAGCTGCTGCGGGCGGCGCCATGCGCTGTGACGGCGGCGCCGGGGCGGGCGCGGGAACCGGGGCCGGAGCCTTGGCGGGCGCAGCTGGCAGTCCCTTCATCGGCATCCCCAGCATCACCGTGGCTTCACCACTGATATCGTCAATCGCCTCGCTCACCTTGGGACGCGAAACTGGTGAACCGCAGTTCAGGCATACGTTCGCGTCATCGGGATTGTCATATCCGCAGACTTGACACTTAATCATGTCGAACCTCTTTCAGTGTGGGTGAAGCAAAGCCGTAATCAGCCCAATTCAAGCAGCTCGCGCGGGAGCAAACCAATGTCAGCGGCAATCAGGGAATCACGCCTCTGGCGGGTCAACGTCTTTCCCCGTGGCGCGTTCCGACGTCATCAGTCCAATTCGTCATGGATGTCGTCGGGCGGAGGCGTGTGAAAAATACGCCCTCTTTCGGGCTGCGCAGTCGGGTTTGGTGGCGGCCCCGGACGCGGAATCCGCTGCTGACCCGGCCCTGGGGGTTGAGGGGGCTGGGGCGGGCGCGGGATCCGCGGCGGGGGCATCGGCGTCGCCCCCGGGGGCATGTTGGGGCTCGTGGTTCCCGGGGAGCGCATGCGGAAACGTGGGTCTGACGCGCTGGGATCGGGTGCTGTCGGCGGGGCGGCACCGGGCCCCGGCGGGGGAGCTGGCGGCGGGGGAGGAGGTGCACTCGGCGGCAGCGGCTGGGCCGGTCCCGGCGGGCGCGACGGACCCTGCTGGAACGTCGAGGCCTGAACCAGCGGCTTGTTCGGTGCCACGGAAATCTGGCCACCCACGGCCAGCGGGGTCGGCGGTGCAATCTTCGGATTCAGTGACTGCGTCGTCCTGAGAGACGGCGCCACCGCGTTGTCGTACATCTGGTGCCCCGTCCCCGACGGGTCCTTCTGCTTGATCGCCAACGGGTGGTCGGGGGGCAGTTCGTAGTCATCGGTGATGTTCGCCCATGGATCGGAAAGATCCGTCCAACTGCTTCCCGCCTGAATGCCGATTCCGCGGAACTTCAGCGCCAGGTCGTTGGCCGACTCCGCCGCCTGAAGCGCGTCCTCCTTGCTGATCAAGTTCAGCATCGCCAGCTTGTAGAGCGACCTCTCGAAGTTCTGCACGCCGTCCTGATTGTCCTGCGCGATCGCGATCTTCAGCGATCCCAAGTCTCCCTTGCCGATCAGGTCCTGGATGCGCGGCGTATTGATCAGGATTTCATGCGCGGCACAGCGCCCACCACCGATCTTGCCAATCAGACGCTGACAGATGATCGCGTTAAGGTTCAGGGCGAGCTGTTGCTGGACCTGCTCCTTCATCTCGCCGGGGTAGAAGTGCAGGATGCGCTCGATTGCCAGTACCGCATTCGTCGAGTGCAGCGTCGCAAAGACCAGATGCCCCGTTTCCGAGGCGTGCATAGCGAACTGCACCGTCTCTGCGTCGCGCATTTCGCCGATGCAGATCACCTTGGGGGCCTGGCGCAGCGTGTTCTTCAGCGCCTCGTGGAAGCTCAAGGTGTCGATGCCCACCTCGCGCTGTGTCACGATCGAGCGATGATGGCGATAGACGAACTCGACCGGATCCTCGATTGTCACGATGTGACCGGTCAGCAGGTGGTTTCGATAATCGATCATCGACGCAAGGCTCGTCGACTTGCCGGAACCTGTCGAGCCGGTCACCAGCACAATCCCACGATCTGCCAGAGCTACCTTGCGGAGCACCGTCGGCAGCGCCAGCGAGCGCATGGTCGGGATGTTCATGATGACGCGGCGGCAAACCATGGCGATGGAGCCGCGCTGGAAGAAGGCATTCACACGGAAACGCCCCGTCTCGGCCGTCATGTAGGCAAGGTTCATTTCCAGATGTTCGGTAAACTCACCCCACTGTTTTTCATTCATTGCGCTGCGCGCCCAGCGCTCCATGTCCTCAGAACTGGCGCGCTGCCCTTTTGCGCACGGCAGCGGTCGGTATACCCCGTCGCAGTTCATGCACGGCACAGCGCCCGCTGCCAGATAGAGGTCGGAGGCGCGGCTTTCCGCTGCTTCCTTCAAGAGGTCATCGAGGGAAATCATGAAGTGTGGGTCTCCCGGTCGAACCGGAATCGGTTGGGTTTCGTCCCGATTTCACCAATGGAGCCTCGAGAGTGCAAGAGTTTCATGGTCGATTCTCACGGGACCTCAAATACAGCGACGCCCCGGGGAAAGCCCCCGGGGCGCCGTTGGAACCTAAGTGACGGAACCGGATTAGTAGGCGGTCCAGTCGTTGACGGAGGACGGAGCGTCATCCACGACAACGTTGTCGATGGCCGCGGCGTAAGCCGGGTCGGGACCGGCGCCGATGTTGTCATCGTAGTAGCCAACCGCCCAGCCGCCGGTGGCGTAGCTGGATCCCGCGTCGGTGCCGCTGCAAACAACCACGTCGTCCACGAGACCAACGAGGTTGTTGCCCACAACGCGCAGCTCAAGCTTGTGCCATCCCGTGGGGATGTCCACCGTCGACTCGCTGCCGATGACCGTGTGGGTACCGGCAACCTTCTTCATGAGGAAGGCGCGCTTGGCCGTCGGGTTGGGAGAAATACCCGTCCAGGAAGAGTCCTGAGTCACCGCCAGGAAATAGCCCTGACGGGTTCCCGCGGCGCTGCCAGTGACCTGCGGGTCCGCATTCTGCAGCCGAGCCATGACAAGGTAATCACGCTCACCGGGGGTGGTGTCCACCGTTTCCCAGTCCATGTAGAAGTAAGCAGAGACGCTCACGTTGCCGAGCGAGGGCTGGGTCGCCGGGAAGGCCCAATCGTAGCCGCCACCGGTGGGTCCCAGGTCACCGACGCGCAGCGAATGCCCGTCGCCACCCGCATGGTCGGCGGGGACTGCCGGGGCGTGCGTGGTGTTCGCCACAACAATTACATCCACGCCCGGATCATAGGACGCGGTCAGCGCAGCGGGAAGCGTGTTGATTTCGCCGGGGGCAAAGTCAAACTGTGCCACCACCGCTGCGGACGCTGAAGACGCCAGCGCCCCGATCAGAAGCCCATAAATGCCAACTTTCATCATCTGTACTACCTCTCGATATAAGGTGGCAGGGGACATGTAGCCACGAAGTGGCGTCATGACCTCTGCCGGTGCATGCAGCACTCAGAGCGAAGTCTATCTCATGACATCAAGATGTCAAAACGAAAATCAGGTTCTTGGGGAGAAAACGGTTCAAATTGTTGCAGTCGCCGCACCTCATCAGTCCACCACGAAGAGCTTCGCTCCCACCGGTGCCATCGATCGGTGGGGTTCCGCATTGTCCGCTACCTGATAACTCATTCCCGGCGTGAGCACGAAGCGACGTCCATCCTCCAGCTCCGTATGCAGCTCGCCCTCAAGGCACAGCAGGATATGCCCCTTCGAGCACCAGTGATCCGCCACATATCCCGCGCTGTACTCGACCATCCGAACCCGGATCGTTCCGAAATGTTGGGTCCGCCACAGGGCGAAACCCACCTCACCCGCGTGGCGCGTTGGTTCGATTGTCCCCCAGTCAGTTGTTCCGAAGGGAATATTCTGAATCAGCATGTTTGCCACCCCTTTCGTTACCGCATGTCTTCGTCGATGGACTGCTGCGCCACCCGCAATGCAAGGTGCTGTAGGAATCCCCCCGCGACGATCAGTCGCAACAGGATAGCCGCCAACCCACCGACCAGGAAGGTCAGCGGCCAGGCGACGATCGAGTAGGCAGTCAGCGGCAGGAAGAGGAAAATCTCGAAGCCAAGCCACACCGCCAGGCCCCTCGCCAACGGATATTGCCTGGACTCGAGGCCGAAGGTAATCGCCGCCGCGATCGCCCCGCTGGAGATCATGCTCGCCAGCGTGTGAGGCCAAAACACCAGCGGGAGGGCAGCTGGCGCGGCTAGATCGATCATGCCCGTTGCGTCCGTCGTCATGTAGAGATGCAGCCCCATGATTGCTACTCCCGGAATGAGGCATGCCACCGGCAGGGACATCGGCAACGCACTTCCCCAAATCATCCCAAACACAATCTCCTGAGGATGCATCGGTGTCAGGTAGAGCTGCTGCAACGTCTCGCGGTCCGACAAGTCGCGGGCCACCCCATAGATCAGGAAGAAGAACAGAACGCTCGCAAGAAAGGAGGGAGCATAGAATACCACCAGCAGCGGAATACTCCACATCACCGGCGTCGCAAGCGACTGCAACAAGTACAGAATACCGATGGAGGCAATGCCCGCCCCGATCGTCAGCGACAGTGCCAGAAACGGAAGGGTTCCGCCACTGATTCGGAGGCGACGGTAAGCCCGACGAGACTCACGAAGGAACGTGGGATTGGAACCCGGCTCTGCAATCAGTTCGCGCACGAACCCAAAGTACGCCCTCCCCAGAAATGCCGGGATGGGAACCGTCCTGTTGTCGACCTTCGCCATGGGGCGCACCTGAGCATAGACCCCCTGCCCTGTGCCACGGCTGCCTTCGCCCCTGTCCCAATTCGTCACAAGCCTGAGTCCTTCTGCCTCGCCACTCCCACGGGCGCTCCAATTTCTACAAAGAGATGATCAAAATGGGCCACTTTCCTGGCGCCGCGGTGCTCCAAATACGTCAGTCTGACTCGATGGTCCAAGCTGTCCAAATGCGTAATCCGAGTGCAACGAAGCGCAAACAATTGCGCAATCGCCGAATAAGGCCGATTTTCAGGGTTTTTGACCAGCCGCGTGAAAATGTCACACTGCATCGGCACGGTATTCTCATTACAGTTGCACATCTTCAAGTAGGAGTTCCTCACATGCCCAAGCTCAAGAACGACGGTGGTCTCACCATTCGCGACATCGCCCGCATCACTGGGTACAGCCGCTCCACAGTTTCTCTCGCCATCAACGATAGCCCCAAGATCAACGACGAGACGAAGAAGCTGATCCTCGATACCATCAGCCGAGTCGGCTATGTGCCGAATCCCGCGGCCCGCGCTCTCGGCGCCCGTTCGCGCCAGGTTGTTGCTGCCCGTCGCGACGTCAACCAGCCGTCCGCCTGAGTGCAAGCCTTGTCGTGAGGGAGGTCGCTTCACCGTGGCCTCCCTCTAGCGGCGCCGCCGTTTGCGGCCCGTCAGCATCTTGCCCAAAAGCTCCCGCCGGGCTGCATAACCATCGTCGTCCCTCGTGGGACGATCGGCGGCGCGCGCCACTTGAGCGGCCAGCGGGGTCACCCCCCTGAAGGCGTGGCAAAGCGCCGCTGCCAGTGCGTCGGCTTCGTGGTCGACCCGTGGCGGAGCATCAAGTTTCAGCAGTGTGGTGACCATCTGTCCCACTTGCTCCTTCGTCGCCCGTCCCCTTCCCACAACCGATTGCTTGATCTCCGCGGGTGCATACTCGTGCACCTCCACGCCGCGTTGCGCCGCGGCAAGGAGCGCAACCCCTCGGCCGTGCGCCATCAACACGGCACTCCTTACATTCACCGCGAAAAAAATCGACTCGATTGAGAGGAAGGATGGTCGGTATTCCTCGACGGCGTCCTCCACCAGACGAAAAATCTTGTCGAGACGCGCGGGGAGTGGCGTCGCTTCCCCCGTGGTCACATGGCCATGAAACAGGGCACGCCATTCGCGCTGACCCACTTGCTGGATGACACCGACGCCGGTGCTCGCCAGACCGGGGTCGACGCCAAGAATCACCAGCGGGCGAATTTTATCCAACCGAAGGCCTCCGTCCTGCACTGATGGGCGAACGCTCTCCATAGGCGAAGAGAACGGCAATGAAAACAACACTCGCAGCAGCCATTCTGGCACTCCTCTCGGTCCAACTTCACGCGGCCCCTGCCGGCGAAAGCGCGGCAGAGTTCAATCGCCGGATTAATGAGGCCCTTTCCGCCGGGGGAAAGCAGTCGTCCGCCCCCACTCCCGCCCCCGCTGCCCCCACCACCACGTCGGCTGCTCCCACCGACTACAAGAAGCTGGTGCAGCAGATCCAACTTGAAACCGAGGCCCTCTGGGGTGGGCGCGTCGGTCACCCCGTGAAGTCCAACGTCCTCAACAAATCCGAACTGGGTGAGTTGCTCGAGCGCCTCATGAAGGAGGAAAGCCAGGAGAAGACCTACATCGACTACATGGCTCTCCAGACCTTCCTCCGCGTCATTCCGTCCGGGGCCGACGCCGATTCGCTCTTTGGCGACCTGCTTCAGGGCCAGGTTGGCGGCCTTTACAACCCCGATGACAAGTCCCTCTACGTGGTCGACACGTTCGACCCGAAGGGCTTCATCGGTGGCGTGATTCTCAGTCATGAGATCACCCACGCCGTACAGGACGCCGCATGGAATCTGACCACCTACGCCAAGGACGTGGAGGAACTGGATCGCCACAATGCCCGCATGGCAGCCGTCGAGGGCGACGCCACCGTCTCCATGATCGAGTGGGGCCGTGATAACTTCACGCCAGCAGTGCTGCTCCAGATCAACCAGATGTTCTCCTCTCAGGCAGAGGACCTTAACAAGGTACCGCAGCCGATCGTGCAGGATCTGATCTTCCCCTATCTGGCCGGCTCGACCTTCTGCATCGCCGTCTCCCAGCACAAGGGACCCGACTGGCGCGTGTATCTCGGTAAGAATCCTCCAAACTCAACCGAGCAAATCCTTCATCCGGAAAAGTACCTCGCAGAACCCCGCGAGGAGCCACTCACCGTCACATTGCCAGCCCCCCCGGCAGGTCTGCATGAGCTCCATCGGAACACCATGGGCGAGTGGGGAATGCGTGTCTATCTCGCCCAGAAGGACGAGTTCCCGCGAATCACCATGCTGATGGCAGACCCGTTGCTCAACGCCCCGATCCCCACCGAGGCAGCGGCCGGGTGGGGGGGCGATCAGTTCACCCTCCTTGCGGCCAAGGAGGACGGAGAGCCCTCCACCATGGCGTGGCGCACCGTCTGGGATACGGAGAAGGATGCCACCGAGTTTATCGACGTCCTGCGGCGTCGGATGAAGTCCGAGGGTGCGGTTCATCTATCAACGACCACCGGCAAACCGGGCCAACTCTACACCTGGGCCAAGGTCTCGGGGAAGCAGGTCGACTTGCTTCTGACCTATGACCGTGACCTCGGGCAGGCAGCCCTCAAGGCCTACTTCGGACAGTAGAAGACTGGACCAACGATGACGCGACGTGGCGGGATGAGACTAACCGCGGGAGCCCTCGCGCTTGCGGCGGTTGCCGGTCTGTCGTTCGCGTGGGCCGGGTGCCAAATGCCGCATCCCCGCGCGACCGCTCAGCAGATCGCCGGGATCTCTCGAAAGAGCCTCGTCGAGTCGTCGCACGGTTGGCGGATCAGTTATCTGGAGTCACGCTCCGGAAACGGGCGCCGCGTTCTGTATATACACGGCACCCCGGGCGAGGCGACCGGGTGGGCGGATTACGTGATCGAGCCAGTGGCGGAGGGAACCTCGGTGGCGCTGGATCGGCCGGGATTCGGAGAGTCAGAACCACGCGGTTCTGTGCCGTCACTGATCGACCAGGCCCGGTCTCTCGAGCCTCTCCTTGGCGACGACCAACCGATCCTGGTCGGTCACTCCCTTGGCGGCCCCATCGCCGCTGCTGCTGCCATCCAGTATCCTGATCGCGTGGGTGCCATCGTGATCCTTGCCGGTGCCTTCGACCCGGCGCTGGAAAAAGTTCATCCCGCCCAATACATCGGCAACTGGTCAATGATCCGCTGGCTCCTCCCACGCGCGATCCGCAACTCGAACCAGGAACTGATCCCGCTGAAAGGGGAACTCGAGACGCTTCGTGATCGCCTCGGCGAGCTCCGCTGTCCGGTCTATATTCTCCACGGTCGCAAGGACACCCTCGTCCCCTATTCCAACGTGGACTTTCTCCGTCAGCACTTGCCCAGCGGAACGCTCCGGGACGTGGTCACGCTGGACGATGCGGGACACTTTCTCCCGTGGGAACATGAGGCGGAGGTGCGGCGCCTCATCCGGGAAGCGGAGAGCGCGCTCTCCCCGTTGGACCGCTCCGCACCCAAGCCGGTGGGGGAATGAAGGGTTGCACGGGTCCGCCCCAGGGGACGATGATGCCCTCACCCCCGAAAGGATTCCCCTGATTGATGACACCAGAAATTGCCGATGCCTTGACGGCCGCCCTCCGAGAGTTTGCCACCCGCGCTATCACCCTGCTCCCCACGCTGACTATCACACTCGTTGCCTTCTACCTGCTCTATCGCGCCGCAGACGGCGCCCTCAGGCTACTCGAGAAATCCGCGGACAATTGGCTGGACCGGGATGACACCCCATCGGGTGAGAGTGAGAAGCGCTTGCGGACCCTCTTCGGCTTCGCCCGTCGGCTCGCCAACTTTCTCGTGCTCGGCGTCGGAGTCCTGGTGGTCCTGCAACTGTTCGGAGTCCAGATCGGGCCGATCCTCGCCGCCGCTGGCGTCGTCGGCCTCGCCGTCAGCTTCGGCGCCCAGAGTCTGGTCAAGGACGTCATCGCCGGTACATTCATCCTCATCGAAAACCAGATCCGCGTCGGTGACGTGGCCGTCATCAACGGCCAGGGCGGACTCGTCGAACACATCAACCTGCGGACCGTCGTGCTGCGCGACCTCGCCGGTGTGGTTCACGTCTTTCCCAACGGCTCCATTGAGAAACTGGCCAACATGACCAAGGATTGGTCCGCCGCTGTGCTGGATATCGGGGTCGCCTACAAGGAGGACATCGACGAGGTGATCGTTGTCATCCGCAAGGTCGCGACGGAAATGCGCGAGACCGAGCAATTCGGTCCCAAGATGCTCGACGACATCGAGGTCTTCGGAGTCGATAGTTTCGGCGACTCCGCTGTCACGATCAAGTGCCGTCTGAAGACCCTTCCCATTGAGCAGTGGAACGTGGGGCGCGAGTACCGCCGCCGCCTCAAGTACGCCTTTGACGAGGCCGGCATCGAGATCCCCTTTCCACACCGGACCCTCTATTTCGGCGAGGCCAGCAAGCCCATCGAACTGCTCATGCGGCACGAGATGGAGAAGTCCGCGAGCAAGGCGAAGAGCGACCCCTCGACACCGCCCCAATGATGGACGTCGGGAAAACGAAAAAGAGAGCCACAGCGGCTCTCTTTTTCGTTGACCGCCCCGCCACCTCAGAGTGTCCTACCCATCCTGTTGCGGAGAGGTGGCCGAGCGGCTGAAGGCAACGGTTTGCTAAATCGTCATACGGGTAATCCCTGTATCGGGGGTTCGAATCCCCCCCTCTCCGCCAGCCCTCTTTCAAGCAAACCCACTCAACAGTCACGTTTTCTTCTGACGCTGGATGCCTTTTTCGATGGCTCCGCTCACCGTCTCCATTACGCGTAGGCGGGCGTGGCGCTTGCAGTCCGCCTCGATCAGGGTCCACGGCGCGTAGGTCGTTGACGTCCGTGTGATCATGTCGTCAACACACTCGCGGTACTGGCCCCACTTCTCGCGATTGCGCCAGTCTTCCTCCGTCAACTTGTGCACCTTGTTCGGGTCCGCCTCCCGCGCCTTGAAGCGACGGAGCTGCTCCTCAGGGGTGATGTGGAGCCAGAACTTGATGAGCGTGATTCCCGCGTTGTATAGCTGGAGTTCGAACTCGTTGATTTCCTGGTAGGCACGACGCCAGTCGTCCTCGGAACAGAATCCCTCGATCCGCTCGACCAGGACCCGCCCGTACCAGCTTCGGTCGAAGATCGTCATCTGGCCGCGCTGAGGAATCATGGTCCAGAATCGCCACAGGTAGTGGTGGTCCAGTTCCTCCTGCGTGGGCTTGCCAATGGGGATCACGTTGTAGTGACGCGGGTCGAGAGTCGCTGTGAGGCGTCGGATGCTGCCCCCCTTGCCGGACGCATCCCAACCTTCCATCACGATGACCTTGGTCAGATCACGTTTGATGGATTCGTCGTGGAGTCGCCGCAGCTTAAGCTGGAGCGTGACTTTTTTCTCCTCGTACACCTCCGGCGGCACGGTCTTGTTCAGGTCGACGTTGTCGAGCAACGTCGGCATTTCCTCGAGAGCCGGGACCGAGACGCGGGAGGCCGGTCGATCGGCCTTGGGCGCCCGCTTGCGTTGTTGGCGCTGGGTGACGCCGTTGGCCAGCAGCTCGCAGATCGTCTGGAAGATCTTCATCCGGCGATAGCGATGGTCGTCGGCCTCGACGATAGTCCACGGAGCCACGTGGGTGGAGGTGCGTTCGAGCATTTCCTCCGCCGCTTCCGCGAACTCGTGGTAGCGGGCCACCATTTTCCGGTCCTGCGGAGTCACCTCGAAGAAGGGGTCCTTCTGCATCTTCTTCAGCCGATGGCGCTGCTCTTTCTCCGAGATGTGGAGCCAGAATTTGACGATCTGGTAACCGTCCGCGGCCAGCATTTCCTCGGTCTGGTTGATCTCCTGAAAGGCATGTGCCCACTGCGACTTGCGCATGGCTCCAAGCACCCGTTCGTCCAGGACGCGCTGGTACCAGGAGTGCTCGAAGAAGGCGATCTTGCCGCGGGCCGGGATGCGGACCCAATGGCGCCACATCCACGGGCGCCGAGCCTCCTCGGTGCTCGTCTCCGACGGGGCATAGACCGTGAAGCCGCGAGGGTCTAGCGCCTCGCCAAGGTGCTTGATGGTGTCGCCGCGGCCGGAGAAAAACCACCCTTCGATGATGACGATCACGGGCATTCGAACTTCGCGGACCTTCTGTTGAAGCTCCCGCAGGTCGGTCTTCAGGCGCGGAAACCAGAGGCGATACGCCTCCTTGTCCACTTTTCTGGTTGGATCGATCGTCTCAAGCATCGCTCGGCAGTTGTCCCCGAGATGGAATGAGGCTAGAATCTCGCCCATCAACCATCCGGGGAGCACGCGAAAAGTGCGCGCCCCTTCCGCAGATGGATGAAACTCGACACGATGAATGCGCCACCACGGAGGCACGGAGACACGGAGGAGAAGCGTTCAGAAGGCTGGGAAAGCTAATTTTACCAGAAGTTTTGCCGATCCGCTTCAGTCATGGGGCCGGTTGCGGTTCCCGGGTGTCCGGGAGCATTTGTCCAAAGCGAGCTGTTCCTGCAACAGCGACCCAGCCTCACGAAATCAGTTCACCGCCTGCTTTTCTCCGTGTCTCGGTGCCTCCGTGGTGAGGTCTTCTTTCGGCGAGTCGCGCCCCACTTCACCTAGAGAGATTCCCGACCTTATGGAACCCGATTCGCCCACCCGTTTCCCCCACTGGATTTTTCTGGGAGGGCTCCCGATTCATCTGTTGGAGAGAGGAAAGTCCCCGGCGCCGTGGCTCCTCCTGAGGACAGTCATTGAAATCGACCAGGAGCAGCACCCGCTGGCGCCGGGACTGGTGGAACTGCCGCTACGGCAGCTCTGCGAGCGGGCCGGACTCAACGCCCAGTTGCTCGAAAAGGGGCTGAAGGTACTCCGCAAGGAGGGGCTTGTCCGCGCATTCGTGCCGGAACACGAGGAGGAAACAGCGCTCTTCCAGATCCTTACGCCACTGGCGACTCCCATCCCGCTGGACCAAATTGCAAACGCCCATCCGGAGCTCTCCCAGTCGACCCATTGGCCTCCGCGCTATTCCACCCCCGCACAGCCCGATGGCGAAGACCTGGCTGCTTCGCGCCTCAAGAAGATCAATCGCGTGGTCGAACTATATCTCGACGTGTTCTCCATGAGGATGAACAACTTGGTGCTCGAGGAACTGCAACTCATCGCCTCCCGCTACGAGCTGCCGCTCGTCGAGAAGGTATTCCAGCGGGCACGCCAAGCGGAGTCGCGCTCCCTCGGCTGGATCGTCTCAGAGATTCGGAAGGAAACCAAGCTGGCAGCGAAAGCTGAGGAGCTGAAGAAGCAGAGCACGACCTCAGCGCTCTGATTCACCACGGTCAGTGCAGCTGGAAGCCGAGCGCCATCAGGGTGCCCCGGACCGGTGCGGGAAGTGGCGCCTCGATGTTGTAGCGACGGAACTCGCGGCGCTTCGGATAGTTGCGACGGAGCTGGTCGAAGTGCTCGCCCCAGGCGCCGGGAGCGAGTCCCAACCCCGCACGAAGCCGCTGATCATCAGCGCCGATGTCGTAGCTGTGGCGAATCGCTTTGGCGATAACCTCGAGTGGTCCTCCCTCGACAATGGGAACCACGGGGGCATCGGGCGGCAGGCTGGTAGGCGCCCATGAATTCTGGGTACCGAGGAAGGTTGCCACCGCATCGGCCATCATGCGCGTGCCGTTGACTTTCCCCTCGTAGGAATAGCCGGCCACATGCGGCGACACGAGGAAGCAACGCTCAATCACATCCTTGCTCGGCTCGGGCTCACCTTCAAAAACATCGATGATCAACCCTAGATCCTTGCGAGCCCTGATCAACGCATCCGTGGCAATCACATCGCCTCGGGAGGCATTCATCACGACGGCGTCCTTCGGCAGCAGAGCCAATTCCTTCTCGCCAGCCAGATGGATGGTCCGATCGGGACCTTCGCGAACCAGCGGAACATGGAAGGACACCACGTCCACGGCGGGAAGCAGGTCGCGCAAGTTCTGGTGATCGGGCAGGCGCCCTTCGCGATGCAGAGGAGGATCGGAAACCACTGTCTGCATGCCGATCAGGTGACAGCGCGCCGCGAGGCGTGAGCCGATGTTGCCATGCCCGACGATGCCAATGCGGAGGCTGCGCCAATCGCGCCCCGTCGCGAGTCCGTACTCCGCCAGGCCCGCCATGACCCATTCCACCACCGAGTTGGCGTTGCAGCCCTGCGCGCTGGACCAACCAATGCCCCGCTTGGCAAGCCAGGGAATGTCCAGATGATCGGTTCCGATGGTGGCAGTGCCGACAAACCGTACACGACTATTGCCGAGGAGGGCTTCGTTAACCTTCGTCACGGAGCGCACGATCAGGATGTCTGCGTCCGCCACGACAGCAGGCGTCAGGGTCCGACCTGGATGCAACTCGACGTCGCCGAACTGGCTGAAGGCCTGCTCGGCATGCGGAATGTTTTGGTCAACGATCAGTCTCATATGGCCGCACCAATCCTTCGATGAACGGAGAGTGCATCGGAAGAAGGTACAAGGGCTAGAAGAATCAGCGTTTGGCCAGTTCCGGCTTCAGCCGCAACGCCTCGCGGCGATAGGCGCTGCCCAGCTCCGGTCGACCCAGCCGGTCCATCACGAGCGCGAGGTTGTAGTTCGCCAAGGCGTGGTCCTTGTCCACCGCCAAGATCGACTGGAACACCGCCGACGCCTCGTTGTTTCTCCCCTGGTGATAGTAGCAAATCCCCAGCAACAACCGGGCTTCCATGTCACTCTCGTTGTAGTAGACAACGCGTTCGAACTCGGCCGCTGCCTCCGCGTATCGCCCGGCCCGCATCATGGTGTTGCCCAAGTTGAACCTCAGAGTCTCCGACTCGGGGACGATGACGAGTCCCTTCTGATAAATCGGTGCAGCACCACCGTGGTCGCCAGTGTCCGTGTAGGTGTTTCCCAGGTTGTTATAGCCCTCGTAGTAGCTGGGGTCCGCCTCGACGGAGGCGCGGTAGAACTCGCGGGCCTCCTTGAGGTTTCCCTTCCGGCGCACTTCGTTGCCCAGCGACTTCAGCTTTCCCGACGGGCTGTTGTCGCGCTCCGGGCTATCGAGCGCCAACCCTGAAGCACGAATCGGGCGATTCGAACTGGGGGAGGATTGTAGCACCGAGGTCACGCGCAATTCCGGCGGCAACTCGGCGGGGGCCTGAGCGGGCGTCGGTGTCGGGACCGCCTGCGGCGGCGCGGCGACTGCCACCGGCTGCGTGGGCACGCCCACGGGCGCGGGCTGTGGCGCCAACATGATCCAACCGAGATAGCCCAGCGCCGATACCAGCAGGACAAGCGTGAAGACCGACGATGCAATCAGCAGATAGAATGTCGTGTCCCGCGGCTTCTTCTCCGTCGGAGAAGGCGGCAGGACGATGTTTGGTTTGAAGGTTTGCGGTTCGCTGTAGCCAGCTTCCGGCTTACGAACCACGATTACCACACCGTCTTTGTCAAGGATCACCCCCCGGAGTTCCTCGGCACGACGGCGCGTTTCCAGCGCCTTGGCGCATTCACTGGCCCCGCACGCCTTTGACGTGCACTGGCACTTGTAGGTTTCGCAGTAAATCCCCATACTGTGCTGCCCCCGTCCTGTGCTTTTCTGCTCCCTGAACTGAATCTCACGCAACCCAAATGCCGTGTAAACAAACAACCTGCGCCGAGCCCCCTTGCACCGGCGCGCTCTTCCACAGCACTCTGATCACCATGTTAGAGCATCCGTTGCGAAACGCCACAGGCAAATTACTTCTGGGACCCGGAATTGTCATTTTTCTGGGCGCCCTCCTCTGGGTCTCAGGGCATCCCCGATGGGGAGGTCCCGGTCTGACGTGGGACGAGGCCTATTATTACCCCGCATTCCGCGATGCCTCGCAGTGGGTGGTAAATCTCTTCCAAAGTCCCGGAACTGCGCTAAGCCAGGATGGCATTGGCGCAGGTTGGGCCGAGATCAACGAGCTTCCACCGGTGACGAAGTGGCTGGGGGCGGCGACGTTCCTGCTCCCGGGAGACGGTTGGAATCGCCTCGCGGCCCTGCGCGTTTTCCCGGCGCTCCTGTTCTCCGCGACGCTTTGGCTCCTTTGGCGCTGTGCCGCACAGTTGGTACCTCGGCGCTGGGCGTGGCTGCCCCCGGCGCTCTACGCATCCCACCCGGTCGTCACAGGTCATGCACAGCTCGCCGCCAGCGAGACCGTTTTCTGCGCTGTGACGGCCCTGGTCCTGTGGATTGTGCTACAACGCCCGGAGCGTTCGATTCGCCATTCGATGTTGCTGGCAGTGGCGCTGGGGCTCGCTTTGGCGACGAAGGTGAACGGCCTGATCCTCTGCGTAGCGGTGGTGGGAGTCCTTGTCGGCGGCAGGCTGCTGGCGCGCCGCGGCATGGGTGGATGGCTGAGGCACGAGGCGGTGGCGCTCGCCATGCTGCTCGCCTCGCCGCTCGTGGCCCTGGCCATCTGGCCGTGGATGTGGCCCGCGGTGGGGGAGCGACTGGCCGGGTACTGGCGTTTCATTGCCGAACATTCCCATCAGGGGACTTGGTTTGCCGGGTCGCGATGGAACTTCGGCGGGCCGCCCGCGCCGATTTACTATCCGCTTGCGATGGCACATCTGGCCACGCCGGTCGCACTACTGGTGGTCTTCTGGGTCGGCGCGACAACTGTGGCGACGCGGGCGCTGCGACGCCTTCGCCTGCCGCGCCGCGAGCTTGCCCTGCTCCTTTTCCTCCTCGGACCGATCTGTGCATCAAGCCTGCCCTCATCCCCCAAGTACGACGGCGTGCGCCTCTTTCTGCCGATGTTCGTTCCGGCGGTG
>WGMQ01000105.1 GCA_016125005.1 bacterium | reverse complement strand
GTGGGATTGCCCATGGAGCACCTCGCTATCTAGTTAATTGACTAGACATGGTAAACGGGCAAAAGTCAAGCGAACAATCACTGGCTTTGCAGAGCATGAAAATACCCCCGGACTGTCTAGTCAGAGGGCCAAACACGAGGGAGCGCACTGATTCGTTCAGTGCGGCTCCATTTCTGGCAGCCGCCGCCCTCAAGGCCGCGCCGGAGACCTTCCATCCCATCCTGATTTGCATGGCGGGTGAATCGCGTGGACAGCGGTTCCGACTCCAGCGCCGCGACACGATCATCGGGCGCAGTAGGAGTTGCGAGATCTACCTGACCGATGGTGGAACTTCTCGCCAGCACAGCCGCATTACCTGGGAGAACTGGGACCGATCCCGGGAGAACCCAGTCTGCTACGTCGAGGACATGGGGAGCCGCAACGGGACGGAACTGAACGGTGTCCTGATCCGCGGTCGGGTCCAACTGACCGAACGTGACCGCATCACCATCGGGCGGACCATCCTCGGGTTCTATCTGCGCGATACCGAAGAACTGCTTCAGGACGAGTCGCTGTACGTCAATGCAACGCGCGATGCCCTGACCGGACTCGACAACCGCTATCAGATGCTCTCGCACTTGAAGCACTACATGGCGCTGGCGTCGCGCCGAACCCTCGATCTTGGGCTCCTGCTCATCGACGTGGACCATTTCAAGAACATCAATGATCGCTTCGGACACCCCATCGGCGACGAGGCCCTCCAGCATTTGGCGGGTATCCTGTCCCGGTGCAGCCGCGAATCCGATCTGGTGGCGCGCTGGGGTGGTGAAGAGTTCGCCGTCAGCACCCCCGACACGACCTTGGCCACGGCTATTCGCTACGCCGAGCGCCTCCGCCAGACCGTCCAGGACACACCACTCGTGACCGGTGACCAGGAAATCAAGATGACGATCAGCGTCGGCGTCGCCATGCTGGGCGAGATGGACACCTTGCACTCCTTCTTCGAGAAGGCGGACAAGGCGCTCTATGAAGCCAAGCAGAGTGGTCGTAACCGGGTCATCTCCGCGGCAATCCCACCGGCATCAGACGTTCCGGATGTACCGACCGGCGAATCGGACGGCGCCTAACAGGCACCCTTGGACAGGATATCCACTGCCGTCGCAAAGGCCCGCTCCACCGTAATTGACGTGAGGCACTGCCGTCCGTGCGGACATGCGGTTGCCTCGCGGAAGAAGTCGTATCCACAACGACAGGGATGTTCCCCCGCGAGCCCATGAAAAACGTGGCCTGGGCGCTTGTGATCGCGCAGTTCCGGCGGCACGGGGCCAAAGAACGCGATGCAGGGACGCTTGAAGACTGCCGCCAGGTGGCTGGCCGCCGAGTCGTTGCCGATCACCAGGTCTGCGGCCTCCACCGTGGCGGCGAATTCGTGAAAGTTGGTGTTGCCGGCCAGACTGGTCACCACGCCGGGATGGCGTGACTGAAAGGCCTCGGCAACAGAGGCTTCCGTGGGGGCGCCGGGTGCCAGGATGTGGACATCCGGCAACGCGGCAAGGCGGTCGACCAACTCGTCCCAATGCTCGATGGGCCAGGTGCGGTTGGCGTGGCGGCTTCCCGCGGAGACCACGATCAGTCGCTTTCCCGATCCACGCAGCTTCGTCATCAGTTCCCGAAATGGCGCACGCAGTCCCGCCTCGGAGTAGCTCCACGCGATCTCCGGCAGGGGAGCGCTGTCTATACCGAGCGCCTCTGAGATGACCGTGTGCTGGCGGACCAGGTGATCAAAGGGCTTTGCGAGCGGTGTGAACTCAAGGCGGTGCCCCGGCAGGCGTCTATACGTCCGATCCCACAGGTATCCTGCCCATGCGCCGGCCGGGGAGAGCAGCGCAAACAGAGCCACCAGGGGGTTGATGCTATGGGTAAGCACGAGAGTTCGCGCCGTGCCGCGGGCCTTCCACAGTTGCCGCAACGCCGCCAGCCCATCGCGACGATTGATGGCCACCACGGATCGAACGCCCGGGACGCCAAGCGCCACCTGCTCCACCTCGCGATAGACCACGAGCGTGATCGGTGCGTCGGGCCAGCGGCGTTGTAGCAACTGAAGGAATGGCGTGGCGGAGACCAAGTCCCCCGCGCGCGTGAAGAGAAAGACGACGATACGATCCGGGGAAAGCTCGCCGGGTCGCTCGCCGAGCAGTCGACGGGCTACACCCTTGAGTGCCACGACGCGCAGTCCCGCCTCCATGACGAGCCGTTTCTTCCACGGCACGGCAAGCCCGGCGGTCAGGAGCAGTCCCATCGCGGCCCCGTCAGGCCTCGACGCCTTCGAGGTCATAGACGTCCGAGGCGACGATCTTCACGTTGAGGAAATCGCCGGTGTTCAGGTCGCGGTCCGACTGGAAGCGGATCACCCCGTCGATGTCAGCGGCCTCGCTGTGGCTGCGCCCAACGTACCAGTTCGAGTCCGGGACGCGCCCCTCGACCAGAACCTCGCGCGTCTTGCCGACCTGGGCTTCGGCCCAATCGGCGCTGATTTCGGCCTGCCGCTTCATCAGCTTCTCGCGACGCCGCTGCTTCTGCTTGTCGGGAATCTGGTTGGGAAGGGCCGCTGCGGGAGTGCCCTCCTCGCGGCTATACGCAAAGACGCCCAGGCGCTCGAAGCGGATTTCCTCCATCGCATCCAGGAGCGTGTTGAACTCGGCGGTGGACTCGCCCGGGAAGCCCACGATGAAGGTGGTGCGCATGGTCACGTCGGGAAGCTCACTGCGCAGGTAACGAAGCATGTCCATGGTCCGCGCACGGTCGTGAGGGCGCTTCATGCGGCGCAGCACATCCTCGTGCAGGTGCTGCAACGGCACGTCGAGGTAGCGGGCAATCTTGGGCTCCTCCTTCATCACCGCCACCAGGTCGCGCGTGACCGTGCTCGGGTAAAGGTAGAAGAGCCGGATCCAGAACTTCCCTTCGAGCGCGCACAGGTCCTTCAGCAACTCGGGAAGCATCATGCGCTTTTCCAGATCCAGACCGTACTTTGTGATGTCCTGCGCGACGATATTCAGCTCGCGCACACCATCGTCGAGAAGGCGACGGGCCTCGTCCAGCACCACTTGGCGCGGGACGCTTGTATAGATCCCCTTCATGAGGGGGATGCTGCAAAAAGTGCAGGTATGGTTGCAGCCGTCGCTGATCTTGAGGAAGCCGTGGGGACGGCGGTCGAGGCGCTGGCGGGGAAGTGTGCGCGGCACGAGGACGCGCGGCGCGGCGCTGGAGAACTTGCGGTCGTCGAACTCGATGTCGGACTCGGCGGTGGTGACCTCCGCGACGGCGGAGGGGGATTGCTGCGCCAGGTCCCAGGACTCGCCACCGGTGTTGGCCACGAAGCGCGACTTGGCCTCGCCGACCACCATGCGGGCCACGCGCTCGAAGTCGCCGACGCCCGCCAGGAAGTCGATCTGGGGAATGTCGCGCAGGAGCTGCTCGCCGTTGCGCTGGGCAAGACAACCGATCACGCCAAGGCGCGTGCCGTGCTTCTGGCGGATGGAGGCCCAGCGACGAATCTCCGCCACGGACTGATCCTTGGCCGCCTGAAGGAACCCACACGTCGTGATGACGACCACATCGGGCGGACGCTGCTCGTCGGCGACCTCGACGGTCATGCCTTCCTTCGCGAGCAACCCGGAGAGGTACTCATTGTCGACCGTGTTCTTGTCACAGCCAAGTGTTACGAGTCCAACACGCATGGGGGGAAGGATCCATGAAGAGAGGTGACCGGGCGCAACGCCACGGCGCGAGCGGGGTACTCACTCCGTAGCGCCTCCCCCCGTCAAGGGCAACGGCTTTGGGGAAGAGAATCACACCCCCCGGGACCGCCACCCTCCGTGGTGGCGCGAACCCGTATGGTCATGCGCCGACAGGAGGTCGGCCGAGGGCTCCTACCTAAACGCCTCGGGCTCGGCCAGCACGTAGCGCGCCGCCAGGACCCGCACGGAAGGTGTCGCGGCCAGGAACTGGGCGTCGATCTGCTCGAAGGCATTGGGGTCCTTGCCGAAGATGCGGCCGAGTTGGTTGCGGCGTGCCTCCACCACATTGGACGGGCCCCGCTCGCCAAAGAGCGTCGATGCCTCGCGCAGCGCCGCGGCTTGGCGAGCGGCACCGAGTACCTCCAACCCGCGTAACGCCGCCGCGAGCCGGTCGGATTCATCCTTGTAGAGGTACTCAGCGAGACTGCTCTCGCGCACTTGATGGTCCAACTCTGTCACGGCCAGGTAGATCTGCACCCGCTCAGGCAGGCTCTCGAATCCCTCTTTGCGGATACGTTCGCGCAACCGATCGTCAAGGTCCGCCAGCCCCTGTGCGGCCAGAAGGCCCTCGGACGCAGCGTGGCTCACCGTTTCGATGTTCGAGCTCAGTCGCTCCTCCAGGAAGGCGCGGCCAGTTCCGTCGTTGCTACTCCCAATGGCACCTGCAACGGCCACCAGCAGGCGGTCTGTTGGATAATCCAAGTTGCCCTCCGCCAGATCGGAGAACAGCTTCATCAGATGATTCGCCTCGAAGGCTACCTTTTCCCTCAGCAGTACCTCGAGCGCAAAGGCGGCAATCTCGTCGCGCGGGCCGAGCACCTCGTCTGATTGCAGAAACTTCGCCGCGCGCTCGCGATCGAACTGGAGTGCCACTTCGATTGCGGGCTCTGCGTTGAGGCGCTCGCGCACCAGCCGTTCCATCGAGTCGTATAGACCCGATGCGGCCCCGGGCGTCAGCCGTCCCTCTCGCTGTGCCCGCATGATGCCGGAGAATGCAAATGCGCGGACGTTCTCGTTCTCGTCACGGAAGGCGCGTTCCAGTGGGGCCACAATGGAGGGTTTTCCCGAGCGCCCAATGGTGGCCGCCGCCACGGCGCGAACCCAGGGGGAATCCGCCTCAGTAAAGTCAGAAAGTGGCGCGATGGCCTCCTCAGGCGGCGGACCACCAAAGGCCTCGCACAGCTTGCTGAACCGACCGCGACGGCGCCCTCCCCTTTCCGTGGGCCTCAGCAACTCATCGCGCACGTCCACGTCGCGGAGGAGTTCCAGCAGCATTGGATGGGTGCGCGGTGCGAGGCGTCCCAGCGCCTGACTTTCCACCCACTCGGTGATTTCGTTTCGGTCGCCCAACACGTGGTCGCGGAGAATCTCAGCCAGTTCATCGTCGGATTTCCCCCGCAGAACGATCACGCGGGCGCTGATCGCCTCCTCGGCCTGCGCGGGATCGGTCATGACCGCTGGTTGCTCCCGCGCCGCCAGGATGGCAGCTCCGATGCGATCCTTCTCCACAACCCCAAGCGTCGCGGTCCCAACTCCCATCAGGACGGTTACCAGCCAGACCATGGGATGCTTCATTGCCGGACCTCCGTGCGGAGCTTCACCAAGCCCCCGCGATTTCCCTAAGTCAGGATGCCTCACCGATTCGTCACCGTGGGGTTTTCCCGAATAACCCTGATGGGTAGCACAAACCCAGCCAGCCTCGCAAGACCAGACCAATGGCGCTTCTGTGACAAATGCTGTTCGGTTGAGTACGGACCGCCACCAGCGGTGACCGAAAGGGAGCACCGACATCAGGCGGGGAAGCTGAGAAAGGGAGCGGAGCTATGCTCCTCAGCGTTTCGGCGGTCTCGGCCCTTGGGGGGCTCCGACCGCCGGAGAATCGCTGCGATGCGGGGAAGTCGGCCGAGCGATATTACTCGCCGAACTTTTCCTCGTAGGTCTCGCGCAGGTTCGCGACCACGTTCGGGTCGGCCAGCGTCGTCGTGTCGCCGAGGGCGCGGCCCTCCGCGATGTCGCGGAGCAGGCGGCGCATGATCTTGCCGGAGCGGGTCTTGGGAAGGTCCGCCGCGAAGTAGATGTCCTCGGGACGGGCGATGGCGCCGATCACCTTGGTCACGTGCTTCTTCAGTTCGTCACGCAGTTCCGGCTGGGGAACGTAGCCGGACTTGAGGGTCACGAAGGCGACGATGGCCTGGCCCTTGATCTCGTGGTTCTTGCCCACCACGGCGGCTTCAACGACGGCCGGGTGATCGACCAGGGCGGACTCGACTTCCATGGTGCCGATGCGGTGGCCGGAGACGTTGAGCACGTCGTCGACGCGGCCAAGGATCATGAAGTTGCCTTCCTTGTCCTTCTTGGCACCGTCGCCCGCGAAGTAGAACTTCCCTTCGAAGCGGCTGAAGTAGGTCTCGACGAAGCGCTGGTCGTCGCCCCAGATCGTGCGGATCATTGAGGGCCAGGGCTTGCGGATCACCAGATAGCCGGAGCCCTCGGAGATTTCCTCGCCCTTGTCGTTCACCACCGCGATGTCGACGCCGGGAATCGCGGGACCGGCAAAGCCCGGCTTCATCGTGGTCACACCGGGGAGGCCCGTGATCATGTGTCCGCCGGTTTCCGTCTGCCACCAGGTATCCACGATGGGGCAGCGCTGGCCGCCGATGCGGTCGTGGTACCAGATCCAAGCTTCCGGGTTGATCGGCTCGCCGACGGAGCCGAGGAGGCGGAGCTGCGAAAGATCGTGCTTCTTGACGTGCTGTGAGCCCCACTTCATGAAGGCGCGAATGGCCGTCGGGGCCGTGTAGAACACCGTGACGCCGTGGCGAGCGCAGATGTCCCAGAAGCGATCCTTCTCGGGATAGTCCGGGGCGCCTTCGTACATGAGGCAGGTGGCGCCGACCTGCAGCGGGCCGTAGACGATGTAGCTGTGGCCGGTAACCCAGCCCACATCCGCCGTGCACCAGTAGACGTCGCTGTCCTTGATGTCGAAAGTGTACTTGGTCGTGGCGTAGGTCTGCACCGCATAGCCGCCGGTGGTGTGGACGATGCCCTTGGGCTTACCCGTCGTGCCGGAGGTGTAGAGGATGTAGAGCACGTCCTCCGCATCAAGCTGCTCGGCGGGGCAGTTGTCCGACGCATTGGCGACGAGGCGGTGGTACCAGTGATCGCGTCCCTCCTGAATGTTGCAGGGGAACGGCTCGCCCGCGGGGCGCTTCACGACGACGACGTGCTTGATGGTCGGGCACTTGGCGAGTGCAATGTCCGCGTCATGCTTCAGGCTGATGACGTTGCCGCGGCGCCAACCGCCGTCGGCCGTGATCAGGACCGAGCACTCACAGTCGTTGATGCGGTCGGCGAGGGCGTCGGGGCTGAAGCCGCCGAAGACGACGCTGTGGATGGCACCAAGACGCGCGCAGGCCAGCATGGCGATGGCCGCCTCGGGGATCATCGGCAGGAAGATGGCAACGCGATCGCCCTTCTTCACGCCAAGGCCCTTGAGCGAGTTGGCGAACTTGCAGACCTCGCGATAGAGCTGGTAGTAGGTGTAGGTACGGCGCTCGCCGGGCTCGCCTTCCCAAATGATGGCTGCCTTGTTGCGGCGTGCGCCCGTGATGTGGGCATCGAGGCAGTTGTGGGCAATGTTCAGCTTTCCGCCCACAAACCACTTGGCGTGCGGGAAGCCGCCGTCCATGACGCGATCCCACTTTTTGAACCACGGGAGGTTCTCCGCCTCGGCGGCCCAAAAGGCCTGAGGATCGGCTGAGGCCTTCGCATAGATGGCCGGATCGTTCGCGTTGGCCTGGGCTGCGAAAGCGGCAGTCGGCGGAAAGTGGCGATCCTCATGCAGGAGGTCATCCATACTGGCTAGTGCGTCCGGTGGTGTCATGGCGCTCTCTTTCATCGAACTTGTCATGCGGCAATCCGCAATTGGACCAGTCCACGAAATCGCTTTAGCTGGGGTCAAGCGGCGGATGCAAAAAATCGCACATCGGCCCACCAAATGGCCCTCCAATGTTAGTTCTGACTATCAACCTAAGTGGAGCGTTCCGGCGCCGCGGCTTACACGTCCACACCTGCGTCGGACCCTAGGGCCCCCTCCAGCGAACCCTTCCCGGTCCCGGGTTCCATTACCCTCCTCAGCCCTGTGCAACAAACACGGTTTCCCCTTGCGCGCGGTCTAAAATCGGATAAGCTCTAACCGCATTGTCGATATTAAGATTTCGACTCTCCCACGGAGCGATTCCCCCCATGACTTCCTCTTCCGCCACCCCCATTCCTTCGGTGGTCCTCCCCGCCGATGTGGATGCCATGCTCGATCGATATGGCTACCCTCAGGAAACCTTGGACATTATCCGGTCCGAGCGCCTGCTTCCGACGGGATTGCTCGGTCGTCTCCATGCAGCCTATCCGCAGTACTCCGGACTGAAGGAACGCGCCGCGTTCCTCTTTCCCGGCAGGGCGCAGTACGAGGGTCTCGCTGGCTTCCGTCAGGTGGTTGCGATTCTTCGCGAGCACGGCATCCAACTCGGGCGCATGGTGGAGCGCGAGCTATTCGTCGAGGTCTATCGCTTCAAGGCAACCAGCCACATCCTCAACGCCATCAACTGGTCCCGCTACGAGACCGACTCGCTCTATCAGCTTGTCTTCCCTCAGCCGGGCATGATGCGCCCGGAGGTCGTCGCCCGCTATGCGGCGGCGACCAACGATGCGGATCGTACCAGCATCATCGACGATTACATGGAGCACACAAACCCGCACGACGGGCATCAGTTGCTGAACAAGCCGTGGCTCGAGCGCGAGGATGGCGGCATCGAGATCGTACAAGGAAGCCAGCACAAGTATCCGCAGTGCCAGCTCGTCTTCGACAAGACCACACAGAGCTGCTTCGCCTTCTGCACCTATTGCTTCCGTCACGCGCAGGTGCGCGGCGACGATGACATGTTCATCCAGGACGATATCGCGCAGATTCATGAGTACCTGCGCCTGCATCCCGAGGTCACGGATCTGCTCATCACCGGCGGCGACGCGGGCTATCTGCCCTATGAGCGCCTGCGCCAGTACGTGATGCCGATCATCGAGGACCCGGCGTTGCTCCACATCCGCACCGTGCGCATCGCGTCGCGCGTGCTGACTTTCCAGCCGGAGATGATCCTCACGGAGAAGTACGGGAAGATCCTGGAGCTATTTGACGTGATGCACGAGAACGGAGTCCAGCTTGCCTGGATGGCGCACTTCTCCACGCCGCGCGAACTGCTGAACCCGAGCACCATCGCGGCCGTGCGTCGCCTTCAGGCCCACGGCGTGGTGATTCGCAGCCAAAGCCCGATCATGAACCACGTCAGCCTCTTCATGGACGAGCATGGCAAGACGGACATCGAGCGTTCGGCGCAGAACTGGGTCGACCTGGCGAACATCCTGGCGACGTTGCTGATCCGCTTCCACTCAATGTACTGCGCGCGGCCCACGGGCGAGCATCACTACTTCACGGCGCCGCTGGCCGACATCGAGAAAATTTCCAATCGCATCTTCCGCTCGCTCAGCTCCATCAATCGTCCGTCGCGCTACATCACGATGACGACCTCGGCGGGCAAGTTGTCGATCCTCGGCGAGGCCACCGTCGGTGGCCGCAAGGCGCTGGCACTCAAGTTCAACGAGGCGCGCAAGATGGAGTGGATGGACAAGGTATTCCTCGCCGTCTACGACGAGCAGGAGAACCGCGTCGATCACCTGACACCGCTCGATACGGAGAAGTTCTTCTTCGAGGACGAGCTGCGCGAAATCGAGGAGGCGCTTCACGAGGTGCACGGAAGGCGCCTCTCGGAGAACGGCCTGAAATGATCAACAAGATCGGTGTTTCGGCTGCCGAGGCCGTCGCGGACATCGGCGACGGCGCCTCGGTGATGATCGGCGGGTTCGGCGAGGCGGGAAGTCCCATCGAACTCATCCACGCGCTGGTTGACCGGGGGGTGAGGAACCTGACCGTCATCAGCAACAACACGGGCAGCGGGCGCGTCGGGTTGGCGGCGCTCATCGCCAACGGACAGGTCGCGAAGATGATCTGCTCCTATCCGCGCAGCGCCAATTCGCTGGTGTTTCCCGAACTATACCGTGCGGGAAAGATCGCGCTGGAACTGGTCCCTCAGGGCACCCTTGCCGAGCGCATTCGTGCCGGTGGGGCGGGCATCCCAGCCTTCTATACGGCCACCGCGGTAGGCACGCAACTCGGCGAAGGGAAGGAAGTGCGGAGCTTCGCCGGGCGCGACTATGTGATGGAGCGGGGGCTTCGTGCCGACTTCGCGCTGGTACGCGCCGACAGGGCGGATCGTTACGGAAACCTTGCCTATACAAAGACCGCGCGGAACTTTGGCCCCATCATGTGCATGGCCGCCCGCACCGCGATCGTGCAGGTGCGCCAAGTGGTCGAGCCCGGTGGCATCGATCCTGAGGCCGTGGTCACGCCGGGCATCTTCGTCCAGCGCGTCGTCGAGGTCGCCAGCCCGCAGCAGGAATCGCTGCTCGTGAAGGAAGGGAGGGTCTACCCATGACCGCCACAACAAACGGCGAATGGACCCGCCACGACATGGCGCGCCTCGCGGCGCGGGACATCCACGACGGGGCCTATGTGAACCTCGGGATTGGCATTCCTGAACTGGTCGCCCAGTGTGTCCCCGCGGGACAGGAAGTGATCTTCCACACGGAAAACGGCCTCCTCGGCGTCGGTCCGTCCCCTGTACCGGGAAGCGAGGATCCGGAGCTCATCAACGCTGGCAAGAAGCCGGTCACGGCGATTTCTGGCGCCGCCTACTTTCATCACGCCGACAGCTTCGCGATGATCCGCGGCGGCCACCTCGACGTGAGCGTGCTCGGTGCGATGCAGGTTTCCGCCACCGGCGATCTGGCTAACTGGTCGACCGGCGAGCCGGACGCGATTCCGGCGGTCGGTGGCGCCATGGACCTGGTCGCAGGCGTCAAGCGCGTGGTGGTCCTCATGGAGCACACCACGAAAAGCGGCGATCCCAAGATCGTGGCCCGGTGCAGCTACCCGCTCACGGGCATCCGCGTCGTGGACCGGATCTATACAAACCTCGCCGTGATCGACGTGACGGCAGAGGGGCTCGTTGCGCGGGAACTCGCGCCGGGCGTCACATTCGAAAACCTTCAAGCAAAGACGGGCGCGCCGCTCATCGACGGTCGCGACCACAGGAGCTAATCGCATGTCATCGAAGACTCGTAGTCAGGAACTTTATGAACGCGCCCTCAAGGTGCTTCCCGGCGGCGTCAGCCGCAACGCGGTGCTCCGCAAGCCCCATCCCTCCTACGCGGCAAAGGGCGAGGGATGCTACGTCACGGACATCGAGGGGAAGCGTCGCATCGACTTCGCAAACAACATGGCGTCGCTCATCCACGGTCACGCGCACCCCGTCATCATCGAGGCGGTGACGAACCAACTGCACAAGGGGACCGCATATACCTTTGCCACCGAAGTGGAAGTGGAGTTCGCCGAGCACATGGTGCAGCGTTCCTCCAGCTTCGAGAAGATTCGCTTCGTCAACTCGGGCACAGAGGCCATCATCTGCTGCCTCAAGGCGGCGCGCGCCTACACGGGCCGCCCGAAGATCGCCAAGGTCGAGGGCGCCTATCACGGTCTATACGACTATGCCGAGGTGAGCCAGACCGCCAACCCCGCCAATTGGGGCGAGATTGAGCACCCGCGCAGCGTGCCGGTGACCGCGGGCACCCCCACCTCCGCGCTGGAGGAAGTTGTCGTCCTCCCCTTCAACGACGTCAGCCGCGCACTGGCCATCCTTGACGAATACAAGTACGAGATCGCCTGCGTCCTGATCGACCCCTTGCCGCACCGCGTCGGCATGGTGCCCGCCACCAACGAGTTCATCGAGGCCATGCGCGCCTGGACGACGCGAAACAAGGCACTGCTGGTCTTCGACGAGGTCATCACCTTCCGGTCGGAATACGGCGGTGCCCAGCAGTGGTTCACCTCGCGCCCCGACCTGACGGCGCTCGGCAAGACCATCGGCGGCGGCTTCCCCGTTGGCGCCATCGCTGGCAGTGCCGAGGTGATGGACGTGCTCAATCCGCTGGCCGAGCGGGTGCTCTTCCCCCATTCGGGCACCTTCTCCGCTAATCCGGTCACGCTGACGGCGGGCTTCACCGCCATGAAGCTCTACGACCGCGAAGCGGTGGCGCGGATCAACGCGCTCGGTGTCCGTATCCGCAAGCAGATCGCCGAGGCCATCAAGGTCGCCGATGTTCCGGCGTGCGTCACTGGTGGTGGCTCCATGTTCCGCATCCATCTCAAGTCCGAGCCCCCCATGGACTACCGCGCCGCCTTCGCTCCTCCCAAGGAAGCCGCCGCCCTGCGCGCCCTGATCGACCACATGTTCGACCACGGCTTCATGATGATCAATACCTGCTCGGGGACGCTCACCACGCCGATGACGGGCTGGGAGATCGACCAGTTTACCGATGAGTTGCTGAACGGATTCCGCCATATCCGCGGCATGATCCCCGTGCTCTCTGCGGCGAGGGGATGACCATGCGCAACGCCTTCATCTGCGATGCAATTCGCACACCGATCGGGCGCTACGGCGAGGGACTCGCTCCGGTCCGTACCGACGACTTGGCGGCGGTTCCCATCGGGGCTCTCATGGATCGCAATCCCGCCGTGGACTGGGGGATGCTCGATGACGTGATCCTCGGCTGCGCGAACCAGGCCGGAGAAGACAACCGCAACGTCGCGCGCATGGCGCTGCTGCTGGCCGGCCTACCGATGGAGGCCTCTGGCGTGACCGTCAATCGCCTCTGCGGCTCCGGCATGGATGCCGTGGCTGTGGCGGCGCGCTCCATCGCGGCGGGGGAGAGCGAACTGCTGATCGCGGGCGGCGTCGAAAGCATGTCGCGCGCGCCCTTCGTCATGGGCAAGGCCACCGAGCCGTTCGCCCGCCAGGCGGAGCTTCAGGACACCACCATCGGCTGGCGCTTCGTCAACCCGGCCATGAAGGAACGGTACGGCGTCGACACCATGCCGGAAACGGCGGAAAACCTTGGCGTCCAGTTCCGCATCGCGCGCGAGGACCAGGACCTTTTTGCTTTCTGGAGCCAGCAGAAAGCCGCTGCGGCGCAGCAGGACGCGCGACTCGCCGAGGAAATCGTTCCCGTCACCATCCCGAAGCGGAAGGGCGACCCGGTCGTTGTCACCCGCGACGAGCACCCGCGCGCCACGAGCCTGGAGAAGCTGGCACAGTTACGCCCCTTCGTGCGCGCCGATGGTACGGTCACCGCCGGAAATGCCTCCGGTGTGAACGACGGAGCGGCGGCGCTGCTGGTCGCATCGGAAGGAGCGATCGCGCGCCATGGACTGAAGCCCCTCGCCCGCATCGTCGGAGCCGCCACGGCAGGCGTCGAGCCACGCATCATGGGCATCGGTCCCGTCCCCGCCACGCGCAAGCTGCTGGCGCGGCTGGGCCTCACCTTGGATGATATGGACGTCATCGAACTCAACGAGGCCTTCGCGGTTCAGTCGCTGGCGTGCTCAAGGGAACTGGGTCTCGTTGACGACGACCCACGCATTAACCCGCTGGGCGGGGCCATTGCGCTCGGCCATCCGCTGGGAATGAGCGGCGCGCGTCTCGTCACCACCGCAGCGCGCCAACTCGTCCGCACCGGTGGGCGCCGAGCTCTCTGCACCATGTGCATCGGCGTCGGCCAGGGAATCGCCATGGTGATCGAGCGAGCATAACGAGCAAAGAAGAAGGGCAGAAAATGAAACGCGCCCGGGCGATGAACCCGGGCGCGTGGTGCTGTTGATGGGTGGATGGCCTGCCGTCTGGCTGCTTACTTGTTGGAGCGGCTGACTTCACGGAAGAACATGGCGCCCGGGTTCGGGTCGCTGACGCCGGTCCCGCCGACGCGGAACACACCGCCGTTGGAGACGGTACCGTTGGTCGGATCGTAGATCCACGCATTTACCGCGACCGCGGTGGCGGTGGAACTGAGGAGCCCCGTGCCAGCCACCTGAGGCTTGATCGACGTGGGGCCGGCAGACCAAAGGATCCAGAACTGGGAGGCCTTGTCGGCCCGATTGTTCACAAGTGCGAGGACGTTGGATGAGGGCTGGCCAACCAGAGCGGCGTATTTGAGACTTCCTTCCTGCTCGAGTTCTGCAGGGGTCAGGTTGGCGGGCGTTGAGGCGCCCGTGGAAGGATTGATCGTTCCCGAACGCTTCAGCGACTTGAACGGGTCGGGCAGAGTCCCGCTGGTCATGTAGGCAATCGGAGTGGAAAGGCGCTCGAGCACTTCGTACTGCGACGTCTGCGGGTCAGTAGAGAGACGACGGCTGACGTTGAACGAGTTGCCTTTGGGGTAGGCGTTGTTGTCAACGTAGTAGCTCTCAAGCGCTGTGGCGAGGCTGCGCATGTCTGCCTTCGCACGGCTTACCTTCGACCGAACCTGCGCCTCCAGGAAGTTCGGGACGGCGATGGCGGCCAGGATGGCGATGATGGCGACCACGATCAGCAGTTCGATCAGGGTGAAGCCTCTCTTAATGGTTCCGGGCATGGGGGACTGCTCCTTACTTGGAGTGAGCGGGGGGTGGGTTCCGCGTTGGTCAAGAGGGATGCTTAGCGTTAAGGGACCGCGCCAAGCAAGACAAAAAGAATCGTGTGCCAGAAAGTTCACTTCATCCCGTTGGTTGGGAAGAGTTTTGATTCTTGATCGATTTAGCCCGGAGTGACAATTTCCCCGATGCCGAATGGACCGTCCGGCAGGGCGACGATCTTGCACTTCTGTCCGTGGCTCTGCATGGCCTCATGAACGGCTTGGTTGATGTCCTGGGCGGGAGTGAGGCCAGCACCCCAGAGGCTATCCTCATCAAGATGAGTGTTGTAGATGATCACCTCGTGGGACTGGAGCAGCGCGTAGAGCCGCTGGGCGAGCCATTGCCCCGGCACAAAGGTTCGCGTCCCGCTGAGTCGCTCGACCGCCTCGTGGACAGTGCCTCGAATCTGGAAAAGCCGCGCCAGCTCGGCCGATCCGAAGCCATCGCCGATTTTGGCGGCGATCACGATAGTTCCTTCCGGCTTTAGGACTGAGGAAACAGCGCTTAGCGTGTTGATGAGCTGGGTCATGGTGTTGTCGCCGGGTGCACCGCCTGCGCTGGTGACGACAACGTCCATGGGCTCCTTGACTTTGACCGTCATGGCTTCGCGCATGAAGTTCATGGCCATCAATTGGCTCTGGCCAAAGTGCCCTGCAAAGATGCGGGATACGTTGCCGGTGGGGGCGATGACCGCGTTCAGCGCCAAGTTGCAACCGGCGGCATTGGTGGCCTCGACACCCGCGATGTGGAACGGGTTATCTCGGAAATTGCCGTACCGCGCGTTACGATCCGCAACGAAGTTGAAGCCATAAAGCGCCTTAAGCGTTTCCTTACTCGACAGGCCCGGAAGCACCACCGAGCGGGCGCCGGTGAAGCCCAGCAGCATGTCCGGGCGGACGCTGCTGAGGATGATCTTCAACTCGGCACTGTGATAGATCGAGTTTACAGAGAGGGGCAGCTTGCGCGAGGACTCGCCCAGCGAATGGACCTTCTCTTTGCTGAACGGGTTATGCACGACGACCCGGTAATGCTCGCGGATTTCCGCGGGGATTAGTTCCGGGATCTGGCTGGGCGTAATTGGATTCAGCACCCGGTTGGCGATCAGGATCGTGATATGGGAGGAATCGAGCGTTGTCTCGTCCTCGATCATCTCAATGAGCGCGGGGAGCACCTCGTTGAGGATGGCGGGGCAGTCGGGCTCGACGGCAATCACGCAGTCGGCCTTCTCATCGCCAATCTCGCGAAGGGTCTGGCCCGTCGTCAGTCCAGCGAGGACCGACATCAGTTCTGCGCGGACGTCCGCGCAGTCGGGCAGGGGATGGGGGCGGTAGCAACGTCCATTGATCCAATTATCAGGAACGTCACAGGTCAGGTGGTCGTCACCGTAGGCCAGCTTGATCAGCATCTGTCGGTGCGCTCTTCTCCCAGGTTGGGTACGATTCTCTGGGGCATTTCAAGGGGCGCCTTGCGAGTCGTCAAGACGGGACCGCACGGCGACGCAAATAGGGTACAACCGGTCACCAAGGCGCCGATCACGAACCAGTCAGGATTTGCTTAAACTGAAGCGCACCATATTTCATGTAGTTGAACAGCTCGCGCGAGCTGCGGGTCTGGCGGAGCGTCCTCATGATGAAGGAGGGGCGCATATAGAACTTCCGCAGGCTTTCCGTGCGGATGTCGGCGAGTTGCTCGATGGTGAGGTGCTTCGTGGGCATGGCTGGGAGACCGTAGGCTTCGCGCGGGATTGTGCCGTCCTTGAGGAGACCGGCCTCGACTGCTTCCTTGTAGAGAGCCGTGCCGGGGAACGGATAGGGGTAGAAGATCTCCAGATAGTCGGGATCCAGTTCCTTGGCGAACTCGATGTCCTGGGCGATGGAAGCCTCGGTGTCGTTGGGGACGCCCACCAGGATGTAGATCGAGCGGCGGATGCCGGCCTCGCGCGTCATGGCGAGTGCCTTGCGCGCTTGGTCGACGGTGGCCTTCTTGTTGATCGCCTCCAGTGCCTCGTCGGAGCCCTTCTCGACGCCAAAGGCGATTAGCCAGCAACCGGCCTTCTTCATCGCCGCAAGCACGTCCGGGTTCACCGTGTCGACGCGCGAGTTGGAGGCCCAGGTGATGTTGAGCTTCTCGGCCACGATGCGGTCGCAAAGCTCGATGACCCACTTGCGGTTTTGGGTGAAGAGGTCGCTGCGGAAGAGGAAGTTACGGATACCGTGCTTCTCGACGCATTCCTTCAACTCGGCGATCACGTTGTCGACACTGCGGTAACGGTTCTTCAAGCCACTGACCTGATTTGCCAGGCAGTAGGTGCAGGAGAACGGGCAGCCGCGATTCGTCACGATGGTGGTCTGCAACTCGTCGGTGTCCGGGCGGCGGTAAAGGCCGTTGTCCAGCAGATGTCGGGCCGGGAAGGGAATCGCATCGAGGTCGTTAGGAAGACCGCGACCAGCGTTGCGCACTGGCAGGCCGTTGTCGCGCCAGGTCAGCCCCACGATGTCGCGTGGATGCTTTCCTTCGGCGATCTCCATGCAGGTCATCTCGTACTCACCGCGCAGCGCCAGATCCAGATCCGGGATGCGTTGGATCGTGTCGACGTCGAGCGTGTTGAAATGGGCGCCCTTGGCGATCGTGACGCAGTTGGGAAGGACACGCTTGATGAGGCTCGTGGCCTTCATGTCGTCCTCAAGGGACGGCGTGGTGATGCTCAGGATGACGTAGTCGGGCCGGAATTCCTTCAGGTCGCGCTCGAAGGCGTCCCACTCAAGGTCCATGGCGGGATAGTCGCGGAGACGGCACTCGACGCCCTTCGATTCGAAGGCCGCTGCTGCATAGGCCAAATCGATGGGTGGTCGGAGCGCGACGGTCTTGAGGCGATCGATGGGTGTCTGACAGCGATCTTCACGGATGAACTTGCCGGTCGGGGGAACGGCGAAAAAGGCTCTGCGGGCGGTTGTCTGCGGGGTTTCGGCACTCATGGCGACTGGGGGAGCTCTCCGGGTCCGTCGTGAAGTGGGGGGAAGGTAGGGACCAGTTCCCGATTCCGTCAAGCGCCTTCGGGATCCGCAGAGGTTAGCGTGATGTTACTCCCACCATTCACCGCGCGGCGCCATTCTGCAATTACCGCTTGTATGCCCAGCCCCGTGGGCCTTATCTCCCCGCCCCGGCGAGACGCCCCTGCGCCCTATCCTGCTGTTATTGGACCCTCAAGCCCCATGTTTGACGTACAAAACGTAACCCTTTCCTTCGGCGAACGGGTCATCCTGAACAATGTCAGCCTCAAGGTCGAGGACGGCGAACGGGCCGCGATCATTGGCCCCAACGGCATGGGCAAGTCCACGCTGCTCAAGGTCATCGCCGGGATCATGGGCACGGAAGGGGGCTCGGTCAGCATCCCCAAGACGAGCGAGATCGGCTACCTCCCGCAGGACTTGGAGCTGAAGTCCGAGCGATCCGTGCTCGACGAGTGCGCCCAGGTCTTCGCCGAGGTCCTCGAGCACGAAAAGGAAATGCGCGAGCTGGAGGACAAGATGTCCCATGTCCCCCACGGCACGCCCGAGTTCGACCAAATCGCCGACCGCTACGAGTTCCTGCTCCACGAAACCCAGCGCCGCGATCTGTACTCGATGGACGCCACCATCGGCCGTGTCCTCGGCGGTCTTGGCTTCAAACCCACCGACATGGAGCGCCCCTGCTCGGAGTTCTCCGGTGGGTGGCAGATGCGCATCCTGCTCGCCAAGCTGCTCCTTCGCAACCCCGACATCCTCCTGCTCGACGAACCGACGAACCACCTGGACATCGAGTCCATCGAGTGGCTGGCCGAGTGGATCAAGGGGCACGAGGGCTCGGTCCTCATGGTCAGCCACGAACGCGCCTTCATGGACGCGCTGGTGACCAAGGTGGTTGAGGTCGACCGCGGCAACGTGATCGTCTATCGTGGGACCTACTCGGAGTCCCTCATCAAGCGCCAGGAGCGCCGCGAGAACCAGCAGCGGGCCCACGACAACCAGCAGCGCGAGATCGAGCACATCCAGTCGTTCATCGACCGGTTCCGCTATCAGGCCTCCAAGGCAGCGATGGTGCAGTCGCGCGTCAAGCAGCTCGAAAAGATCGAGGTGATCGAGGCGCCGTCGCAGGAACTCGGCACCATCAATTTCCGGTTCCCGCCGGCGTCCCGCAGTGCCAAGGAAGTGCTCATGGCTGAGCGCATCCTCAAGCAGTACGGCGTGCGCAAGGTGCTGGACAACGTGGACGTGGCGGTTTACCGCGGCGAGAAGGTGGCGCTGGTCGGCGTGAACGGCGCGGGCAAGACGACGCTCATGAGGGCTTTGTCAGGTCGCGATCCGGATGTCAGCGGCACGATCCGCTACGGTGCCGGAGTCGAGCTGGCTTACTTCGCCCAGTACGACAAGGAAGACCTGCACCCGGACAACACGGTGCTCGGCGAGTTCCTTTCTGCGGCTGACCTGAATGTTTCCGGTGCAGCGCGCGGCATTCTCGGCGCGTTCCTCTTCAGCGGCGACGACGTGGAGAAGAAGATCAACGTGCTGAGCGGCGGAGAGCGCACCCGCCTGCGTCTCGCGAAGATGCTCTGCGGCAAGGCGAACCTGCTCATGCTCGACGAACCGACGAACCACCTTGACGTCGGCTCCCGACTCACGCTGGAAAACGCGCTGCGCCAGTACGAAGGCACGGTCCTCCTCGTTTCCCACGACCGCTACTTCCTCGACAACGTGGTCACGCGGGTCATCGAAGTGCGGGACGGCAAGCTGACCAGCTACCAGGGGAACTACACGGACTATCTGGCCATGCGCGAAATCGCCGGCCCGACGAACCCCTCCGTTGCCAAGAAGAGCGAGCAGCCCGCTCCCACCCGCGTGGATACGGACAAGCTCAAGGAACAGCTCAACTCCGTTCCCAAGCGCGAATCCGACTCCGAGCGCCGCGCCCGACAGGAGGCGGAGAAGAAGAATCGCAACCGCGCCAAGAAGGCCGAGAAGGAAGTCGAGGAGCATGAGAACATGCTCTATCAGGTCGAGGAACTGATCGGACAGATCGAGAACGAAATGGCCAAGGCCGCCGGTGACTACAAGAAGCTGGCGGAGCTGACCGAAAAGCGCACCCGCGCCGAGTCTCGCAAGGAAGAGATCGAGAGCCGCTGGCTTGAGCTTCAGGAAGAAGTCACCGAACTGAAGGCGGCGCTCGGCGAGGCCTGAACGGGCGCCCATTCCTGACAGTCCGACGCGCCAAAACGGGCGAACTGTGCCCGGTCTAAAAATAGTCATATAAAATACATCTTTTTGGGAACACGCCTTTCTCCCGGGTTGTCCATTGGTTTACCGCGGCGCTGGAACGCTCCAAACAGGTTCCAGCCTGCGGTCGAAACCACATACTCCCCAGGAGTCACATGTCTCTACATCGGATGGTTCAGAAGTTGTCGCGGGTTGCCGCTGGCGCGGCGCTCATTGTCGGACTGGCGGGTGTTGCTTCGGCGACGCCGCAGCCGCATCCCCGCCTCTGGCTCGACAGCACCACGATGGCCCGGCTGGATGCTTCGCGCACTGCCAACTCGCCCGAGTGGGTCGCGCTTCGCAATTGGTGCGATGGGCACCTCGGCGACAACCTGTCGGAAGGTTACCAATACCTCGACTGGTACAGCTACGTCCACAACTACGGTCTCATGTACCGGATCACCGGCGACGCCACCTATGGCAATGAGGGCGTCATCTACCTGAAGGCTTTGCTTCGCGACCGCCACGCAATCGGCGACGGGCTCGGCGGGACCAACGCGATCCAGATCGACTCCGGCTATGTTTCCCGTTCGATGGGCGTTGGAGTCGCTGTGGGGCGCGATTGGCTCGACGGCGCGCCTGATCTGACCCCGACCCTGATCGAGGAGTGCACCACCCGCATGGGCGAGTGGTACACCTGGCTGCATCAGCCCACGACCTTCGGCATCGACGAGCCCTGGGTGAATTACTTCGCCGGGCATTTCGCAATGACGTACACGGCCTTCATCGCCTTCGAGGGCGACCCGGGTTACAACACCGCGTGGGAAACGAAGTCCGAATCCATGTGGGTTCTGGCGCGGAACTTCATGAACACGGGCCTCGATGGCGGCGACTGGCCCGAGGGCTGGAACTACGGGCATCGCGCCATGCGCCACATGATCGCCTATCCCTGGGCCCTCGAGACGGGCACGGATCGGGCCGATCATTGGGACGAGATCGACATCACCGGCGAGCTGGTTCGCTCTCATGTGAGCATGTTGCATCCCTCGCGGGCGCTCACGTCGGACGACGGTCGTTGGACCGGTGACTACAAGGGCGATCCCCGGTCGACCACCTGCCTGATGATGTCTGTCCTGAGCGACACGGACCCGACCGCCAAGGGGCTTGCCAAGTGGTATGCGAATCACCTGGCGTGGGAGCCGGGTGGCCCGGACCTGTGGGAGGCGATGCTCTTCACGGACACAAGCCTCGCTGAGATCGCACCCTCCGCGGCGACCGTCGGCGGCCTCACCTGGAAGATGTACGGCCATGCGGTGACGCGCGGCGACGACTGGTCGAACCTCGACGCGACCTTCGTGGACGTGGTGGCCTGGACGGACTACGCTTCGGAGCACAACTTCGGCGAGTTCAAGATCGCCTCACGCCAGCAGCCGCTCCTGGTCGACGGCCAGACCTGGCAACTCGAAGGCGAGTACACCAACATGCCGCGCATCACCGGCACGCACACCTATGCGCCCTATCAGGAGCTTTGGCACGACACTTCTGTGATGACCGCCGAGGGCCAGGACACTGTCTATACGTACTTCAAGATGGCGAACCTGGAGCATCTATACGACGGCGTGCATAACGACGATCCCTCGGCGGCCGCCTATCAGCGCGACGTGGTGTTTGTGGCTCCCGATCACGTCATCGCTTTCGACAACATCACGGCAACGTCGCTCTCCAACACGATCACCGAGCAGTGGCACCTCATGGGAAATCCCGTGATCAGTGGCGACACGGCGACGCTGACGGCGGGCGCTGCCAAGCTATTCCTCCGCACGCTCTCCCCGGCGGTCACGCTGTCGAAGTTCGACACGGACGCGACCCGCGACGGTACTTGGCGCGTGGACGTGGCCATGGATACGCCAGCGATTCACAACCGCATTCTGACGGTCTTCGAGGCCTCCGCGGCCGCGCAGACCGACATGACCCCAGTCGAGGTCATTGCCGGTGCGGGGATGACGGGCGTCTACATCAAGGATCCCGCCGGCCCGGTCATCGTGCTTTTTCCCATCGTCCAGAATGGATCACAGACAAGCGCGACCTTCAGCTTCGAACCGGTTGCCACAAACACCCGTGTGATCCTTACCGGAATGCAGGCCAGCAGCAGCTACCTTATCCTGTCGAGTCCCGGTGTCGGCGGCCTGGTCGATGTCAACGCCAGCGTCAGCGGAACGGGGCCGACGTCCGGTGCCAACGGCTCCCTGACGTTCGAGGTCAATACCGCGTCCGGCGTCGATGACTGGTTCGTCGAATAACCGTCGCACCATCAGAGCACAGAAGGGAAAAGCCCGGGGCCGATGGCTCCGGGTTTTTCCGTCCTCAGGAGTGACTGGCCTGAGGGCACAAAAAAACGCTGTCTGACGACTTTTCCCTTCCCCCGGGCAAAATCATCCGCTAACCTAGGCCTTTGTGCGGTGCTCTCCAAGCTCGCGCCACTCAGAATGTTCCCAGGACCAACGTCAACATGATGAAATTCAACCTCGGCGAAACCATCATCGAACCCACCAACGGCATCTGCATCATGGAAGGCATGCGCAAGATGCGGGTCGATGGCAGGGAGATGGTCGTCTACATCTTCAAGGCCGCCAGCGCCAAAGTGTACGTCCCCGCCGACCAGATCGAGAACCGCAACATCCGCCGCCCCATGGACCGCGAGGAGGTCAAGAAGGTCCTCGCTTCCCTCAAGCAGCCTGTTTCCCCCAACCGCGACGACGCGCGGCTCCAGTACACCGCCTACCGCGAAATCATGAAGTCCGGCGACCCCATGAAGATCGCCCGCCTGCTCCGCGACCTGTTTATCCTCGACCAGGCCGATGACCTGAAGGGGAAGGAAAAGGAAATCCTCGAGCAGGCCCGCAAGTTCCTCTGCGACGAGATCTCCTTCGTCCGCGAACAGAGCAAGGCTCAGGTCCTTGAGCAGATCAACGAAGCCCTCCGCCAGATGTACAAGAAGAAGATGGCGAAGGACAAGGAGCGCGCCAAGAAGTCCGGCGTTGGCCTCAGCATGGAAATCCTCGGGTACGAGTCCGACGAAGAGGAGGAGTACGAAGAGGAGGAGGAGACGGTGGAGACCAAGCCCAAGGCGAAGGCCAAGGGTAAGGCCGTCGTTGAGGATGACGACGAAGACGAGGGCTCGAGCGTCGATGACGATGAAGAAGAGGAAGACGAGGACTGATTGTTCCGTCGGCACGACTTGACCGGAAGCCCCCGCCGTATGGTGGGGGCTTTTTCGATGGCCGGGGGCCTCCATGAGAATGTCCCTAGCGTCTTGGACCAATTCTTGATTCTCCTTCGGCCAAGCGGTGCTAGTGGCGCCCGGTGCGCCGCTTCCTGCTCTCAATACCCTCCAGACTGGATCACACGCCTATGTCGATGTTTCGCTTTGCCCAGCCCGCCTACCCCGAGGAAGACGTCCGCCCGATGCGCGAAGAACTGGAAGCAGTCGGCGCCAAGTCGCTGCGCACCGTCGAGGACGTCGACGCGGTGCTCGCCAACCACAAGGGCACGACGCTGCTCGTTGTGAACTCCGTTTGCGGTTGCGCTGCCGGTGGCGCCCGTCCCGGTGTCTCGGCGGCTCTTCAGAACAAGCTGATCCCCGACTCGATCACCACGGTGTTTGCCGGTGTGGATCGCGACGCCACGGCCCGCGCCCGCCAGTACATCACCAACTATCCCGCCTCCAGCCCCTCCGTTGCCCTCTTCAAGGACGGCGAAGTGGTCTTCATGCTTGAGCGCCAGGGCATTGAAGGGAAAGGACCGGACCAGATTGCCGAGGAACTGGCCAACGCCTTCAACGAGCATTGCCAGAAGTCCGGCCCGTCGATCCCCGCCGACCAGTTCGCGAACCTGCGGTTCGTTCAGGTCTGCGGCAGCCAGCTCGCCGCCAAGGCCAAGCGCCTCGCCGGCATGTCCTAAGTCTGACCGGTTGTAGGGCAGAGAACAACAAGAGGGCCGACGGTGGTGACGCCGTCGGCCCTCTTTCGTGTTCAGAGCAAATCCTTGCGATAGCAGAACAGGTACTCGAAGGAGCTGATCGACGGATAGGGGCGGTCGGTTCCGTCGAAGATCTCGCGGTGTGAGAGGTAGCGCCAGATGCGGTACCAGTCCGCGCGGGCGGTTTCCGCTTCCGTGGCCAGCGGTGTGTTGGCCGTCCGGTGGTCAGGGATTGCCGCCTCCCAGATGTTGGCTAGCGAAGTCATGCTGATAGGGCTGGGCGTCCAGAAGGAAGTCCCGCGTCCGCGGAAGATGTTGTAGTTCGCCTGCAAGTCGGGGTACCGTGTGTCGTCGCCCACGGGGATGAAGATGAACTCCCAGCCTTCGCGGATGGCGGTCTCCGGGTTGCCGCCCTCTGTGTAGGCGATGTCGCGCAGGTACCATTTGGCGGGCCATGTGACCTGGTCGAGCGCGCCGATGTAGATGCGCACGTTCTTATGCCGGGCGATGTCGTTGGGCACCTTTGCATAGCTCGGCAGGCCGTCGGATTCCTTCGCGATCCCTGCGATGCCAGCGTACTGGCGAATGAAATTCATGTGGTTCAGGATGTCGGTCGAGGCGGGGCCGTAGGCCATGCGCTCGCGCGGTGAACTGGCGTTGTACAGATTCAGGTTGATGGTCGCCTTGGTGTTCCAGAGCACGAACAGGCCCATCACTGGCCAGAAGAGCACACGCGGTGCGAAGAGCGTGCGTCGCGCCTCCCAGATGTCGTTGACGATCAGGCCGGCCAGCACGATCGCCGGTAGCATGACGTGGATGCCGACCTGCGGGACCGCCTCGCGTGCATAGGCCGCCGAACCGTACATGGTAACGAACCACCACACAGCGAAGGCGCGGAAGCGGGCGCCCCGCGCCAGCGAAACCCAGGTGTAAAGCGTCGCGAAGAACACGAGGATCATCACCAGCAGCAGATTCCAGCCGCCGTCGAAGTTGAACTGGATCTCCATGAAGTCGGCGAGCGACACATTGCGACCGGCCAGATGGACCGCCTCGCCATGCTTGAAGATCGGCGCGTTGAACGCAGCGCGCCAGCTCGCGCTGGAAAGCCATAGCACCGAGGTCACCACCAACCCGAGCAACGCAGCCGGGGCCAGGACCCGAACCGTGCGGGGTGTCAGGATGATCACGGCGCCGATTGCCAAGGCCGCCAACACGATCTGCTTCAGCCAGTCTATACCGGCTGCCGTCGGCTCTGGAGTTCCGGGCAGCTGAATGTATAGACCGCTGAAGAGCAGCTTGTGGAACGCGGCAACCGCCACGGCCATCAACAAGAAGGCGATGCCGGTGGAACGGCGCGATTCCAGGCGGAAGAGGCTCCACAGCCAGGCACCAACGATCAGCAGAACCGATGGAAGTTCATAGACCAGCAAGTTCAGCCCATGCTGATGAAATGGGCCTGGGATGCGGCCCTGCTCGTGCTGGCCACCCCAGTAGGACCATGTACGTGAATAGATCTCGAAGAATCCGATCTTGTGCTGGAAGCCCGTTGTATAGACCCAGAAATACCAGAAGATGGACAGGCCCAGGCCGGCGCCGATATACCAACGGCTGGCGTATAGACGGCGCCACGCACCGGTGAGGAACTCGCGATGTCCGATTCGGTGAAGGATGGCAATGCGAAGTGCGGCGAAGATCGTCAGCGAACCGAGAAGCAGCCCCAGATAGAAGATGCGCCAGAACTGACCTGTTCCCGCGACTCCTGCCTCAGCCGCCTGCTGCTGTCCCAGCGAGTACCAGCCAAAGGCCATCGGGATCGAGCGCACGTGGCGCAGGATCCAGTCGTGGCCAATGGCGGTACGCACGTCCGCGTCATACACGATCCCCTCGAACACCTGAGTGATGATCAAGGTCACCAGCGTGAACGTCCCCAGCGCAAACAGCCACGCGGAGGGAACTCTCGGGATGCGCTCCAGGTAGTCGGGAACATCCTTCGATTTTCCCTCCAGAAAGTAGTCTGAAAGATCGTGCAAAATCACCAGCACGATGAACGTCCCGATACTGAAGTAGACGAAGATCGAGGAGGCTTTGTTGGTGAAGAGCGAGGTTGCGGCGAGGAGCAGGCTCACCATCCACCAGCCATTTCGCGTGCGCCACCAATTGGCTCCGCTCGCCAGAATCCACAGCGTGCAGAACATGTACATCGCGTCCTGATGAAAGAAGCGATGAAAGAACGTGATGCCCGGCGACAGTGCGTAGAACGCGAGCACGAACCAAGTGCCAGGCTCGCGCATCCAGTGACGCAGCTGCCACAGGAAGAAAAAGCCTCCGATGCCAAGCAAGGCCGCTCCAAGACGCGCCGTGTAGTCGCTCACACCGAAGAGGTGGAAGACCAGCGTCTGGAAGAGCAGCATGATCGGGCCGTGCAGGATAGGCAGGTACTCGTAGGTCCAGACCTTGTATAGATAGGCATATGTATAGTGCACGAAGAGGAGTTCATCGTGCATCATGGTCTTAGATCCGAGATCGTATAGACGCGTGAATAGCAGAACGACAAGGATACTGAGGAATAGCCAGACGCGCCACGGCGTCCGGAACGGCTCGCGTGAAAGGGTGCTTTCCTGGTTCACTTGGAAGTCTCCTTTCCGCTTTCGGCGAAGCTGGGACGAGGCTCGTAAATGATCGTGGGGTTCTCCACAGGAGGTTCGCCGTCAGTCAGATTTGCCGCGGCACCGCTGTTGTAGACCTCGGTGAAGCCCCAACTCAGCAGACGGTCGTCTATATCTGCACCGTAGGCCTCGGGAGCGCGCTCGAGGGCGCCGACCACGACGTAACGGATGTCGTACTTTCCAAACAGGCGGCGAACCTCGTTCTCGTCGGTCGATCTATACATCTTGTCGGAATCGTCCAGCATTGCCTGCATCGCGGCGGACATAGTCATATCGTTCTGCTCAACGACACGGCGCATGCGATAGAGCGTCGCGAGCGGCGCTTTCGGGTAGGTCGCGCGCAACATGCGGATTCGTTCGCCATCGCTTGCAAGGCGCAGGTCGCGAAGGAACTCTTCCGTCGCTTCCTCTCCAACGCCTGGCCACGCGGCAAAGAGGCCGTTCTTTAGCCCCGCACTCGGAGGCATCGCGTCGGGGTAGGTTTCCTTGAGCCAGGTATAAGCTGGCCGGGCACGACCCCGCCACTGCTCCTCATGGTGCTTCCAATTGAGTATGCTGATCCGGGCGGCGCCAGCGGCCATACGACCAGTCGAGGCGTAGCCGTCCGGAGAGGGACGTTCCAGGATACGCGCATCACGGTCAGTGTTTGCCCGAAGCCAGTTCCAAGCCTTCCAATCCTGTCTATACTCCGGGAACTCACCGTAATGTTCCGTCGCATCGAGGGTCCGCGTCAGGAAAATCTGACGGTGCGGGTAGCGAAGCTCCGTGGTGCCCGCTATTGGCCAGGTGAAGAACTCGCGCGTCCGTGTGACCGTGGCGGCCAGCGGGTAGTAGAGCCCGAGCAGTGCAACCGCGGAGACCGCGACCAGCGCAGGCCAACGACTCCGCGTGCACGCAGCGATCTCGAGCGCGGCTTCTGTTCCCGGGACGGCGCGTCCCGGCATCGTTGAGAGCAACAGCGTGAACATCACC
>WGMQ01000055.1 GCA_016125005.1 bacterium | reverse complement strand
GGCCCAAGTATGGGGGGCAACGATCAGCATGGAGAATATCAGCAGCTTCGCGCAACAACATCCACGTGACGCGAAGCGCACGAATATCGAAAACACCGCAGCATCCGCCATTTGCTACGCTACAGGATAGCCAAACACAAGAAGGCCCTCCGAGGAGGGCCTAAGTCGAGAAGCTTAAGTGGCGCACCCTGAGAGATTCGAACTCCCGACCTTCTGATCCGTAGTCAGACGCTCTGATCCAGCTGAGCTAAGGGTGCGCGCTGGTACCGCTCTCGTCGAGCGGAGGAAGAGTGAACTTGAGTGAGTGGGGACGTGTCAAAGCCTTTTTTGAAAAAATCTGGAGCAGCGGTCCGGGACCGATGTAAACGATGCGCAACATCTGCGGAGGGGAGCGGCGCGAAATTGGCTTGACCGCGGGCGGGTGGGCTCCCAGCCTCTCCAACTCCCGAGGTGCGGTACCCAAGTGGCCCAAGGGGAGGCTCTGCAAAAGCCTTATTCGTGGGTTCGAATCCCACCCGCACCTCCACTCTTTCCCCTTCCCGCATGACGCCCTTTCTTGCCGCGCTTCGGCCCTTGCGCCGGGTGTGTTGCTGCGTGACGGTGGGCTCATGAATACTGAGACCAGTGCGCCGCAGATCCTTATCGTCGTCCCGTGCTACAATGAGGAGCAGCGGCTTCCAGTTGGGGAGTTCCTGCGATTCATCGACGCGGTGGATGGTGTGGATTTCCTTTTCGTGAACGATGGCAGCAGGGATGGCACGCTGCGTGTCCTTCGGGATCTGGAGGGGAAGGGGCGTGGTCGTTTTCTGGTCCACGACCTGACGCGCAACGGGGGGAAGGCGGAGGCGGTGCGGGCTGGGATGCTGCGGGCGCGCGAGCTGGGGGCCTCTGTCACGGGGTTTTGGGATGCGGACCTGGCGACTCCTCTGGGCGAGTTGCCGGGCTTCCTTGGGATTCTGGCCGAGCGGCCCGAGGTTGAAGTGGTGATGGGGGCGCGGATCAAGTTGTTGGGCCGTGCTGTTAACCGCAAACTGCTTCGTCACTACATCGGTCGGGTTTTCGCCACGGTGGCGAGCAATTATCTGCGCCTGCCGGTCTATGACACGCAATGTGGTGCCAAGGTGTTTCGGTGCACGGCGATGCTGGATCGGGTGTTGGCGGATCGGTTTGTGGCGCGTTGGCTTTTCGATGTGGAGATGCTGGTCCGTTTCCTGAAGGCGTGGCATGGCGAGGGTGTTGAGGACGCGGAGGCGCGTATGGTGGAGGTTCCGCTTCAGGCCTGGACGGATGTGAAGGGATCGAAGGTGCGGCCGATCGACTTTCCCAAGGCGCTGGGGGAGTTTTTCAAGATCATGAGACACTATGGATGGAAGCCATGAGAGTTGGGTACATCGCGGGTGCGATCTTGCTGGCGGCAATGCTGCCGGCGCAGCCTTCGGGCTCGGAGACGAGTTATAACGTCCGACCTGAGACGGGATACAATCCCCCGGCGGAGTCGCAGTACGGCGGCATGGTGGAGTGGCACGCGCCGGAGACCTACTATCAGCCCCGGGGCCTGGTGACACGGTCGAAGATTGGGTTAATTTCGCTGCGGCCGGATTCGAGTGCCTACCGGGACTTTGCGACGGCTCTTCAAGCGACTGCGTTGCGATTGACCACGGCGCCTCTCAACATGGCGCCGGTGTCGGCGGGGGCCCCTCAGGATCAGTTGCTAGCACTCCAACGAGCTGGCGTGACGCATTTCATCGTCGACATGCCACGGGTTGAGTCCGGGGTTCACTTTCTTGGTGCGCTGCGGGCTGTCAGCATCCCCTTCGCTGTCATCACGGAGGAAGCGGCGCCCGAGGTGACCGTTTCGCAGGTGGTGTTTCAGCCCTGGCCGGTGGCGACCCTCGCCTCCGAATTGGCCCGGGATGCCGAGGGAGGGGAGCTGACCGTGGCTTGGATTGGGCTCGGCGCGTTGGGCAAGGAGCACGTGGAGGGTACCGTGGCAGCACTGAAGACCGCGGGCGTGACTTCCACCTCCTGGAGTGCAGGCGGCGAGCAGGAGGCAGATTGGATTGTGGTTCTTGGCGACCCCGCCGGAGCGCCGTTCTTCGGACCGGAATATTTGAGGAAACAAAAGTTAGAGCACAAGGGCGCCAAGCTGGCAGTCTTGACTCAGTCGGGAGTGTTTGGATCCTTGGTAACTGATGGAACCATTGACCTCCTGGTCCAGTCCGACTGGGAGAAGGCCTTCGTTGCCGCCGCAAAGCTGGTCGATCAGAAGGAACCTCATCCCCCCTTTGTGGTTGATCCCATCGTGTCGAGACCCGCGGCCAAGGACGCTGAGACCCCGTGATCTGGTGGAAGCTGATCTTTGCACTGGCGCTGTATGTGGGGGCCACCGCTGTGATCCTTCGGGAGATCATGGTGGTGGGGGCGGGTAGGCGGGAGGGGATCGAGCCAAAGCCGCTATATCGGCGGTTTCGTCGGCGCGCCAAGGGAGTTGTGCTTCTGGCCACGGTGGCTTCCCTGACGGCATTTCACCACGACATCGCCAAGCTTCTATACTTGATGCCTGCCGAGCATTTCAAGCTGCTCGGCCTGCTGCTGATCACAGTGATTTGGGTGCTGATTCTGGCTGGAAGGGATCTGCGCGAGACGACCCTCGAGGCGATCGAGCAGCGTCAGGCGATCACGGTGGAAACGCTGAAGGAGGTGGCGGAGGCGCTGGAGCGGCGGCAGGCGGGGAAGCGGGAAGCTCCCCCACCACCCGACTCGGAGTCGTAGCACAGTGCCTAATTCAGAACGATACCGGTCATGGGGATGGTCGGCGCCGGGATAGGCGTAAGCATTCCGAGGGGGCCGGGGTAGCTGAACCCCGGGAAGAGTTCGGCCGGGTTGTTGATACCGAGGCGAGCCTGGAGGATCTCCGCAAGGATGGTTCGATAATCGGTCGTGACCGCGAGATCCACGCTTTCAAAGAGCTGGTCGGTCGCCAGTCCGGGCCAGGTCCCGTAGACCTTCTTCTCCGTGATTGCATCGCTCAGGACCATCATGGTGCTGCCATGGCCGTGATCGGTTCCACGGTTGTCGTTCTCGCGAAGGCGGCGCCCAAACTCGCTCATGACCACGACGGTGATCCGGGAGCGGTACGCGGACAGATCGTTCCAGAACGCGCCGAGGGTCGCCGAAAGCGAAGCGATCTGATCGGCATACTGACCGGTGGTGGGGTTGCCGCTGCTGGCTTGCGATTCGTGGGTGTCCCAGCCCCCCAGATCAACGGTGGCGCCTTGCAGACCAAGGTCGAGGCGGATCATCTGGGCGATGCTCTTGAAGGCATCGCCGAGCGAATTGGATGGGTAAGTGATGCCCTGAGGAGGCGCGTAGTCGCCGGGGCTGGCGTGATCGATGATGTCGACCGCATCGAGGGTGCGGAGCCCGACGGTGGCGAGCTGCGGGTCTGCGGCCCACATGGCGCGAAGCGATCGGCGAAGATCGTCCAAATGGGACCCACTTCCACTCAGGCTAAAGCCGTTGGCGCTGGTCAGGGAGAGCGCATTGGGGAAACCCGAGAGCGACACGGCGACCGCGGACCCGACACTGATGCCGCTGAAGACAGCTTCGGTCGGGCGGCGAGCCAGGTAGCGGGCAAGCCAACCACCATAGCTATAGCCGGCGTCGCCGGGGACGCCGTGGTCCAGGTAGTCCTGGGCCTCGAAGTGCGAACGCGTCGGATGCGGAGACCCGGTCGCGCATACCAGTCCGAGATTCTTCGAATCGTAGAGTTCCTTGAGCTGGGTAGCCGAGGGATGAAGTCCGAAGCGGCCATCGAGATCCAGAACCTGTGCTGACCCGAGACCCAAGCGGGGCCGGGCCGTGTGGTAATCGGTATCATCCCACGGGACGAGGAAACTTAGGGAGTCCATTCCGCCGCGGAGAAATAGGTTAATGATGATGTTGGGGGGGCTGCTGGTGGAGGGGGACTGGGCGAAGACAAGATTGCCGAGACGGGCGCCGCTCATGGCCGCAATCGCGGCACAGCACCCCTTGAGGAAGGATCGACGTTGCATGGGGCGGGAGATCTCCTGCCGATGTCGGTTACAAGGCAAGCATGAGGGGGTGGCGTTGTCCAGCGGGGATAATCCTGAATTGCTGGGGTAAAAGCGAGAAGGCGCCCCCTTGCGGGAGCGCCTTCCGTTGGGCTGAGGTTAGCCGCGGGTGGTACGCGTTACGGGACGATGTCGCCGTACTCGCTGACCACGATGCGGTGGATGGTGACCGTGCGGCTCACGCTGCTGGCGGCGGTCGAAGCCAAGCCGGCGGCGTAGAAGTCGACGAACAGGTGACCCTGTGCACCAGCCGTACCGGCGAGGCCGTTCGGGCGGGCGATCACGGAGTAGACCTTCGGAGCGGTGGCGAGCTTGACGCCGGCACCGGCCGTGGTCACACCGAGGTCGAACACGGACTGATTTTGCTGCGAAGCGCCGTTCTGGATACGGAGACGGAGCGTCGGGAACTGGGTCGTGGTGCCTGCGGTCGCGGAGCTGAGGTACACGTCAGCGACGTAGAGCTTGTCGACGGCGACCGGGAACGTGCCTGTCGCGGTCGGGTTGTTAGCGTCAACGGCCGAGCTGAAGTTCACCAGCGATGCCCAAGTCCAGCCGTACTCAGTGAGCTGGCCGAAGGAACCGAAGGTAATCTGCTGCGGGAAGGTTGCGCCAGTGGCTGCACCGAGCGTCAGGTTGAGCGCGCCGGAGTTAACTGCGGCGGTGCGGGGCTGACGGGTGGTGGAGGCACCGATTGCGTCGATGCTCAGCGGAGCAACACCAACGGCGAAGGCCGTGGAGGTGCCGGGCGTGCCGAGTTCAGCCAGCGTGAGTTCGCCAGCGGCCGTGGCGGGCACGGTGGTGGCGCCGCGGTTGAACAGGACGTTGCCGGAGCCGAGCGTGGTACGGGCGGCCTTCGAGATTTCAAACTCGGAGATCACAACACCGGAGCCAGCGAGCGAGGCGTTGGTCAGGGCGTTGCCGACAGAGCCGAGCGAGTACGTGTCGATGGAGACCTGGAGGGAGGCATTGCCAACCGTCGAGGTCTTGGCGAGCATGTAGGTGTAGTGATCGCGAGCGGTCGTGTCGAGATAAGCGCGGTCGTTCGTGGTGGTCGCGCCGTAGAGCGTGATCGCCTGGCCGATGCTGGTGGAATCACCAACGCGGATACGATACGGGTCGCGGAAGTTGGCGTTGCTGCGGGCCATCTTCGTGCGGACCTTGTAGACGCTGTTGCCGTCGACGGCGAACGCGAAGGTCTTTTCCCAAGCGGAGAGACCGATCTTGGGAATGTTGCCTGCGGCGTTGGCGCCGTTGAAGCTACCGGACACGGCAGCGGTCAGGCTGGTCGTGGCGCCGGGAGCGGGCGTCGTGGCGGGGGCGTAGGTGTGGCCGGCGGTGGTGTTCGGGTTACCGTAGATAACCTGAGTCGTGCCGGGGAGAGCGGCGGAGGGGCCACCCTGATAGACGGTGGTGGTGTCGTTGATGTTGGTCCACTGCTGGCTACCATCATTGAACACCTGGAAGTAATCGAGACCGAACTGGGTCCAGCCGGAGAAGTCGTTGGTGGTCGCAACAACGTCCACGAACGGATCAACGGGGCCGCTGGTCGGGCCGGAGGTGACAGAAGAGATGCTGTCGCCTTCGCCGATCTTGGTGATGACGCTGAAAGCCTTGAAGTCGACGGAAGCATCGTCGCCACGAACATAGATCGTGACGATGCGCTCCTGGGGACCGGAGGCAACGAGGTCATGGCCCGAGTCGGAAACGTAGTCGAACGGGGTGACCGGCGGGGTGCTCAGCGACGTGTCGGTGCCGCTGAAATCCTTGTTCCAGAAGTCGAGCGTGCCGTCGGCGCCGAGGAGGGCGGAGGTGGCAAGGTCAACAGCGGTCGGAGGATTGGAGACCGAGTCTTCATCGTTGATGATGAGGGTGCCATTGGCTGCGGATTCTTCCGAGCCACTGCCAACCTTGGTTTCGGTGAACGCCCAGCGAACAACGGCCTTTTCACCGCTCGTCAGGTTGCCACTATTGATGTAGTTATACAGGTCGAATGCGCCCGTGTGGCGGAAGATACCCGATGTTGCGGGGCCCGGTTGGGCCAGGTCGAAGTCGGAGCTGGGGGCGGGGAGCTGGTCGGTGATGATCACCGTGGGCAGGTCACCCGTGAACTCCGGGGCAAAAGCAAAGGCGCTGCCGCTGAGCAGGGTTGCGGCAGCAAGGAAACCAGCAGTGTTAAAGCGAATATTCACAATGGTTTTCCTTCCTTTGGGGATAAACTAGACCCTGCGGGCCACGTCGGCGCGGAGGGCGGTCAAAAAATCGGTTCGCGGGTGTGGGGCAAACTCCTTTCGGCTCATGACAGTCGGGTCATTCGGGGCGCGCCACGCGCTGGGGAATAACCATCTACCTGCAAGCGCAATCGCGGGGCACAATTTCCCCGTCAGCTACTCAGCGCGGACCTTGCTCCCGGCTCAGCGATGTGTCAACGCCGTTTTTTTCGCCTCGCCGCACTTTCACAGCGGTTCGCCGTGATTGCGCGGTCTCGGGGGGGGGCGCTGGGTCCACGTCAGGTATCTTAGTGCCCTTGCCCTCGCTCCGTCAACCCTTCGACGATGATTCTCAAAATCACCGGAGTTTCCCCATGCCCCTGACCAGCCACCGTAGCGATGAGCTTTTCCGCCTTTCCCAGGAGTTGATCCCCGGGGGTGTCAACTCTCCGGCGCGGGCGTTCAAGGCAGTGGGTGGGACGCCGCGGTTCATAGCCAGGGCCCAGGGACCGATGATCTGGGACGAGGACGGCAACGGCTACCTCGATTATATCGGCTCATGGGGTCCGATGATTCTGGGGCACGGTCATCCGGCCATCGTGGAGGCTGTGCAGCGTCAGGCTGCGTTGGGCATGAGCTATGGCGCCCCGACCGAGTTGGAGTTCCGCATGGCCCAGTTGGTCTGTGCCATGGTGCCGTCCGTCGAGCAGGTCCGCATGGTGAGCAGCGGGACGGAAGCCACCATGTCGGCGATCCGGGTGGCCCGCGCCGCCACCGGGCGGGAACTCGTCATCAAGTTCGAGGGGTGCTACCATGGGCACGGGGATGCCTTCCTCTCCAAGGCAGGGAGCGGCATGGCCACGCTGGGGGAACCAACGAGCCCCGGAGTGCCGCGCGGTGCGGCGGCCTGCACCCTGAATGCGCGCTACAATGACTTGTCGTCGGTCCAGGGACTCGTGGCGGCCCATCCGGGGGAGGTGGCGGCGGTGATTCTGGAGCCGGTGGTGGGCAACATGGGGTGCGTGGTGCCGACGCGGGAGTTTCTGGCGGGCCTGCGCGAGTTGTGCACGCGCGAGGGGATCGTGCTGATTTTCGACGAGGTGATGACAGGATTCCGGCTGGCGCCGGGCGGAGCCCAGGAACTTTTCGGCATCCATCCGGATTTGACGACGCTGGGCAAAGTGATTGGCGGCGGCCTCCCGGTGGGCGCCTATGGCGGGCGCCCTGACCTAATGCAGGTGGTCTCGCCTGCGGGGCCCATGTATCAGGCGGGCACGCTTTCCGGGAATCCGCTGGCGATGGCGGCGGGGCTCGCCCAGCTCGAACACCTGAACAGCCACCGCGATATCTTCGCCGCACTGGACGCGAAGGGCGCGGTCCTGGCCGATGCCGTGCTCTCGCGAGCAAAGGAGCGGGGCTACCCCGTGACGGTGCAGCGCGTGGGTAGCATGGGCACCGTCTTCTTCACCGACAAGCAGGTGTCCAGCTGGGACGAGGCGGCGACATGCGATACGAAGCGCTTTGGCCGCTGGTTCTGGTGGTTGCTGGAAAGGGGGGTCTACCTACCCTGTGCCCAGTACGAGGCCTACTTCATCTCCGCGGCGCACACGAGCGAGGATGTTTCCCGCACCGCCAGCCTGATGGCGGAAGGACTGGACGCGGTGTTTGCCTGAGGGAAGGGGCCGAGCCCGCGGCAGGAGCGCTGATTGAGCACCACTGCCGTTCTGTTGCGTTGCGCCCACTAGGGTCCAGGGAAACACTGCCGCTTGACTCGCTGGGCTTGAGCCCCGCGTTTTTCTGGCGGACTTCTTTGGAAGTGGACCCCGCGCTCCACGCGAACTGTTCAGGCCGAAGGGGATGTCGTTGGAATCAAGAATCGTCAGACAGACGGGTTGGCTGATCCTGCCGGCGCTGCTGGTCGTTTTGGCTGTGTTGCTGATCCCGGCCAGGGCTTCTGCCCAAGCCTTCCCCTTTTATGACCGACAGACCTCTTTTCAGGACGCGAGCACCACGGAGACGTGGCGGCTCTATCCGTTTCACTCGGTGGTCGAAACGACCAGCACGATGACCATCGCGCTTCATCCGATTTTCTCGTGGCATCGGAATCGGGCCACCGGCGGTCGGGACTTTGATATCCTTTGGCCGATCTTCACCGATACCTATCGGGCGGAGCGCGGGAAGGCGAAGGATTACAAGTCCACTTACCTCTTCCCGCTGTTTTTTCAGCGGAAAGAGACCCGCTTCGGACAGCAGAACAGGGATCAGATGATCCTGCCGATCTGGTTCAAGGGGAAGCAGGGCGAGCGGGGACGATACACCATCCTCTTTCCATTTATCTGGTACGCCTATAATGCTCGCCTGGCTGCACCACTGTTCCCTCCTCGCGAGCAGACCTTCGCGGCGATCTTCCCCCTCATCGGTGATTTTCGTGGCTATCACAACCGGGACCGCATCTTTTTCTTCCTCTGGCCGCTCTACGTGAAGAGTTCGGAGGGGACCGGCGAGAACTACAACGAGGTCCAGTCGATCCTTTGGCCGTTCCTCGGGAAGTATGGCGGCCACAAGACGAGCGGGTTCCGGCTCTGGCCACTGGTGGCGTACACGTCCAAGGAAGGGGAGTACAAGCGCGCCTTCTGGATTTGGCCGCTTGGTCAGTACCGGAGTGGGCGCATCTCCAAGACGAACCCCGAGAAGCAGCAGGTGACGATGTTCATCCCGTTCTTCGCGCGCTTTCGTCAGCCCAACGTCAGCCTGGACTTCGTCTTCCCTTTCTACGGGGACCTGCGCGTGGGGGATCGTCGCTCGACGGGCTATTTTCTCGCGATGTACAACCGCGATGTGAATTACCGTCAGGGGACGCGCGAGGACCGATACTTCCTCTTCCTGATCCGAAAGAAGTCGCGCCTGAAGGGCTTCGACGGAAAGCCGATCGTGCGCGACAAGGACGTGCCGCTCGGCGGCGGGTTCTTCCCATTCTACACGCGCACGTACACGGACCGCCGGGTCCGCAAGAACATCATCTGGCCGATCTCCATCTATAAGTGGAACAAGTACGACGAGTACGAGTACGAGCGAAAGTACCTGCTCCCGTTCTACGTCGATCAGGAACGCCGCTTCAACAATGGCGACACGACCTATATTCGGTTCATCTTCCCGTTCTTCCGCCAGCGACGTTCGCTGTCGGATGTGGAGCGCCGCAATGTGCTGCACTTCTTCTGGTACAGCGACGTGGATAAGATCGATCGGCTCTATGCACCGCTATGGACCTGGTCGGAGCGGACCGAGAACCTGCGCACGGGGGCGGTGACGACTCGGCTTTTCAAGAATTTGTCAGTCTACGAGAAACGCCCTGACCGAAGCACGCAGCGTCAGTTCAAGGGGTTCATCGCGGACTTCGAGGAGACCGCCGCCCCCAACGGGGTCCGCAAAGGTCGCACGCGGCTTTTGTTCGGTTTGCTCAAGACGGAGCGGGACGGCGAGGCACGCCGCCTCAGTTCCTGTGGCGTAACACTCCTGCGCTGGTAGGCCGACCGGGTCGCATCAGGCCTCGGTGGGCTTCTTTTCTCCCCCGCCAAGGCGCCCCAGCAGCACGGTGAGGACGAAGCCCACGATGGCCAGCACCACAACCAGTACCCCCTTGAGGGGGCTGAACTCGCTATTGGGAACCAGGATCAGCTCGACCTTGCCGGCCTTCTTGTCGGCGGCGGCGCGGCGCACTTCCCGTGGCAGGTTCTGGTCGTAGGCAATAACCACGGCCTTTGACAGACGAGCGGCCTCGATGGTGGAGACGGAAGGCTCCTGCTCAATCGTGGGCAGGAAGACCACCTTCACCTTCTCGCTACCAACGGCCTGGACCGATTGGCGAACCGGATGGTCGTCACCCTTTGCGTTAAAGAGCATCACGTTGAGCACGGCCGGGCTGCCCTCGGCCACGGTGACGGCGTAGCGCGGTAGCTTGTCGAAGCTCATCTGGCCGAACGGATAAAGTCCCAGCACCGAGCCGAGCAGCAAACCGAGGAGGAAACCCAAGGTCGGCTTGTGGTAGCGCTCCATCATGAACTTGAGCAGGCTGGAAAAACCGACGATGCCGATCGCCAACCCGAGCGCCACGGGGACGCCGATCCCGAGGCCAATGCTCATGATAGCGGACACGTCGGCGGCCTTGAGCGCGTCCTTGAAGGCGCTCACCCCGGCGATGATCGGCAGGTAGATTCCCATGACCAGAAGCATGTAGCTGCCCGAAATGCCGGGCAGGATCATGGCGCTGCTGGCGATGATGCCCCCAAGGAACAGCAGCAGCCAGCTCGGCTCGACCAAGCCCGGCTTCAGCAACAGAGCCACGGTCGCCATGACGACGAAGCCCACGGCGATGGAGGCGACGACGCTGCCGCCTGCGGGGCGGAGTTCCTTCCACAGGGACGGAGCCCCCCCGAGCGTCATGCCGATGAAGAGCGCCAGCATCCCCGGCTTGAACATCTCCATCAGGTATTGGATCACCGAGGAGAAACCCAGAATCGTGATGAACGACAGGCCGAACAGCATCCCCAGCACCGTCAAGTGGCGCATCGACAGGCGGAGGCGGGAGATGCTCGACATGGCGTCGATGAACTCCTGATAGAGCCCCAGTGCCAGCACCATCGTGCCACCGGAAACCCCCGGCACCAGGTTGGCCAGCCCCATGAAAATCCCGGTAATCGTCAGCCGGACGATGGGAAGTTTGCCTGCTGGTGGGGTCGATTCGCTCATGGAAGTCCTCAATCGGTCGGGAATTGGTCGTAGCTTGACAAAACGAAAGCCTCAACACGGAGGCAGGGAGACACGGAGAAAAGCAGATGATGAATTGATTCAGAAGGGCTTGCCTGCTATTGCCAGCACCAGTTCGCCCAGCGCGAGTTCCCTTGGCTTTTGGGAGCCGGAGTTGTCCCAGCGATTGATTCGGCCCGCGGAAGACTTTCGCAACCTTAGCCTTGTCAGTCTCCGACTCTCTTCTCCTCCGTTTCTCCATGCCTCCGTGGTTAGCTTTGCTCTCGGCTCAGTGCTGCATTCTGCTGAGTTGCGCCCGTCAGAGACAAGCGCGGCGGATTGACCTCGGAAGGGGGAAAGCAGGTCAACGGTAACAGGGTCGGACAATTCGATTGAGCGCCGCGGCGTCCGTCGCCCAACTACCACAGGAGTTGCCGATGTCCTTCCTGCGTGACAGATACAGCCTTGAATGGCCCGAGGAATACCTGACCTACATCGATCTCTTCAACAGAGGCGAGTACTTCGAGGCGCATGAAGTGTTGGAGGACCTGTGGGTGGTGGAGGTGGAGCCACTGAAGACCTACTACAAGGGGCTGATCCAGATCGCCGTGGCGATTTGCCACTGGGAGCGGGGAAATCCGAGTGGGGCCGTGAAGCTGTACCAGTCTGGCATGGCCTATCTGGCGATCTACCCGGAGGAGTTTGAAGGGTTGGATTTGCGGGAGCTGCGCAAGCGGCTCATCGATATATTTGCACCACTATTGCACGAGAGAACATTTCCGATGCCAGCAGAGGGCATTGGCCTGACACTACAGATTCAACAAGAATAACTTGTTGCAACACGGAAGAGGGAGGGAGACCTTTCGCTTAGTCGATAAAGAACAATTCCTAACAAAGTAAAGTGGCATGGAGCCAGGATGATTCCGTTTTAGCCCCCTGACCTCTTGATAAGGATGATGGCGCGTCTGGGACGTGCTGCGAGGATCGTTTGGATTTCCGGCCTTGTGCGTCCTGTTTTCCTTCGAAGGGGTTCGATCACGGCCAGGGCCGTC
>WGMQ01000033.1 GCA_016125005.1 bacterium | reverse complement strand
GGCCCAAGTATGGGGGGCAACGATCAGCATGGAGAATATCAGCAGCTTCGCGCAACAACATCCACGTGACGCGAAGCGCACGAATATCGAAAACACCGCAGCATCCGCCATTTGCTACGCTACAGGATAGCCAAACACAAGTGTGGGGGCGCCGATGGCGCCCCCACAGTCGTTTTCAAGGGTATGGTTCCGGACTCAGAAGAGGGGAACGGCGCTTCCCCGCGGGGTGCCGGGGAGACTCTCGGCGGCAAGAAGCAGCTGCGCAGAATCGCCGGTCCCCGGTTGCGAGTAATGGATACGCGAATCGGGACCTACGAAGAAGATGTGGGGGCGGGAGGGAGACTTGCCTCCTTTCGTGACGGTCCCGAACCCTCGGGCGATGTGTGAGCCCGGGTCCGAAAGAAGCGCCAGACGGAGGCCTTCCTGCGCGGCGACTTCACTCGCACGCGTCGGTGACTCGGGTACGAGGAGGGCGAGCTCGATGCCGCGCTGCTGGAGCAGCAGGTAGTTGCGGCTCGCCCACTGATAAGCGGGGCGGGCAGCGGCCGTGTCGGCGGGGGGAACGATGAGGATCGCGGTGCCCTTCCCTGAAGTCAGTTCAGCGGAGGAGACGAGGCGTTCGAGCTGGTCCTGGGCTTCGAAGTCCGGGGCCCTCTCCCCCACCTGAAGAGGGGAGCTTTTGGGCTTGGGAGCACCGGAGACGGGGGCCGTCACGGAGGCCTGATCGGGGCCATCGGAGTTGAGCATTCCGCCCTTGCAACCACCGAGGAAAATGATGGCGGCAATCATCAGGATCGAGGCGGTGCTTTTGTTGGTTGTTGTCATGAAATTTTCCTCACTGCGAGGTGATTTTTGGCGTGACACGGCAAAAGGGGAGAGGCACACTAAACTTGAATCTGGAGGAACCCAACTGCCTTCCAACCTGTCGTAATCGTGACGGGGGAGGGCCGCAAGAGAAGTCACAAAGGCCGGAAAGCAGATCGGCCAGCAGGGTGTGGCATCCACTTGCGGCAACGGGAGAGTTGGCAGGATTCCTGATACTGCCTCCGCAAGATCACTTAACCAGCAGGAGAAACGTGAGATGCGCCGCAATATGACCTTGGTCACAGCCGCCATGGCCCTCGCAGGCTTTACAGCGGTAGCAAGCGCCCAAACCCTTCGAGTGGAAACGGTCGCGGTTCGCCCCGGCCAGAGCGCCACGGTGAAGGTCTATCTACAGAGCCCAGTCAATGTCTCGGCAGTCAACTTTACGGTTCGTGCCAGCACGACCGACGTTCCCGGCGCAATCACTGGCGTCAAGGGAACCGCGGCTGCCATCAGCGGCGCCAACTATGTCTTCGTCCCCAACAATGCCAATGTGGTGAGCGGCGGCACCCGTGAGTTCCGCGCCGTGCTTTACTCGAGCACCAGTGGCCAGAGCTTCGCCGCCACCTCCGATACGCACATCGCCACCCTGACCGTGCCCACGAGCGCGGCTTCTGCCCCGAACCTGACCATCACGCTGGAAGCGCCCAACACCTTCGTCAACGGCGTGACCGCACTCGTCGGCGTCTCCGACGCCCAGGGTCGCTCGATCGTGAACGGTACTCCGATTGCCGCTGGCTCCACGGCCCGCCCCACCACCGTCAATGGCGGCGTGCGCCTCGACCCGGTGATCACCAGCGTCCCCTTCACCGGTGACGATACGCTGCGCAGCGGCTGGGAGTTTGTGCAGGTCATCCCTGATCCGAATGTTTCCTCGCGCCTCACGGCCACTGTCGATCCGGACACTGGCGTCCTGATTAGCACCGGCTCGACCTTTGCCGACGCCTTCGGTCTCCTTCAGATGGCCGATCCGGGCGCCGACTGGCTGAACGCCACGGCAGACTCCGTTGTGGTCTACAACTGGGACCTGACTTCGGACGCGACGGTGGCGAATGAGCTTCCCTCACTTCGTCTTCGTACCCAGACCCGTGACTTCAGCTGGAGCCAGCTCTCCGTGGTCGGCGAGTTCTTCACGCGCCCCAACTCGCTTCCCGAGGTTCTCCCGGTCGGCGATCTGGCCGATGCGCCCAAGAGCATTCGTGCGGCCAGCTTCGCCCCCGCCAGCGTTTCCAACGGCGTCGGACCCAACGGCATGTACATGGCCTTCGACATCCTGACGTTCGACATCGCAGCCGCGAACAAGACCCTCGGTATCCGCAACTTCAGCGCGTACTCGAAGCCCGTCTCGTCACTGACCAACCAGACGGTCCTCTACACCGGTAACTTCTCCGGCGGTTCGACGGATGGGTTCACGAACACCATCAATGGCTTCACCGATCCGGCCTTGTCCGATACTGCCAACAACGTCTACCGCTGCACGATTGACACCAGCAACGGTATCTCGCTGGCCCCGAACTCGAACCAGGCGGTTTCACAGGCTCGTCAGGGCACCTACTACATCGCCTTCGCGACCTTTGAGCGCATCTTCACCGCGGCAGAGTTGCCCGTCGACACGTCCCGTCTGTATCGTCTCGACTTCCGCGCTCGCACCACGGTGGCGAATGCGCAGCTGGCCCCGACGGTTCGTATCCGTGCCCGCGTTGGTCAGGCCACCCCGGGCTTCCCGAATGCCCAGTACCCGAACGGCCTGCCTCAGCCGGACTTCACGCAGGAAATCGTGATCGAGTCCGTTGGTCAGGACTCCACACAGTACCTGCCCACCGGCGCGGCGCGTACCTACACCTCCTACTTCGCAATTCCCGATGATTGCGACGGCGGCCAGGTTCAGCTCTCGCTCGACGTTTACCCCGGCGGCGACTGGGCTCAGGGCGCTGTGGTGTTCGAAGGCGTGACGGTCAGCAGCTACGACTTCCCGACGCCGTAATCAGTTCAAAGTCACAACCAAGCGAGGGGGGCAGTGGCTGGTGCCACCGCCCCCTCTTCTTTTGTCTCCAGCCCCGCAGGCAATAAGCCGCCTGCACGCCGTGACGTGCGAAATCAAACTGCACTGTAATCGTTACATCTTCAGGCGGTAGGTGGCAACGAAGACGCGGCGACCGCCGCGGTTGACCTGTCCCTTGCCCAGTTCATCGAAATCCCGCATTCCGAGGCGAATCATCGCATCGAGAAAATCGCCGCCCTGGGTGGCGTTATCGGAAATCCACTCGAGGCTGACGGTCATGGTGCCGCCGACCTCGTTGAAGGAGACGATCCGGACGTTGGATTGGCGAGCCGCGGCCTCGACCTTGGGGCGGTTGGAGACGGCCGCCGGGGCCGCCGCCGGGGCGTATCCTTGGGTGCGCCGAACCGGGGCCGGTGTGGGCGTCACCACCGGTGCCATCGACTGGATACGTTGGAGGAAGGGCGCCGGAGTCGGTTGCGGAGAGCGCGGCGGAGGCGGTCCGGGATTTTTTTCCTGATATTGCCCCAACCACCAGAAGGCACCAATGACAAGTGCCACCACAATCAACAGAGTCGCAATGTACTTCATGGTTCCGCAACGCCCCCATACCAGATCTGGAGGGAAGCATGAAACCTCGGTCGAGCGTTGTCACGCACGATTGTTCCCGCCCGCTTTTGGCTTGCCGTGTCTGGCAGGGAACAGGCTAATGCGCACCTATGGTGTGACGCTCGCGCGCGGCACCATCCACTCGCGGGAGAGTCCCCCTTGCCGTTCGTCGAAAATGCCGGGTTGATGCTCGGAATGTTGTCGCTGAACCAGATCGGATTGATCCTGGTCGGCATCCTTGGATTCATTGTGGCCTTCGGCCTCGCCGTCTTCGTCCACGAGTTGGGACACTTCCTTGCCGCCAAGGCCTTCGGCGTCCCCGTGGAACGCTTTGTGATCGGCTTCGACAAGGAAGCCATCGGCTGGATGCCCCGCTGTATTGTGGAGTGGCGCTGGGGAGAAACCACCTACGGCATCTCGCTGGTACCTCTGGGTGGTTATGTGAAGATGCAGGGGACCATCCACCCGGACATCGAACGCTACCTTGACGGGCCGCCAGAGGAAAAGGACACGGTGCCCGCCTCGAGCGCACGCATCGACGGACCGCCGCGTCCCGATTCCGGCGCGTCCCTTTCCGGCCAGGCGCTGGAAGACATGGCGGCCTTGTACAAGAAGCCGTTTTGGCAGAAGATCATCATCTACGGCGCCGGCGTGGTCATGAACATGATCCTGGCGATGCTGGCAATCACGGCGCTCTACACGCGGGGCACCAACGAGAGCGCGCCGTTTGACGCGGAAGTGTCCTGGGTGGCTCCGACTTCCCGCTGGGCCGATGCCCCGATCCAGAAGGGCGACAAGGTTGTCGCCGTCGATGGGACCAAGGTTGCCAACGCCGACGAGTTGTTGATGGCGTTGAGCGCGAGTTGGACGCGTGCGGATGAAGGCTCAAGCCACACGCTGACGCTTTCCCGGACGGGAACGGATCGCTTCGACCTCGCGATCACGATGCCATCGCTATCGCAGGACAATGGTTTCCGAGAAGATTTCCGAAGTGTATTCTTCCACATGCCCGCCTACATTGAGGCGGTGATCATCAACGATGCGGCCGACAAGGCGGGGATCAAAGGAGGCGATACGATCGTCTCGGTCGATGGTGTGCCGATGGCCTCCTGGTACCAATTCCGCGAGATTGTTCGTGCCTCACCTAGGAAAGAACTGGCCTTCGGCGTGGTACGCGGCGAAGATCAGGTCGTGGTCAAGGTGACCCCCTCCGTGAGCCCCGACCCCGAGGACAAAGGGGCGGGCTTGATCGGCGTCGTACCAGGAAACAGCAATCGCCAACTGATTCAGGAGCCTTTTGGCGAGGCCTTGGCGCGCTCGCCCGAGCGCACTTGGAACTTCGCCGTGGCCTATGTGCAGAACCTGAAGCGCCTTGGTGGTAACCTGGCGGGCGGAAACGTCGGGATGGTGCGCCGCGAGCTGGGAGGCCCTGTCGCGATCGCGCAGGTCGCTTACCGGCAGGCGCAGAAGGGCTTCAACGACTGGCTCAAGTTCCTGATCATGCTGAATGTGGCCCTGGCGGTGATGAATATCCTGCCGCTCCCGGTGCTCGACGGCGGTCATATCTGCTTTGCGATCTACGAGGCGATTTTCCGCCGCCCGGTGCCCCCGCGGTTCCTGGTTCCGTTGCTGAACGGGGCGTTCATCTTCCTCATGGTCTTTTTTGTATTGGTCACCTTCAACGATGTGCTGAAGATCTTCCTCTGAAGCGAGCCATGAGTTCCTCCGACAGTAAATCGGGTATCGACCAGCCACGACCGCGAAAGCGGCGCCCACCATGCTGATCATCCTGCTGGCAATGGCCGTTTCCTCGGGCGTGAGCTTCCTGTGCAGCCTCATGGAAGCAGCCCTCTACTCGATTCCGCCGAGCCGCATCCAGACGTTGGTGCAGCAAAAGGTGCGGGGGGCGGAACTGCTCCTCAAGCTGCGCGAAAAGATCGACGAGCCGATCTCCGCGATCCTGACCTTCAACACGATCGCCAACACCGTTGGTGGTATCTTGGTGGGCGCCCTGGTGGCAGCCCACTTCGGTGCCGACTCGCCGTGGGTTGGCGCGTTTGCGGTGGTCTTCACGCTGATCATTCTCTTCTTCTCGGAGATCCTCCCGAAGACCCTCGGCGTGATCTATGCCGACGTGGTGGCCCCGCGCGTGGCCGTCGTCATTCAGTTCCTGATCGTGGCGCTTTACCCGATGGTGAAGATGAGCAACTACGTCACGAAACGAATCCGCGCCGCAGGCGAGGAAAAGGCCACGGTGTCGGAGCAGGACATCGTGGAACTGGCCCGGATCGGCGTCGAGGAAGGGGCCCTGATCCCCGAGGAGGAGATCTGGATCCGTAACGCGCTGCGCCTGAACGAGAAGACGGCCCATGAGTTGATGACCCCGCGTACCGTGGTTTATCGCCTCCCTGCGGAACTGCCCCTGTCGATGGTCACGGCCCACTCGGAGCACTGGACCCACAGCCGACTGCCGCTGTGCAAGGACAACGATCCGGACCGCGTGGTGGGTCTGGTCTATCGCCGCGAGGTCTTCGATGCGCTGTTGACACTGAGCGACGAGGAAATCGAGTCGACGAAGCTTTCCAGCCTGGGACACCCACCCGCCTTCATCCCGGAGACCATGCGCGGCAACGAAATCCTGCGCCGGTTCCTCGAAGGCCGCACCCACCTGTTCATCGTCACCAACGAGCACGGTGGCATGGAAGGTGTCGTCACGCTGGAAGACGTCCTGGAGGACCTGTTGGGCGCCGAAATCGTGGATCATCACGACCAGCATGTGGACATGCAGGAGTACGCCCGGGCACTGGCCCGCAAGCGCCGCAACCTCCAGGCACCAGCCTCCGCGGCGGAGGCTACTCCGCCCGACCAGAAGAACCTGCCGGAGTTTCAGGACTAAGCGGTTGCCGGGACCTTTTACCGAATGTGCTGACCACGGAGACACGGAGGCACGGAGAAAAGGGGGTTTATTCTTGATTTTAAGAGAGTTAAGACTATCGCCGTCGAGGCGACATCAGTCAAGAAGTTGGCCGTCAAGCGAGCTGAGATCGATTCGCGCCACGCTTTTCTCCGTGTCTCCGTGACTCCGTGGTGATGTTCTTTTTTGGACGTAGCGTGTCCGGATGGACTGCATCAATTGCACGGTGAAAGCCCTATGATGGATACCGCAAGAGTGGCCCCGATGCCTGAGCAACACACGCCGTTCACCTCGCAACGCTCCCAGCTCGGTCTGGCCGTGGGCTTGTTCATGGCGTGCTTTGTCGTCACGCGGCTGGTCGACCTGGGTCGCCAGTCGCTTTGGAACGACGAGGTCTTCAATCGCGACTATGCGGACGTCGTGGGGCAGGCGACGCTGCCGGGTCATCCGGTCACTTATTGGGGAATCAGGATCGCCTCGATGCTGACCGGCGGAGGCGATGCCGCGTGGGTGGTGCGGCTTCCATCTGCCGTGGCGATGCTGGCGGCGGGGCTGGGGTTGTTCCTCTGGGCGTGGCACCGGCTGGGCCGCGGAGTGGCCGTGGCCTTCGGGGCGCTGTTCCTGGTCAACCCGATGGCGATCACCTATGCGCAGGACGGCAACCACTATGCGTGGTTGTTCCTCGGCGGAGCCGCCGCGACGGTCGCCGCTGGTGAGTTCTGGCTCGGTCGGACGTGGGGGGCGCGGCGCGCCGGGATCGTGACATTGCTGGTGGTGCTCATCCTGGTGCTCTATGGGGCCCATCCGTTCGAGATCGTGGCCGCGGTGGCAATGGCGCTGACGGGCGTGCTGGCGATGGTGCATGGCGCGGCACAGCGTTCGGCCAATGCCAGGCGCCCTTGGGCAATCGCGGCGGTGGTCGCCGCGGTCGTGGGCGGTGCCGCGTGGTATGTGGTATCCGCGAAGGTCGCGACCTTCGACTTTGCCGGTGCCCCGCACGCCCCCAAGAGCGTGCTGGAGGGCTGGATTCCGTTCCGCGTGCCGACGAGTTTCTTTGGCGCCTTCCTGCAGGAATCGGTGCTCGACTACCTGACGGCTTTCGTAGTGTCGCTGGCTGCCGGATGGGGCGCGTGGATCGGCTTGCGCGCGGGTGGGCCGCTGCGCGGCGTCGCCTTGGTGACGGTACTCATGCTCGTGATGCCGCTCGGGTTTTTCACGGTGTATCCGGGCTTCCTGGTACTGTTTCAGGTACGCTACCTGATCTTCGCGCTGGGGCCGCTGCTGCTACTGTGGGCGGTTCTTCTGGCGCAGGCCGTCGCCGTGCTGAAGGCGACCGGCCCCCGTCATGCGTTCGTGGTGCTTGGCGGCGCCACGGTGCTGCTGTATGGCCTCCGGGTGCTGCCGTGGGCCGCGATCTACTACACGGGCCAGTACCAGCCGCTTGTGCCTGCGATGGAGGCCATCGCGGATAAACTCCCCCCCAATGCGATCATCGGGTCGCGTCCGATCTTCCTGACGCAGGCCTTCGATTCGGTCGGCGAGCGCCGTCCCGCGCTGCAACGCGACTACCGCTGGCTGGGGGACGCGCAACCGTCCTCGCGCAACGCGGCCAGCCAGGCGCTGTTCCTCGCGGCGCGCAACCCGGGTCGTGTCTATACGCTCGAGCTGGAGTGGAAGGACGAGGAGATGAACGTCGACTACCACCAGTTCTCCCGGTCGGCGTGCGAGGAAGTGGCGTTCTACCCGAGCTTCGTGGCGCGCGACTTCCAGGGAGTCGGACGCTCGCTGGTGCTGCGCCGCGTGCCGGACATCGCGGCGTTCGGCACGCTACCGATGCCCGGCGCCGACGCCATTCGCGCGTTCTCCCCCGGTTCGGTGCTCTACGCACCGCAGCGGCGGCTGGATGAGACAGGAACGCCGATGTTCGGGCTGCGCGCTGGGGCCGGTGCCTCGTGGTTCCTGCGCCCGGCGGAGAGCGACGTGGCCGTGGACCTGCAACTGATGGAGCGACGCGCCGAGGATCGCTGGGTCACGGCGCGTGTCGCGGAGACACAGGCACCGCTGGCCTGGCGGATTCCCGCCAAGGCCCCGGATCGCGTGCAACTGCGGGTGCCCGCCGCGGCCCTCTCCTCCGCGGCCGAAGGCTCGACGCTGCACCTGTGGTTCCCGCGCGTGGTGCCCGCCCCCGCCGAGGGAGAACCCAACACCTGGATTCAGATTCATCAGCTCCGCCCCGCGGAGGGAAGCAGCAACCTGCTCTCCCCCACCGAGCTGGCTCCCATCGCAACGGACATTGTCCGTCAGGAGGGGACCGCGGGTGCCGACGGCTGGATCAAGAAGACTCCCGGCTGGAACGAACGCGTGACGCTCATGAAGGCGGAACCGCACTATCGCCTGTGGCACGACTCCGATTCGTCTTCTCTGGAGGGAGTGTTCGACAGCACGCCGATGCCGGACTTCCCGCCCGGCGCGGTCGTGATCGCCATCATGCCCATCGAAGTCGACAACTTGGCGCTGCATCAGGTCCGTCCGCGGCTTCACTGGATGAAGGACAAGAGGACATTTGGCACCGACCTGGTGCGCGGGCGCCTGCCCGCGACGACGCTTGGGCCGATCTGGCCGTCGATCGTCTTCGAGGACCACTCGGTGGAAAAGGTGGAGCCGCATCTGATCGTGACGCCGAACTGGAGCCAGGGGCCAATCCACGGCAGCGTGAGTTATCAGGCGCCGCAGCTCTTCGTGCCGGCGCGCTGACCCTGTAACCGGGAAACCCGCTCGAAGCGTCCCCCTGTGGCGCTACTGTATTATAATGCGCCACTTTCGCAAAAATACAGGTTGAAGCTCTGGGGAATAAGCACTGATTTCATTAAACTTATCTTATCCCACGCTGCCCAAAAGGCATCTGGCACCTGCTTTGCCTGATCTAGCTCCGGTGAAAAAACCATTAGACCTACAAGGAGTCATGCACATGTCGATCAAGCCACTTCACGACCGCGTGCTGTTGGAGCGCTATGAGCCGACCGAGCAGAAGAGCACGGGTGGTATCATCATCCCCGACACCGCCAAGGAGAAGCCGGTGGAAGGTACCGTTGTCGCCGTTGGCGATGGCGCCCGCACCGATGACGGCAAGGTCACCCCGCTGGTGGTCAAGGTTGGCGACCGTGTCCTTTACGGCAAGTACTCCGGCACCGACATCAAGATCGATGGCAAGGAATACCTGATCGTCCGCGAGAGCGAGATCCTCGCGATCGTCACGAAGTAACCTTCCAGCACACCTACTCCCTCTACCGAAGAAATCTCAAAGGAGAAATCAAAGATGGCCAAGCAGCTCCTGTACAGCGAAGACGCCCGCGCCGCCCTGCTCCGCGGTGTCGACAAGCTTGCCGATGCGGTCAAGGTGACCCTCGGCCCCAAGGGACGTAACGTCGTCCTCGACAAGAAGTTCGGCGCCCCGACGATCACCAAGGACGGCGTTTCCGTCGCCAAGGAAATCGAGCTCGAGGATCCCTATGAGAACATGGGCGCCCAGATGGTTCGCGAAGTCGCCAGCAAGACCAGCGACATCGCCGGCGACGGCACCACCACCGCCACCATCCTCGCCCAGTCCATCTACCGCGAAGGCATCAAGCTGGTTGCCGCCGGCGCCAACCCCATGAGCATCAAGCGCGGCATCGACAAGGCCGTTGAGGCTATCGTCGCCGAGCTCGCCAAGATCAAGATCGACACCCGCGAGCACGAGAAGATCGCCCAGGTCGCCACCATCTCCGCCAACGGCGACAACGAGATCGGCGAGCTGATCGCCAACGCCATGGACAAGGTCGGCAAGGACGGCGTCATCACCGTCGAGGAAGCCAAGGGCATCCAGACCGAGCTGGACCTGGTCGAAGGCATGCAGTTCGACAAGGGCTACCTCTCCCCCTACTTCGTCACCGACAGCGAGAAGATGGTCGCGGAGTTCAAGGACGCCTACATCCTGATCTTCGACAAGAAGATCAGCGCCATGAAGGACCTGCTCCCCGTCCTCGAGAAGGTTGCCCAGTCGGGCCGCCCCCTCGTCATCATCGCCGAGGACGTCGAAGGCGAGGCCCTGGCCACACTCGTCGTCAACAAGCTCCGTGGCGTGCTGAACATCGGCGCCGTGAAGGCCCCCGGCTTCGGCGACCGCCGCAAGGCCATGCTCGAGGACATCGCGATCCTCACCGCTGGCAAGGTCATCAGCGAGGACGCCGGCCTGAAGCTCGAGAACACCCGCCTTGAGGACCTCGGCCGCGCCCAGGTCGTCAAGATCGAGAAGGAAAACACCGTCATCATCGAAGGCGCCGGCTCCACCGCCGACATCGAGGGCCGCAAGCGCCTCATCCAGCGCCAGATCGAGGAGAGCACCTCCGATTACGACCGCGAGAAGCTCCAGGAGCGCCTCGCCAAGCTGGCTGGCGGCGTCGCCGTCATCAAGGTTGGTGCCTCCACGGAAGTCGAGATGAAGGAAAAGAAGGCCCGCGTCGAAGACGCGCTCCACGCCACCCGCGCTGCCGTTGAAGAAGGCATCGTGGCCGGCGGCGGCGTCGCCCTGATCCGTGCCGCCCAGGCCATCAAGAACGACCTGGCTGGTGACGAGAAGGCTGGCTTCAGCATCATCGTCAAGGCCATCGAGGCCCCGGCCCGCTTCATCGCCGCCAACGCTGGCGTCGAGGGCTCGGTTGTTGTCGAGAAAATCAAGACCGAGAAGGGCAACATCGGCTACAACGCTGCCACCGACAAGTACGAAGACCTGGTCAAGGCCGGCGTCATCGACCCGAAGAAGGTGACCCGCTCCGCGCTGCAGCACGCTGCCTCGATCTCCGGCCTGCTCATCACCACCGAGTGCCTGATCACCGAGATCAAGGAAGACAAGAAGGGCGGCGCCCCCGGCGGCCACCCCGGCATGGGCGGCGGCGACATGTACTGAGTCGATTCGCCCCCCGGCGAAACGACCCGCTCCACGCGTGAAAGCAACGATGGCCCGGTTCTCGAAAGGGAACCGGGCCTTTTCGCGTTTGGGAACAACCGGGACCAACGCGGCACTTGCAGGATGAAGTAGCTCCTAGAATGGCGGGACGGGACCGGGGTGAACCGGTCCCGCGCGGGAGAACGACAGGTGTCGTCAAGGAAGGAGGGGCTGTCCCGGGATCGGCACCGGATACTCCTCGGTCGTCCTCGTTGCCGAGTCGCCTTGAAGTGGTGTCGCTGGCTCTCCGGGCGTGACGCCCGCGCGGCCGACCGAAGTCGTTGGGCCGGTGGCCCGTGCCGCGGTATCTGTTGGTAGAATGAACAGACCTTCACACAAAAGCAAGTCAGGGAAACCGGGAATTGCCCCCGGCAATTGTCCGATTTGCGACGGGAAGTTATCCCCTGAGAGCGAATTGATCGACCACCTGGTCGGGCACATGCGGCCCTGAGCGATCGGGATCGGTCGTCAGCCTGCCCAACGGGACCGGGTGCATGACGCGCCGGTGGCACCAGGTGACCAGAGGCCAGTAGGAAATCAGCAGGACGTTCGCCGTCCAGAAGCAGGCGCAGAAACAGAACGCCGGACCGATGCCCGAGTCGGGAGCAAAGTCATGCTTCCCGGGCCAGATCACGAACAGAACAAGCGAGGTGACAGGAATCAGGCCCATCGCCAGCCAGGCGCGGATGCTCCGTCCGGCGCCGATGGCAAGCGGTAGCGCCGTGGCGGGATATCCGGCGAGCGGGAAGAGAAGAAGTCCCCAGATGGCGAGCCACTCCACGAGATCATTGCCAATATCCATCCGGAGCGACAGCAGGACGATCACCGCCGTATCGACCGCGACGAGAGGGAGGAGAAGCACGAACAGCGAGGACTGGAAGGCGCCGCTTCGCAGGGGGACTCCGCCGAGGAATCGGTTTGCGATCACGAGCGAGATGCCCAGCCTGAGCGGCACGGTAACCAGCAGGATGATGAGCGCTGCGAAGAACTCGCTGCGAAGAGCGACGTTAAGGTTGCCGGGATCGGTCACCCTCGACTGGCCGAGTTTGATGAGCGCGAGGGTGACGAGCAGCACGCCGAAGTACGCCATCACAAGGCGCAGCGCGCCGACGAAGACTGGTGCGCCGAGGAACTGAAATACGTTAACCCGAGGCTCGAGCCGGGGAGGCCGGATCCAGTTACCCCGCAGGTGAGCCTCCGGGTCGGCGCGATGGAGGATTATCTCCCCGCCCGTGCGGAGCATGGTGCCCAGCCAGAGCGCCGCAGAGGCTCCAAGTCCTGTAATGATGGCAAGCCCCCACATCCAGCCCACGGAATCGGACTCGCGCACCAACAACATGAAGAACATCAGCAGCAACCACAGAACAAGTCCGATACCCGGGAGCCAGAACATCGACAGCCACCTTGCCAGTGACCGACCCGAGGCTACCTGGATGCACATTAGCCCGTAGCACATGCCGACCAGAAAGAAGAAGGGCCATCGCAACGGCAGGATCAGCGGCATCTCGCGAGCGCGAAATGCGACCAGCGAGAGGAGGGACGCACAGCCCACCGATAGCCACGCGACGTTCCTGACCGGCCAGTAGAAGAATCCGAGCGCGATGGACTCGCGTGACAGGAGCGAGAGTCGCAGTTCGCGCAAGCGGTCGTGTTCCCACGGACGGGGAAACATGAAGAGCACGAGCAATGGCAGACCGAGTATGGTGGCTGCGATGATGAATCCCCCCACATCATCGTCATGGAACAACCAGTGGTCTGGACGAATCCAACAGAACGCCACGAGAGCAAGCGTGCCGAGGATACCCAGAGCCTCGCAGCCGCGGCGGCACAGCCACCCGAGGACGGTTCGCCGCGGGTCTAGATAAGCGATCAGCGGATTGTCGCGCCGCTCGCGCCACGCCGCGCGCATTTCGGGAGTCATCTCATCATCCTTTCGCCGCCAGTTCGTCGAGCAGGGCCTCGGAGGCAATGGGTTCGTCGGTCTTCGGATCGATGTTCATGCGCCCCAGCGGCACGTCGGCAAGCTCAAGACGATGAACACGGAAGTGGGCCCATTCGAGGAGCAGGTACGCAGCGACACCGAAGACAAAGCAGAGCGTCGGTAAGCCCAGCGACGTGAAGATGAGTTCTGCCAGCATCTGATCTATCTGGGTGGCCACACTGTAGCTGGCCAGGCAGAGGAGCGCAGTCATCGCAAGGCGCCCCTTGCGCGGAATCATCAGGAGCAGCAGAAACCTCGACAGCATGAAAACGACCAGAGTCGTGAGCCCGCAAATCCGGTGAAAGTCCGACATGAGAAGCAATCCCCGCGCGGCCCCAAATTGGATGAGCCCCAGGGCGAAGAGCACAGCGGTCGGCAGTGTATAGACAAGGCTCCCCAGAAATACTCTCCCCGACAGCATGGGAATGCGCCCGCTGTTCCAAAGCGAGATAATCCAGGTCGCCAGAGCCACTCCGAATGGGAGGGACATGATCATCATCCCAGCAGCGAATGCAGCCTGCTCAAGCTGATTCAGCCGGCGTGCTATCCCCGTGCCGAAAGGATCTATGCTGGTGGCGGTGAGAAAGAACCCCATCACGCCCCCAGCAAGCGCCACGAAGCAGACAACCAGAGTGAAGCCCGTCACGGGGATGATCGCGGAGATCAGAAACCGATGCACGGCGTCACGTCCCTTGCCGGACAACAAGGAGAAGGCCCGCTCGCGGGTCCTCCAGTGGGAATGCAAGACCCCTTCCGGACAGGAGGCGACCCCAAGGATCCGCCATCCCGCGGCGGACAGGGCGATGGAGGCACGACCTGCTCCCCAGAGGACCAGAAGGAGGGCGAGCGCGGGGTATGGCCAATCGTTCCTGCTCAGCCATCGCGGGGCCATTTCGAGTACAAGGTACATGCACGCGATCCCCAGTCCGAACCGCACGGGAGCGACCGCCAGTGCCGCCCATCGCCACGCCGAGTTCTTGTACCAGTGCTCCAGCGTGAACATCCCGATGGAGAAAGTCAGGCCCAGCCCCACCAGCGTGTAGATGAGGATGAGGAGGGCACTCCACAGGGGAGGCGAGCCGAGGAAGTCGATGTTGAAGGTAGCCAACAGAAGTCCCGTGCTGATTCCCATCGCGGTGAGCAGCAGCAGGGGCCAGAAGAGGTATCCGAAGGCGATCTCCCGGGCACTGAGGCGCGTCAGGACGAGGTCGATGCTGCGCTCGCGCGACCAAGGGCCCGGCGCCACGCCAAGAAAGAAGGTGGGGATGGCGACCGCGAGACCCCAGACAACCATGGCGAGACTCGGATTCCATCCGCCACGACGAACATAGTACCACTCAACGTTGAACACGATGGTCAGGACGAAGACCAACAGGCTCAGGAGGACATAGATCTCCCCTAGCCGAAACGCCAGCCCCGCCATGTTGCGGCGACGCGGGTCGTGGTAGGCGATGAGGGGGTTCTCGCGGCGTTCCTTCCAGAGAGTCCAAAGTTCCCGCAGCATCGTTCAGCCTTTCGCCGCCAGCTCGTCGAGCAGGGCCTCGGAGGCAATGGGTTCGTCGGTCTTCGGATCGATGTTCATGCGCCCCAGCGGCACGTCGGCCAGTTCAAGACGATGAACACGGAGGTGGGTCCATTCGATAAAGAGGAGCGCAACGGCAACGAAGATCAGAAGGAGAATCTCTGCGTCGGAGGGGGCGTAGAAGGCCTGCGAAAAATCACCCAGTTTGTGGACCGCTCCGAAGCTGGCCAGGCAAAGGACGGCGCTAACCAGGAGGCGGCCGCGGAGCGGTGCGAGAAGCTGGATCGAGAGTGCCAGCAGGAAGTAAATCGCGGCAATGAACCCTGTCAACGTCACCCAAGGCCAGATGTCGTTGAACGGATCGTGAGACAACGGGAGGACGATGAAAGCCACCGCGCAACCGAGAATGAGAGTCGTCGGTAGCGTGTGTACCAGGTTCGAGACGAGGGCTCCACCTGAGAGAGCGGGAATCCGCCCTCGGTTCCATAGCGAAGCGATCCATGCGGCGACGCATGCCGCCAGGGGGATTGTTAGCATGGCAAACTCAATCGCCAGAAAGAGGGTACGCTGGCTGATCGTGGGCGTCGGATAGGGGTATTCCGTATTCTCCAGTCCGACGGTCGCGAGGCGATAGCCAAGCCCCGCTGCCATGAATGTCAGCAGGCACAGGACGACGGTGAAAGTCGTGACGGAAAGCAGCGACGCGCGGAGGAATCGACCGCGTTCAGGCCAACCCCTGCCGGGAAGCTTGGTGAAGGTTCGCTCGCGCGTGCGCCAGTGGTGGCGGAGTAGTTCCTCACCGGCACAGCCAGCACCGAGAATCCGCCAACCCGCGGCGGTGAGCGCCAAGTGGAGGCGACTGGCCGCCCAGAGGGCCAACAGGACCAGCACAAGGAGTCGGACCTGCCCATCGGAAAGCCATTTTTCCGTCACCATTCGGATGGCGTTGAGCAGCACGAACCCGGAAAGGAACTTGAGAGGCGCCAGGACCAACGCCACCCAGCGCCACGCCGAGTTCTTGAACCAATACTCCAAAGTGAAGCCACCGAGACACAGGCAGACCAGCATTCCCGTGGCCATCAGTTCGGCGACCTCAAGCCAGGTCGACAGCAAATCCCAACGATAGAAGTCGACCTCAATGGCCGCCAGCAGCATCCCACTACCCAAGCCAGCGATAACGAGCGAGATCGCGGGCCAGAAGAGGAAGCCGAAGGCGACCTCAGGACCAGACACGCCAGTGAGGCGCAGGTCGATGCTGCGCTCCTTCGTCCATGGTCCCGGAGCCACGAAGAGCAGGACGACGACAAGCGCGAGCGAGAGAGGCACCATCATCAGGAGGCTCGTGACGTCCGGTTGCCCGAAGGCTCCGCGGGACTCCAGCGCGAAGCTCATCACCAGAAACACGAGCCCGACGATGCCGAACCCCTCGGTGAGCCGAAAAGCCAGCCCCGCCATGTTGCGGCGGCGCGGGTCGTAATAGACGACCAGCGGATTGGTTCGCCACTCCCTCAAGAGCCCCCAGAGACGGCCCACAGTATTCTCCCCCACGGTCCTGCAGAAGTTGCATGCAACGATAGGCCGGGCGTGTGTCGGAATGGCAACCGGTAACAACATGAGGTAACCGCCACCGTGGCTGACTGTGGACGGAAGACCGCCCGCGTTTGCCGGTTGCAGTCGTACCACGCGACTGCGTTTGATCCCGCCACAGGAGTTACCGTGGGTCGGCGCTATCTCGTTCCCCATCTCTACTTCGCCCTGTTGACGTTCCTGCTGGGACCGTCGCTGATCCTGCATTTTGGCGAGGCACCGGTATCGGACACGTTCGCCGATCCGGCGCAGACCCAGTGGAATCTCTGGTGGGTGGGTCGGGTGCTGAACAGCCATTTCATCGGTGTCGACACGATCCCTTCGCACGATGGGTTCTTCCACTCGACGGCGATCTTCTATCCCGTTGGGGCTTCACTCGCGTGGCATACGCTCGACCTGTGCTACGGGCTGCTGCTCTGGCCGCTTCAGCCGGTAGTGGGTGTGCTGGGGCAGCACGCGCTGGCGCTGTTGCTGGCGACGTACCTGACAGCGTGGGCGGCTTGGGAAGCAGCGCGGGCAATCGGATGCCGTGAGGTGGGGGCGGCGGCGGCGTGCGCGGCGATCACGCTGCATGGCTATCGCCTGGCCGAGGCGCATCACCTGAACATCTTCAGCAGCTTCTTCTTCCTGGCGACGTTCGTGTTGCTGGTACGACTGCGCAGCGACGAGTCGCGGCGATGGTCGGTGCTGGCGCTTGGGGCGCTCGCCTGGCCGACGATCTTCAGTTCCCAGTTCCACGCGCTGGGCTGTGCCCTGCTCGCCGTCGGATTCTGCGTCGGCGTGTTGGTCGTGGACGGCGGCGAGGCCCGTTGGCGGTTTTTCCGCAGGACACTCGTTGCCGCGCTGGTGGCGGCGCCCGCAGCGATCCTGATGCTGTGGATTCTCCACGCGGCGGGAACGCCTCCCCGATTCGGAAGCGACGCGCAGGCCGCCAACGCGGCGGACGTCTGGCAGTTCCTCATCCATCCGCGGATCCGCATGGCACTGGCAGGCGTCGATGACACGACACCATGGGGGATGCTGTATCGCGCGGAAACCTGGTACCTGCCCGGGTACCTGCTGACCGCTGCGATGGCCTTGGCGGCGGTGCGATTGCGATCGCGTCGCATGGTTCTGCTGGCACTTGGCGCGACGGTGTTTTTCCTCCTATCGATGGGTCCCTGGCTCAAGCTAGGGACGCCGGGCACGATCAATCCCGAACCGCTGGGATTCCCGATGCCGGGGATGTTGCTGAGCTGGGTCCCGGGACTCGGCACCGTGCGCTCCGTTTGGCACTTCGGGTTCCTGGGGACGATGCTGGCGGCAATCGGCGGCGCATGGGGGCTGGAGCAAATGCTCGCTGCCTGGAAACTGGACAAGCACCCTCTGGTCGCGATCCTGATCCCGCTGGTGGTGACGGCGGAAACTCAGGTGGGCGCCATCCTGACGACCGAGCCAACCCTTCAGGCGTCGGCGCATGTGCTGGCAGAGAAGCGCGAGGGGGGCGCGGTGGTTTGTCTGCCGCATCTTTCCTACGAGATCCGAGGCATGTACATGGCCCAACAGACGATCCACGGGCGCCCCATCGTGGCGGGCTACATCTCACGCGATCCCGCGGCCTTCGATGAGTGGAAGGATCAGCGACTCTGGCCCGGCGAGTTCGAGGCGGTCGGTATCGGTGCGCGGCAGCGCATCTCGTTGCAGGCGGACCTGAACCTGCGTGAAGACATTGCGCGACATGAACTGGGCTGGTTCCTGGTGGATATCCCATTGGGTGCCAGCGTGCAGATTCGCGACCGCATGGGTGCTGAGCTCAGGCGACTTGGCTATACGGAGCAAGAGATCGCGGGAGGTTCGGCGCTGCTGGTGCGGCTCAGGCGGAACGCCGAGTGACCTCTGGCGGGACCTCGACCTCACGCAGGTGATCGCGTCCCTGCCGTGCCAGGTCCAACGGCAGACAAACGAGCCGGATCAGCGGATACCAGACCAGCGCCTCGAAGCGTTCCCGCCAATTGAGGCGACGCTCCCATGCGCGCTCCTGGATGCGGCGCAGATGAAACGGCTGGGTCAGCAGCACGCGGAAGAAGGCGCCGAGTCCGCCCCACGAAAGCACTTGGTATAGACGCTGGCTCTCGACGGCGCGGAACTTTCGCGTGAAGTCGCGCGGTGCGTATAGACGCCCTTTCTCCGACATCTCGTGCAGGATGTCTATACCGTCGACTAGGGCGTAGCGTGTCGCCCCCTTCGTCTCTCCGCGCAGCGCGCGATGGTGGGCACGCAGGGCCAGATCCATGTCCTCGATGCCCCAGAAGTACCACGGATCAAAGCCGCCGAGTTCGAGCAACAGGCCGCGCTCCCAGACAGAAAAGCAGGTGGACAGAAAGTGGGGATCGTCGCGATCCGCGCGGGTGCGATTGCCGTCGAAGTGGCCCTCCGGCGTGATGTAGCCACCGAGGGCAAAGGGCTGGGTGCGGGCTCGATCAAACCAGATGGGGGCGGCCACGGCCCGATGACGACCACGGTCGAGTTCCGCCAGGCAGCGTTCGATGGCATTGTCCGAAAGGATCTCCGCGTCCGAGTCGAGGAAGCAGATGCGCGGTGCCTTGGCGAGCAGCAGGCCCGCGTTACGCGCGTGGCACGCGCCCACGTTGCGTCCGAAGGCGAAGACCCGCACGGGATGGGCGTATTCTTCGGTCAGCCAGCGTACCGTGTCATCGGTGGATCCGTTGTCGAGGACGATGACCTCAAGGTCTGCGGCGATGGTCTGACGGAACACCGAATCGAGCGCCGGTTCCAGCTCGCGACGGCGATTCCAAGTGACGATCAGTACCGTGCAGCGGGGGGTCACTGGATCGAGTCCGCCCCGCGCTTTCGCACAACCCAGGTGGTCATGCAGCGACGATTCTGGACATTGACAGTCTTGATCGGCTCGAGTAGTTCGCCGTCGATGGCGATGGTGGCGCGGAGAATCATTTCCTCGTCCACCAGGAAGGCTGTGTTGCCGTCGGGAAGCTCGAAATGACGTCCGCCGAGGGGACGCACCAATTGCTCGATTCCGTTGGTCGACATGAGGCGGGCGAAGAACAGGCCGCCGGGTCGCAGCACGCGCGCCATCTCGTCGATCATTGCCCGCCAGTGATCTTCGTCGCGCGCGAAATGGAGCACCGCATTGCAGATCACTGCATCGAAGGTCTCGTCGACGAACTCCATCTTCTCGATGGGTTCCACTCGGAAGTGATTGGAAGGGATACCGCGATCTATACGAGCGGCAACTTCGCGCATCACCTCGATTGCGAGTGGAGAGCTGTCTATACCGTGACAGTCAAAGCCGCAGCGCAACAGGTACACCAAGTTTCGCCCCTCGCCGCAGCCCGCATCAAGGATGCGCATGCCCGGCGTGAAGCGGCCCTTCTGGAGTTGGTCAAAGAGGTAGATGTCGATGTCGCCGAACAGCTCCGGCAAGTCGCGAATGTCAGGCTTGTGCATACTCACTGAACCTCTTGGCCTTCGGTCTTTGCGCCCGAAACTTCGCGGGCCTTCTGCTTCTTTCGCCAGTAGTAGTGCGCGACGGAGAACGCGACGTAGATGCCGACGGCCATGGCAAGTTGCCACGGGTTCGATTTGATGGCGCCACTCGCCAGCAGACAGAACATGATCGTCTTCGGCATATATCCGATGGTCGTGGCGAGCGTATAGTGCGTGACCTTCACGCGGCACGCCCCCGCCACCAGATTCGTCACAAGCCCCGGCGAGCCGGGAAGCAGGCGCAGGTGCAGGATATAGCCGAAGCCATCCTTGCGCAGTTCCTCGCTGAATCTCTTCATCCGATCGCCGAAGCGGCGCCGCACCATGCTCTTCAGCAGCGAGCCGCCGAGGAAGTACGAGACCACGGCGCCGCCGACCGTTCCGATGGTCGAAAGCACCGTGCCGAGGAACGCGCCATACACCATCCCCGCCAGCGCGCAGATTGTCCAACGCGGCCAGCCAACCGTCGACAGGATGACGGCGCCGATCAGGAAGTAGCAGTAGCTGAGAAGCTGGGCTGTCAGGCTGTCGTCGGGATGCAAGGTGTCGCGAATATCCGTCGTGGCGCGATGGAGGTCCTCCATCGTGCGAATGGAATCGAGGTGGAAGCGGTGGTTGAGCCACCAGCCCACGCCGATGAGCGGAATCACCACGAGGGAAAGCCGAAGCAGGTCCTTCACAAGGTAGGACTTCTTCCGTGCAGGCTTTTCGGTGGCGGGCGTCAGTTGTTCGGACATGGCTTTCCGGGGTGCGGTGGACTGCTGATTGGAGGCTCAGCCCTACCCCACTGCGGCGGCAAGGGAAGCGTGGCGGAAACAAGCCCGATGCAAAACTCCCCCGGTCAGCATGACACCGACCGGGGGAGTTTGATTTTCCGGGCCGAGCTTGAACTCAGGCCTTGCCGAGCTTCTTGTTGATTTCCTTGCGGCGACGGAGGGCTTCCTGGCGCGCGCGATTCTTGTTCTTGTACTTCATGGCCGGGTCGCGCGTCACGTCGGTGTTATCCGAGTGGCGGCGATAGTGGTAGAGCACCTTGTGGACGCGGTCGACGTCGTACTTCTCGCCGGTCTTGAGCACCATGTCGTAGTCTTCGCCGAAGTTGCCGTAGTGGACTTCGTCGTAGTAACCGAATTCCTCGAGGACGGCCTTCGGGAAGATGCGGACCGCGCCGCCGCCGTCGCGGCGGAGGATCTGGTTGCGCGAGTAGCCGCTGTGGGTGATCGGGGCAACGTCGTCGATGATGACGCCGTTTTCGTCCATGAGGCGGTAGTAGCTGATGGCGAGGCCGCAGTTGGGGTGGGACTCGAGGTGGCCGATCATCTGCTCGAGGCAATCGGGTGCGTACTCGTCGTCGCTGTCGAGCTGGCAGATGTACTTGCCGCGGGCGGCCTTGATGCCTTCGTTGAGGGCCGAGGCGATGCTGCCGCCCTTGCCGTGGAGCAGGCGGATGCGCGGGTCGGCGGCGGCGATGGCCTGCACGGCCTCAATGGTGCCGTCGGTGGATCCGTTGTCGACAATGACCATCTCGAAGTTCTGGAAGGTGCCCTTCTGGACCTTCTCGATGGCGTTGCCGATGTACTTCACGCGGTTGAGGATCGGGATGACGATGGAGGCGAGGAGCGGGTAGTCGCGTCCCTCGTGGTTGACGGGGACGGCGGGGTGATCGATCCAGGCACCGCGGCGCTTGAGGGCTTCCTCCCAAACGGAGGTGACTTCCTTTTCCACGTCGGCGGGATAGAAGACGTAGCTGAAGCCGCCGAGGGGACCCATGCCCGGTGAGAAGACCTTTTTGCCCTTGTCGTCGACGACGACGGGGACGAAGCGGGTGTAGGCGACCTGCTTGATGTGGGCGAACTCCGCCAGCTCCATGAGCTTGAGGTGGAGGTCGTACTCCCACGCGTAGTTGAGGTCCTTGCGGATACCGCCAACCTTGGCGACGTCGGCGAGGCGATAGGCGATGACCGGGCCGAACTCGAAGCGTTCGTGCGGGCAGCCTTCGTGGTCGTGGAGCTTGACGTCGGAGGTGGCACCGTCGCGGTCCTCGCGGTAGTCCGCGTAGGCCACGGCACCTGCTCCGGAGAGCGCGGCGGCAAAGAGGTCGAGTGCGTTCGCCTCGAAGATGACCTCGGCGCTGGTGGTGAGGAGGATGCCGGCCTTGGGGGCGAGGGCGACGGCTTCCGCGAAGGCGGCGCCTTCGGTCTTCCCATCGCGGGCCACGCTGGCCACGCCAGCGGGGAGCCCGGCGAGCGAAGCCGCTTCGCCGATGCAGACGATCTTGTCATCGGGGCCGATGCCCGTTCCGAGCACCTGAACCAGTTGTCCGAGGGTTTGAGTATCGACGCTCTTCGCGACGCGCAGAGCGATCACAATCGGGGTCCTTGCCATATCAGACCATGCCTCTTCCTGGGTTGCGGAGAGGAGAGTCTCCTCCCCCTGTTGTCCTGCGTCGATTTCGATGTCGGCTCCCTCGACAGGTGTCGTCACAAAAACATCTGCCGAACCGCTGGAGGCATCGAAGCTCAAGGGCGGAACTTCGGCGGCATGGACCGCTGGCGCAAGAGGAGTCGGGGTTTCATCCGCTATATTTTCCGTAGAGTGGCAGATTGCACTGGTCTGCTCGATGGAAGCAACTGGTTTTTCGTCCAATTCAACCAACCCGTCGGCTTCCTTCAGAGGCTCCACCGGAGCGGGAACAGCATCGCCCGACTCGTCAATCCAGGAGGTTGGTACTTCCTCGCTGAGGGGGGAGAAAACGGCCGTCTCCTCGACCGCTTCGTCTGCCGTCGACGGTACCAGCGGCTCGTCGCTCCATCCGCGGGGGAATTCCTCGCTCAGGGGACCCAAAGCCGATTCCTCCGGAGGGGCATCGACGGGGTCGGCGGGCTGGGCCACGGCAGCTTCAAGGGCGGCGAGCGGGTCCTCCTCGGGCATATCAAGCAGGTCGGTCTGTTCTCCCACGGACTTGGTCGGCGGAACAGGTTCCGGCTCCGGTTCGAGTTCCTCGGGCGCTAGAAGCGGCGGCGTGTTGGCCGTCATCACGGCCACTTCCTCGCTGACGGTCTGCTCGAACTCACTTGTTTCCTCAGAGGGGTGATAATCGGGGACGACCTGGCGCAGCCAGCCGCGGATGGCGGGGGCATTGCCACGCTCGGCCAGGTCGCGGCAGCGGTCGAGCTGGGCCAGCAACTCGTCGAGTCCCAGCACATTGCGGGGCTTCGTCTCGAAGATCTTGTCCAACTCGGTCTTCTCGGCGCCCTCGGCCTCGGTGAGGAGTTCCTCCCGCAGCTTCTCGCCGGGGCGCAGGCCGATGTACTCGATGGCGATGTCGACACCCGGGCGCAGGCCTGAAAGGGAGATCATGTTGCGGGCCAGGTCGGCGATGCGGACCGGCTCGCCCATGTCGAGCAGGTAGAGGGCGCCGTTCCGCTTTCGGCTTCCGGCACGAAGTACGAGGCTGACCGCCTCGGGGATCGTCATGAAGTAACGGGTCACGTCAGGGTGGGTGACGGTGACGGGGCCGCCAGCGGCGATCTGGCGACGAAAGGTCGGAATGACCGATCCGCGGCTTCCCAGCACGTTGCCGAAGCGAACCGCCTGAAAGCAGCAGCGGCTGTTGGCGCTGATCGCGAAAACGATCATCTCCGCCATGCGCTTGGTGGCGCCCATGACGCTGGTTGGGCGCACGGCCTTGTCGGTGGAAATGAGGACAAAACGCTCGGCGCCGTGCCGGTCGGCCATGATGGCGACGTTGGCGGTGCCGAGGATGTTGTTCTTGATGGCCTCGTCCGGCGCGGTCTCCATGAGCGGGACATGCTTGTGGGCGGCGGCGTGGAAGACGATGGCGGGCTTGTGCTCGCGGAAGATGTGCTCGACCCGCTCGGTCTCGCGCACGTCTGCGATCAGGGCCACGACATTGAGCGAGGGGTAGGCGCGCCGAATCTCCGCCTCGATCTCGAAGATGGAGTTCTCGCCCTTGCCGACGAGGATCAGCTTCACGGCTCCGGCCGCGGCGCACTGGCGCGTGAGCTCGCTGCCGATGCTGCCGCCGGCGCCCGTGATCATCACCACCTGCCCGCGGACATAGTTCCGGTCCTCGGCCAGGTCGCGTTGCACTGGCTCGCGGCCCAACAGGTCCTCCACCTCGATGGCGCGCACGTTGGAGACTTCCACGCGCCCGGATTCGAGGTCCTTGAGCGACGGGACGATGCGAAAAGAGATCTCCTGCGCCTCGCAGAAGAGCACGACGCGACGCAGCTCGGCGGGTGATTGATCGTCCATCGCGATGAGGACGCGCTCGATCTTGTTCTCGCGCAGCACGTCGGGAATCTTGTCGATGGTCCCCACCACGGGGACGCCATGAAGCCTCATGCCGACGCGCGATGGGACCTGGGCCACGGCACAGACGAGCCGATACTCAAGGCTCCCGGCGCGGCGGATGTTGCGCACGACACCGTCAGCCAGGTCACCCGCCCCGACGATCATGGTGGCGGGAGCCTCGACCGCTTCGTTGCGGTTGGCCACTTCCTGGATCAGGCGGGGCACCATGCGCAGCCCGCCCGTTGCCAAGGTTCCCATCATGACATAGAGCCCCAAAATGCTGAAGGGGATCGGGATGACCTCCGTGGCACCGTCCTTTAGGAAGCGCTGGGGGAGATCGAAGAACTCCGCCTGATTGTAGAGGAACGCGTTAAACCCAAGGAAGCCAAGCGACCAAAGCACCGCCGCGATGGCGAGCGAGCGCAGCTCGGTCGTCCCCGAGTAGCGCCACATGCCGCGATAAAGACTCAGCGACCAAAAGAGGACCACATGCACAATGACGACGGGGGCGACCAGCAGCTTCATTTGCAGCAGGTAGTCGTCGCCGTTCAGCGTGGCGCTCTGGGGAATACCGGTCTCGGCAAATCGCAGGTTGTACGCCATGATCCAGCAGGCGCAGAGGAGCAGCGAATCGATCAACAGGAGAGCGATGCGTTTGGGAGTCCAGGCCATCGGGGATCGTCCGTCCTTGGCGGCAAAGGCGCGCTAAAGTTGTGGAAAAGTAACCGCGCAACCGGGCACACTGGCAAGGGATGATTGGGAGGTGCGCGAGCAACTCAGCGCAAGATTGCGCTGGCTGTCGCCCATCCGGATTTGCTTTCCTTCGGGAAAATCCACTGCGAGACGGACACTCTGAATGAAGAGTCGCGCTCCCTACGCCGCCGCTGCGGCCTTCCTGATCCTTGCCGTGATTGCGGGGGTTCAGATTCTCTCTCACTCGCCCGAACCGCCTCCGGTCGCGGCGCCCGGCAAGCCGATGGCTGCAAAGCCCAAGCCACCCGTGCGCCCAACCCCCGCTCCCGCCGACTCCAAAGCGCCCGCGCCCGCGCGCACCGCGGTTGCCAGAACGCAGGGTGGCCCCTCCGAATCCCGCCTCCTGGTTCTTGGTGCCGGCGAGTCCACGCCGCGCATCTGGTATGGTGGCGCGTTTCTGGTGGACAACGTACCCGTGGTGGACGAGTGGAAGGGACTCAACCTGGTGCGCGACAATGCTGTCTATACGGCGATGCTCCAACTCGGCATCGTGGAGGGTGCCGACCACGCACAGATCGTGGGCGTAACTTCGACGGGAACCGCGTGGTATGGGCGTCGCCTGACCCCCACCGAATGGGAAGGTGACGTGGCCCTGAAGCCCCGCGCCATGACGGGTATCGTGCTGACCGTCAACTCCTCCGCCGCGGGGCCGTTCGACCTTCGTATAGACATCCCCCGCCGCAACGCCATCGCTGAGAATGACCTGGCCAACAACCTCAGGCGACTCGCCTTTCCCCAGTTGGCAGGAGCACTCTCCGGCGAGGAGCCTCTCATCATTCAGCTCGGTCAGGCGACAGCCCTGCCGATGCTGGACCCCTGGACGCAGGTGGAGTTGCGATTCACAGACCGTGCCACGGGTAACGTGAACTCAGTGCCGATCACGCTCGATCCAGGTCAGATTGTCGAACGCACGTTGGATATCGATGTGCGCGAGGCGCAACTTGTCAATCTGGCAGTCCGCTTGGTGACGAGTGAAGGCGGCGCCCCGCTGGCGGGACTCCTGATCGAGCACGCGACGCAGTCGGATCGCTACCGAGGTGTGACCGACGATGACGGGCGTGTGGTGATTGCAGGCTATGACGTGAGCATCGCGCCGAGTTTCCTGGTCAGCGTCGGCGAGGACGAAGTCGGCGAAGGTCCGCCACGGGTCACCGATCGGACCTCCGTGCAGTTCACCGTGACGCCCGACCAGGCCGCCGCTGGCATGGCGGAAATCACCATCCCAGTCCCCATCAACCGCTGGCTGGTCGTTCCCGACCAGTTGTGGTCGGACCGGGTGAGGCCCGATGACCCGGACTACCCCGCCTTCACCCTCCAGGCGATGGGCGAGGACGGCGAGAACTGGATCGACATCGGTTTGGGGCAGACATGGAGGGGACGGGGCCAGACCGCACTCGCCCTCAGCGACCCGGGCACTTATCGCGCGCTGTTTGCCGTGTCTTGCCTTGAGTACCGCTGTACGGAAGCCACCACGGTCGACGCGGAGAATCCGGCTCCGGAAGCCTCACTCGATGGCGCGGTGACTCCGCGCACCCGCACGCAGCGCCTGACCATCCAGACGCAGGGCAAGCCGCTGGATACACCCACGACTTTCACGATCACCACGACCCTCCCCTTGGTGGTCCCGTGCGGTAGCTTCACCAGCGATGCGCAGGGGCATCTGGAACTGGGCACGATCTCGGAAGGCACCCTGAAGCTGGAAGGGAAGAGTGCCGCGGGGACTTACTCCAACTCCGTGACGATCACGAGGGACACGCCGGCAGACCTGGTCGTGGACATCGACCCGACAAGGCCCTGATTACTCGATCGTTTCGTCGGGTCCCGGGAAGGAGCGCTCGCGCACGTCGCGGGCGTACTTGCGGAAGGCACGGAGAATCCCCGCGCGACCGTCGAGGTACTTGCGCGCAAAGCGCGGCGGGTGCTCGGTGATGCCGATGACGTCGTGCAGCACGATCACCTGGCCATCGCACTGGGGACCGGCACCGATGCCGATCACGGGAATACGCAGTGCCCGCGTGATGCGCTCGGCAAGCGGAGCGGGAATCATTTCAAGCACGATGGCAAACGCCCCTGCGGCCTCGATCAACTGGGCCAGACGCAGCATGTGCTCGGCGTCCTGCGGGTCGCGACCCTGCACGCGATAGCCGCCCAGCGCGTTGATTGACTGGGGGACCAGCCCGATATGGCCCATGACCGGGATGCCTGCCTCGACGAGAGCCCGCACGGTTGGGAGGATGCTCTCCGATCCGGTCTCGAGCTTCACCGCCGCGCAGCCACCCTCCTTCATGATCCGCCCCGCCGTCTGGAGCGCCTGCTCGACGCTCACCTGATAGGACATGAAGGGGAGATCGGTCACGATGAGGGTCCGGTGCGAGCCCCGCGCCACCGCCTGGGTGTGCATCACCATCATGTCGACGGTGACGGGAAGCGTCGTCTCCATCCCATGCACCACCATGCCCACGCTGTCGCCCACCAGGATGACATCCATGCCCGCCTCATCGGCCAACGCGCCCGACGGCGCATCGTAGGCGGTCACCATCGTGATGGGACGCCCCGCCTGCTTCATTTGCAGCAAATGCGCGGTGCGGACCTTCTTCAATACCCCGGGGGGGGCGGGCGGAACCTGGGGAGAAACCTTCTGCTGTGGCTGGGACAAAGAAAGAGACCTCGCATTTCCTGCAATCAACTACTGTGAACAGTGAATCCCACCCTCCACCGCGCGTCAAAGGCAACCGGCTGGGTGGGCCACGGGTCCTTGCAAGGTTGGGTGATATTGCCGCCTCGCCATCATTGCCAAAGATTTTTCCGCCGATCCAATGCAGAATCCCATGACGTGTCCGTATTTGATGAGGATACTTCACCCGAGGGAGTTGGTTCAATGGTCACCGATCACTGGAAGCTGTTCTTCGCCGAGTCGAGCGAGGCACACTTCACGGCACTTTTCGAGGCCCATCGCGATCTTGTCTATACGATTTGTCTACGCATCCTTGGAGATCCCGAGGACGCAGCAGATGCTTTCCAGGGGGCGTGGCTCCGGCTGTTGGCTGCGCAGCGAGAGGCGAAGGGGGTACTGCTGCCCACGAGCGCCGAGGAGACGCTGGCGCGTTATGCGGTCCTCGAAGCCGACCGGCTGCGCAAGCAGCGGTCCCGTCGCCACCAGCGGGAGGCCATCATGGAAGAATTGCCGGAGTTCCCCGCTGCGGGACCCGATTCACGCGACAATGCTGCCTCCGCCGAGCTTCGCACCCGGCTTGAGGCGATCATCGAGAGTCTTCCCGAGGATCAGCGCCTGCCGATCCAGTTGCACTACTTCCACGGCATGACCCAGCGGACCATCGCAGCGGCGCTGGAGCTTCCGCTGGGGACCGTTGCCACACGCATCCGAGACGGACGTCGCAAGCTGGAGCCGATCTGTCGTCAGGCAGGACTGGGCGATGTGGAGAAGGTGCTGGCGACGGTCGCCCTCGGGGCGCTGCTGATCCCGGCACCGGGCACCTTGCAGGCGGCATCGGTGCTGACCGCCTGGGGCGCAGGTGGAGCATCAGCGGCCACCTCGCTGGTCACTTCAGAAGCTGGGCGGCTTGTGGTGCCCATGCCAAAGATCATCGCGGTGTTTGCCGCCGCGGTGATTGTGCCGCTTGTACTGGCAGTAGCCTTGTTGGGCAAGTCAGAGAGTCAGCCACCCATTGTTGCTTCCGTGACTCCACCGCTGGCAACGCCTGCCAAGGTTGTCGTGAGTCCCTCGCCCCAGCCTGAGGCGTCTCCGACGCCGCTTCCTCCCCCGACGGAGTCGAGCACACCGGTCGCACCCAAGCAGACCCGGGTACCCACGCCGCGCGTCGTGCTGAAAGGCACCGTCAGATCGAACGTCACCGGAGAACCGCTCGCGAACGTGCCCATGCGCATCACTTCTTTGAGTTACACACTGGAGGGTGCGGCTGCGGTCGAGCACGACTTCGTGACCACCGGAACCACCACGGTGTCAGGGACATTCGAGATTATCGCGCCGCACCATGATCTGCTGGGAGTCTGGGCGGAGGCGCCGGAGCACGAGTGGGGCTATCGCTTGATCGTTGACGCACAAAGCATGAGAACGGCCGAACCACCACCTGCGGAGCAGGTACAGACCGTGGATTTCGCCTTGGACGCTGAGCAGATCCTCTCCGTGCAGACGGTGGACGCGGCTGGTGACCCGCTACCGAGCACGCGGATTGTTTATGTTCATCCGAATGCGATCACTTCGGAGCCCGGCGAGACTGGCCGCATTCGAACGGCAACAACGGACGACCGCGGACTGGCGACCATAGACGGCCTGGGAATGGTGGATGCTACCGTGTGCGCCACCCGCCCGGGGTACATGCCTGTGATCGCGAAGCTTGAGGCCGGGCAGAGTGCAATCCGACTGGCCTTGTCCAATGGGGGCGCTTCGTTTTCGGGGCGTGTTCTGGACACTGACGATCATCCTATCGCCAATGCACGCGTGAGAATGCTGGGGCGGCAATCGGCGATGATGACCTTCATGCCGTATCCCGTGGCGTGGTCGGGAGAGGACGGTTCGTTCGTGATCGAGAACCTTCTGGAGAGCGACTACAAGATAATCGCCGATGCGGCCGGGTTCGCTCCACTGATCCCGAATGTGGGATCGGCAGAATCTCCTGTTCACCTCGGCGCGACAAGCAACATCGAAGGCTACATCATCAAGTTGGACCCGGCCGGGGAGTCCGTCGTTCACGGACAAGTGACCGACAAGACTAAGGGCCTTCCCATGGAGGGGGTTTCGGTGCGTCTCGACCGAACGGTTTCCCGCCTGCTGGGAGCCACCCGGCCCGTGGAAGCCGTCACGTTGAGCGATGGAACCTATCGCATTGCTGTCTCGAAGGGCATTGGACGTGGCGGCGAGAGCCTGTCCTTCGAGAAGGACGGGTTCGAGGTTTCCTCTCGCCAGACGCTGTCCGATCCTGAAACCGGAGGGATAGTCCTGAACGTGACCATGCTAAACCGGATCATGATCTCGGGGGTTATCCAGGACCCGGACGGACTACCTGTTGCCGATGCCAAGTTGGACGTTCGCTCGATTCTGAGGACCGAATCGCTCGCGATCCTCGCACAGGATTCGCGCGCTCCTCGGACGAATGAGGACGGTCACTTTTCGTTCCGGGTGCTCCCAAATACCTCCACCGTGTTCATCGTGAGGAAGGACGACAGAATCCTCGGCTGGTCCGCCCCAATCCTCGTCGATGAGAAGTCGCCAGCGCCAATCGTCCTTCGGCTCCCCAAGCCTGGCACCGTGGAGGTCCTTGTGGTCGACACGGAGGGCAAGCCTGTTGCCGGCGCCGAGGTGACGCTGCGCTATCGAGTGCAGCAGGGGCCCATGACTCAGTTGCCGGGCAGCGCAGTCGAAAGCTCAGACGAGGCGGGAATCGCCAAATTCCCACAGCGCACCGCGGGAGAGTTCCGCGTCGATGCGAAGGCTCCCGGAATGATGCAGGTTGAAGCGGCATCGGGCGAACTGCCTCCGGGCGCGGCCGAAGTCACTGCCACTCTCACCATGAAGCCGTCGCACACCTTGGCCGGGCAGGTGATCGACATCGATGGACGCCCCATCGGCGGCGCGACGATCGATCTGCTTTCGTCTATACAGGATGGCGTGGTGATCGCTTCCACTACCAGCGACGAACTGGGGGACTTTTCCTTCAGGGATGTCGCGACCAATAGGATCAGGCTGCGGGGGAAGCTTGGGACAATGACCGGGGAGGATTCCTACGACCTTCCGCTGACTGAACCGGCCAGGCTGGTCATCCGGGAACCGAACACAGTGATTGGCTCCGTTGCAGACTTCGCCACCGGTGAACCGATTTCGCAGTTTACGGTGAGCATGGATCCCTCACCAGCGCAGCTTTCACGGCCAGATGCCGGTATATTCATCGCCGAGGGAGTCGAGCGTCGACAGCACCACTGGCTGACAATCTCCGCACCTGGCTACCCGGAGTACCGCGCCAAACTCTTCCTGCTGGATGGCACAGAGCCATTCACTCCGAAGATCCTACTGGGACAGGGAGCCGAATTGAAAGGGCGCATCGTTTCGCAGAGCGGCGGACCCGCGGCGGGTGTGGGCGTCGTGTTGAGTTCGCCCAATCGCTTCGAGGCTGAGGCGGGTGGCTATCTGGTCCCGATTCCTGCGCGTGAGGAAGTAAGGACGAATCCCGATGGTAGCTTCAGGTTCTCCGGCCTCCATCCCGGCACCTACTATCTGCGCGCGATGGTCCTCGATGGCGCGGGATTCATCGAACAGCGTCCGGTGGAGGTGGGTGGCGAGAAGACCGTCGATCTTGGCGATCTGACATTGAGCAATGGCCGCACCCTGCGCGGCCGACTGGTCGACGCGAAGGGCAATCCGATCGTCGGAGGAGACGTCCGGGTATCCACCAAGACCACGCTTCCCGGCGGTGGAATGCAGTCTATGATTCGAGCGGGCAGCACGGATTCGGACGGCTGGTTTCTTGTCGAGAGCATCGGCCAGGGCGAAGCGGTACTAAGCCTTCGAGACTCGAAATTTCGCACAACCCTGAGTGATGGCGACCTGACGCAGGACAGGACCTATACGGTGGAGGATTTCTCAGGCGAGTAGGCTGTCCACCCGTTCAATGAAAGAAACAATAGGGTCTATCCAAGCAATGTTCCATCCCATCAATCATCGCCATTGACTAAGCCCCCAGCGATTTGCAAATGGTAAATCACTTTGCCTCTTGGAGCCAATGGTCATGGCCCGCGACCTCGGAATCCTTCCGGTGCCGGTGGAACTGCGCAGCAGCGTGGGGTTCGATGGCGCGCAGTCCTGTGGGCTCTTCATTGGGGTTCGTCGCTTTCGCGACGATCGACTGGCGGAGGTTCCCTACGCGGTCGACGATGCCATCGATCTGGCGTGGACGTTCTCGCACGACCTGGGGCTGATCCTGCCAGAGCGGGTTGTGCTGGCGTTGGCCGGTGAGCCGCAAAAGCCGGAGAGCCTTGATCGTCTGGAGCGATTGGTGGAACTGGGGGCGCGAGTCCAGCCGGCGCGGCTAACGGAGATGTACGAGGAGCTTGAGACGCTGGTCCGCAATGTGGGCCGGGAGGGTCTTCTGCTGCTGACGGTGGCGACCCATGGCTTCAGCGATCAGGGCGGGGACTTTCTGGTGCTGGAGGATTCCTCGCGGCGGCGCGTGGCACAGACGGGCCTGCGGGTGGACACGATCTTCGACGATATCGGCCAGGCGCCCGCGGAACGCCGCGTGGTGATCCTGGATGCGTGCCGCGAGCGGCTGTCGGCGGAGACGCGCGGCGGGAGTCGCGACGCAGAGTCGATGATGGGGCTCGCCTTCCAGGCGGCCGTGTCGAAGGCGCGCGGCCAAGTGGTGCTGTGCGGCGCCAGGCTCGGGGGGTATTCCTATGACGACCACCAGCGTCGCAACGGCGTGTTTTCGTCGTCGATCATTGATGGCCTGACGGGCATGGCTGCGCCCGATCCGAATGGATTCATCACCGCGGAGACGCTGGCCCAGTTCGTGGGCAGACGCGTGGATGACTGGATCAGCCGGAATCGGCCGGAGGATGCCGACAGCGCCAGCGGCATCGAAGTACGCATGGCAGGCGAGGCCGCGCGACTACCGTTGGCGATCCACCGCGATGGTCACGAGAGGAGCAAGCGGCGTCGCGCGCTCGGAGAGGCGGCAATGCGCCTGCTGGAGGCAGCCCGCGCGGAGGATCGCGAGTTGATCAGTGGTTCCCTGCTGGATGAGGTGGAACGTCGTCTTCAGGAACCCGATTGTGACGAATTGATCGAGCAGATGCAGGAACTGGCCACGAACACGGCGGCGCGTCGGCGAGCCTTTGTGGCCTGGTTCCGCGGCGCCTACCCCGGCGAGCGTCCCGCCCCCGTGGTACCCCAGTCGAGTTCCGGGCAACACAAGCCCGTGGCCGCAATTCCGCCGGCTCCCCCTGCCGAACTGGCTCCGAAGAGTAGCTCCAGCCAAGGCCTCATCAATACGGAATATGTGAAGGAGATCAGTCACCAGTCGGTGCAGATCGCACAACTGGCGAAGCAGCAATTGATGGAGCAGGGCGCGGCGCTGACCCGGTATCGTGTCTCCGACGAGGCCGGTCAGCGACTGGCCTCGGTGCTGGAGCGCCTTACGTACATGGGCATGTCCGCCATGGTCGGGACGGTGGCCTGTGGCATTTCGGCTGCGGTCATGGTGTCGGCATTCGGGATCGGCAAAGCCGAGACCGGCGACCTCGCGGCGGCGAAGACCTTCATCTACCAACTGCCGATCTGGCTGGTGGTCGCCGACAGGCTCTTGTTCCCCTTTGTCTTCAGGCGCCGCCTCTCCCCGCCGGGCGCCTCGCCGATCTTTTGGTCCTCCCTGAACGCAAAGCGCCTCGTGCCCTGTGTGGCGTTCTCCGCGTTTCTTGTCGGCATCGTACTAATGACGGCGATTGGCATCCTGACGCTCCCAGGCAGCCCATCGGGCATGTGGGGTGGGGCGATCCAATTGCTGCTTTCGATCTTCTTCAAGTGGTTCTTCGTGACGGCCTGCGCCCTGACGCTGGTCATGTGGAAGGGTCTTCCGCGAGAGGGAGTCCTCGCGGTCGAATCGGTCGAGGGGGCCGACGGTGGGGCTCCTGAATTGCCAGTAGCAGGCTTCATCCCGGTGCTCCCCTCCGCGACGCAGATTGCGATGGCGCGGACGCTCGCGGTGACGGCGCGACGCGGCTGGCTGGCGGTGGTCGTATCGATTGCCTGCGCGCTGTTTGTGGCGACCGGTGGCTTCGTCGCGGTGGTGAAGGCACTGGAGGGAACGTTGGGACGAATGCCGGGTCTCACGCAGTCGCCACCGATGCTATTCTTCCTCTATCAACTTCCCGCCTGGGTCTTCGTGGTCGATTGGCTGGCGACGCTGACGGTGTTTCGGCGAAGGTCCCAAGATGACGCGCCGCCCGAGCCGCTACGGTGGAAGTCGATGCTGCTTGGGAGCGCCGCCGTGGGGTACCTCTACTCGGCGTTGCTGCTGCTTCCGGTTATTTGTCTATACAGCCTCGTGTTTCCCCCAAGCTACGACGCGGCGCTGGCCCAGCGGGAACTGGCCTTCCTCTGGCTCATCGCCACGATGGTCGCCTGGGGAATCGCAAGCGTTGTCTATACAGTCTATCTCCCTCGAGGATCGGGAGAGCCGGGGAGGAGCGAATGATAAGGCTGACAGCGCTTGTCGTTGGCCTTGGCCTCCTCTCGGGGTGTCTTGAGATCGAGGAGGGCTACACGGTGCGCGGGGACGGCTCGGTCGTCATCGAGTCGCAATGCGCGATTGCCGCTTCCGCCCAGTCGCTCCCCGACGAGGCGACCCGGAATGCGGTCGTCGAACGGGCCAAGGCGCGTGTCAACTCCCCCGACTACACTCAGCGTGCCACCTATCGCGAGGTGAGCTATGACCAGCGGAAAGTGGAGCCGCGGACGGGCCTCTTCCGCGCCAACGGTAGAGCGGGTGAAGTCTTCGACTACGAGGTCCGCATGAAGGTGCGAATGATCTATACACACTTCATGGACCTGGATCCGGTGGGACCGGTGAACCTGCTGGTTCGCGAGGACGATCCGGTCGTGAAGGACAACATGCTCACCCTTCCTGCCCCGCCTCGCATGAAGCCAATTCCATCCTTTCCGGGGACCGCGCTGATCGCGGTGGACTTCCCTTCCTACGTCAGCAAGGGTAAGAAGCCGCATGATCCGCTGAAGAAGGGCGTTCCGCTCTGGGGATTCAAGCTGGCCGGGCCGGGGACGCTTCGCGACGGAGACGTGCGCGCCGTATCACCGTCAGCGTCGACCGAGAACGGCAGCGAGGTGACAATCTATCCCGACGAGTTCGGCGCCGGTTTCGTCACCACCCGATACTTTGGGGTGGGAGGGCTGTATCGCACTCCCGAGTTCCTCTTCTGCCTAGTGTGCACACTTGTCGGTCTGGTTTCCGCCGCAAGGTTGATCCGTCCACTACTCCGCCAGCAGCCTGCGGTCATCACGTCGAGGGCTCAAACCGCGCCCGGCGCCTGACGCGGAACCAGCTTTCGTGATTGACAGCAAAGCGCTGCTCCAAACTTCTCTTCGTGGCCACATCGGTGTCGGGCCAATCGGTGCAATGGGATGCAATCCGCGGATGCCTCTGGGACAAGTGCCAGCGATCAGTCGCCCTTCCAGCCACCCCCCATTGGCGGTGCTGATGCTCGGTGTCCTGTTCCTGGTCCAGTTGCTCACCGGACACCACGCCCACGGCGATCATCACCACAGTGGATGGGCGCCACAGCCCCATGCGGTCCATGATGGGGTCGGATGTTCGCATTCGGATTCGTCCGGAGATTCGGACACGCAGGACAGGGATGAGGGGCACCAGCACAAGTCCCCCTGTACCTGCGGCTGCATCGCACACATGCAGCTCGCGCTGGTGCAGCAACGCCTGGAATTGCAGTCCCCCGACACGGATCGGTTGGAGCACATCACTCATCCGTCCCGCCTCCGCGAGGGTCCTCCTCGCGACCTCGATCAACCTCCCAAATTAGGCTGACCCTGTCGCTGTCGATCGATGGACGCCCGTTGGTGCGCGCCCATCGAAGCATGGCTGGCACCCGCGCGGTGCCGGTAACCTTTCGACGCAATTCAGGAGATAGCCACCGTGATTCATGTCACGAGGCGACGGCCCCACTGGGTGCTCGTCGTCATTGGGATGCTGGCAGGCCCGCCACTGGGGTTGCTGGGGTGTGTGTCGTACGAGAAGAAGCCGCTCAGCCTGACGGAGTTCGCTGAGCGTCAGCAGAAACAGCAACTCGCAGCAGAAGGAAGTACAGCAGCAGAGCCTCGCCGCATTGTCGAATGCGCGGAGGCGGAGAAGCTGGCACTGCTGCTGAACCCCGCGCTCCAGTCGGCGCGATTGGAGGCGGGGGTCGCCACCGCCACCGCCAGCGAGGCAGGGCGTTGGCTGGACCCGCGCATCGGCGCGGACGCGCTCCGCGTGATCGACCCGGAGCCGGGTGACAGCGGCCGTCTATACGGCGCGTCGCTCACCTTCACGATCCCCATCTCGGGTCGCTTTGCCGTGGAGAAGAGCGGGGCCAAGGCGGCACAGCGCGCGGCACTGGTGCGCGTGTGGGCAGCGGAGCAGGCGCTCGTGCGCGATGTGCGGGTCGCCTGGGCAGGACTCATCGCCGCGCGGGATTCCGCAGTGGCGGCGCAGGAATACCGAGACGAGGCGGTGGCGCTTGCCGCCCAGGCCGAACGCCTGGCGGCAGCCGGCGAAATCGCCCCATCAGAGGCGGCTGCCTATCGCATGGCCGCCATCCAGCACGAGCTTGTCCGCAAGGAGCGCGAAGCATCCCTGATGAACGCCGAGCGGGAAATGCTGCGCCTGACCGGCGTCTCCTCGCGCGTGACGTTCGAGCCCTCCGAATCGGCGCCTGCGACCGAAGCGACCGCATGGTCGATGGACTCGCTGGTACAGCGTAATCCATCGGTGCTTGTAGCCGAGGCCGAGTACGCGGTTGCGGAGGAGCAGCTCCGTCTGGCGATCCGTGAGCAATACCCGGATGTCGAGCTGGGTCCACTCTACGAGCGCGAAGGCGGGAAGAACAGGCTCGGCCTGGGCTTCTCACTCCCGATTCCAATCCTGAACGGCAACCGCCAGGCCATTGCCGAGCGCAAGGCAGAGCGTGAAGTCGCGCGGAGCCGCTGGGAGGAAGAGATCGTCGATTCCGCATCGCAGGTCGCCGCCCTGAGCCAGCGCGTCGAGGTGCTGGCGGAACGACTCCGCACGATTCGCGGGGAACTGCTCCCCTTCGCGCGCAAGCGGCTAGAGGAAACGCGGTCGTTGCAGGGAATGGACGAGGCAGGTCCGCTGCTTGTTTTGGATGCGCTCGAAGGCCTTGAAGATGCCCGCATCGCGGAAGCAGAGGCGCGGCGCGAGTTGGAGGAGGCCGTCGCGGCTCTCCGCCATGCGCTGCCCGACGAACCCTACCCCACCACTTCCGAGACGGAGGCCTCGCGCAAATGAAGACCAGTCGACTCACAATCCCCGCCGTGGCGCTGGCGCTGATCCTCTCGGGATGCAATGCGCCCGAGGTCGGCGTGGAGGACCACTCGCACAGCGACGGGCACAACCACGAGGCCGCATCGGAGGCGGAGCAAGAAGGCGCGCTTCCGCCCGGCGTGGTGTCTATACCGCAGGCAGTACGCGACAACCTGGGGCTGACCTTCGCCAAGGTCGAACGCCGCGTCGTTCAGGGAGCGCAACGGCTGCCGGGGCGGTTCGAGGCCACGCCGCTTGCCACCACGGAATATCGCTCCGCCTCCGACGGACGCATCAGTTTCCTGGTAGGCCAGTACGAAGAAGTGGTGCCGGGTACGCCACTGTACAGCATCGAGACCGAAGGATGGCAGGAAATCCAGGGGCGACTGGCACAGGCGGCGTTGGCCGCTGACCTGATCGTCCATCAGGAAGCCGCGGCGCAGGGCGCTGTCGATGCGGCGCGCTCCGGCGTCGAGATCTGGCGGAGCCGCACGGAGCGCTTGAAGGAGCTTCGCGAGAGCGGAGCCGGGCAGGCCGCACAGTTGGCCGAGGCCCATTCGGCGCTCTCGATCGCCGAGGGGAGCCTGGCGGACGCGCTCACGCGACAGAAGCTCCTGAAGTACGAGGCACTGGCTGTCCGTGACGAGAACGGGCGGAACCAGCGGTTCCAGATCGCGCTGCATCAGGCCGCCACGCTGATCGGTTGCGAGGAGGACTGGCTGCTGGAGGAGGTCGACGGAAAGCCGCGCTGGCAAACGATCCACACCATCGACGTGAGCGCCCGCAAACACGGCGTCGTCGCGACAATCAATGCGACAGACGGCGGCTTGGTGGAGCCGGGTGAATTGCTTCTCTCCACGCGCGACCCGAACGAGGTTCGCTTCCGCGCCTACGCGCTGCAGGCCGATCTCGATCGCCTCCCCATTGGGAACGCGGTGCGGATTGTGCCTCCCCACGGCGCCAGTACGAGCTATACAGAAGCCATCGATGCAACGTTGGGCTTCGGGACAGAAGCGGACCCGATCCAACGCACCATCGACCTGATCGCGATACCAGCCACCGGCGAGTTGCCGAACTGGGCCCGGCCCGGTGTCGCGGCCTTTGTCGAGATCGTGACCGAGGGCTCCGACGAGCCGGAAATGGCGATTCCGCTTGGTGCCGTGGTGAGCGATGGGCTCGACCGTGTCTTCTTCCTTCGCGACCGAAACGATCCGGACCGCGCGCGGCGCATCGTGGCTGACCTCGGCGCGACGGACGGGCGTTGGATCATCGTCAACAGCGGCGTGCGGCCCGGCGACGAGGTCGTGCTGGATGGCGTCTTCGAGCTGAAGCTGACGACCTCCGGTGCCGAGCAAAAAGGCGGTCACTTCCACAGCGACGGCACCTTCCACGCAGGGGAGGACTGACGCACATGTTCAAGTGGCTCATCGACTTTTCCATTCGCCAATGGGGATTGGTCCTGGCCCTGGCGGCGCTTCTGCTAGCCGTCGCCGCGTACCAAGTCCCGCGGATGCCGCTGGACATCTTTCCAGAACTAAACGCCCCCACGGTGACGATCCTTACCGAGGCGGGCGGCCTTTCCGCCGACGAGGTGGAGCAGTACGTCACGTTCCCCATCGAGTCGGCCGTGAACGGCCTTCCCGGCGTGCGTCGTGTGCGCAGCAGCTCGGCCCTTTCCCTTTCGATTATCTACGTGGAGTTCGATTGGGGACAGGACATCTATCGTGCGCGTCAACTGGTCGCCGAGCGCCTCAATGCGGCGCGCGAGGCGCTTCCGACCGAGGGCATTCACGCAGAGATCGGACCTGTGAATTCGATCACGGGCGAAGTGATGCTGCTCTCGCTCTCCTCGCCGGACGGCAGCACGAGTCCGCTCGAACTACGCTCCATCGCGGAGTTCGAGCTTCGCAATCGCCTGCTCTCGGTGTCCGGTGTCACGCAGGTGGTGGCCATCGGCGGCGAGATGCCAGAGTACCAGGTGCAGCTCCATCCCGAGAACCTGCTGCTCTACCAGATGACCTTCTCCGACGTGATGCACGCCGCCAGCGAAGCCCACAGCATCGCCAGCGCCGGGTATCTGCCGAACGTGCGAAACAAGGAGCTGCCGATCCGGCAGCGAGCCCAGATTCGCTCTGTCGCCGACATTGAAAGCACGCTGCTTCGCATGGAGGACGGACGGCCGCTGACGCTTGGTCAGGTCGCTGACGTGCGCCTGGCCGGTGCCCCACGGCGTGGAACCGGATCGGAGAACGGAAAGCCGGCCGTCATCCTTTCCGTGCAGAAGGCGGCGGGCACCAACACGCTGGCGCTGACCGATGCGATCGATGGGGCGCTCGACGAGATCGAGACCCAGTTACCTGCGGGCGTGGTGCTGAATCGCCATGTCATGCGGCAGTCTGACTTCATCAATCGCGCCGTCCACAACGTGACCCGGGTGCTCTTCGAGGCCATCATCTTCGTCGCGATCATCATCGTCCTCTTCCTCCTCAACTTCCGGACGACTTTCATCACGCTGACCGCGTTGCCGCTCTCGCTGGCGGTGGCATTTCTGGTCCTCTGGGCCACGGGAATGACCATCAACGTGATGACACTCGGTGGCCTCGCCATCGCCATTGGCGAACTGGTCGACGACGCGATCATCGACGTGGAAAACGTGTTCCGTCGGCTGCGTGAAAACAACGCACTGCCCGAACCTGAGCGCCTCCCCGCGACCCGCGTCATCTTTGATGCCAGCAACGAAATCCGCGGCTCGGTGGTCTTCGCCACCATCATCATCTGCATCGTGTTCGTCCCGTTGCTGTTCCTTCAGGGATTGGAGGGACGCTTCTTCCGTCCGCTCGGAATCGCCTATATCGTGTCGATCATGGCGTCCCTCGTGGTCGCTTTGACGGTGACACCGGCGCTTTGTCGGCTGTTGCTTGCCAGGGGACTTGGCGGAGGACACGAGACCGACAGCTTCCTGGTCCGCAAACTGAAGGCTGTCTATACACCGTCGCTGAGATGGGCACTGCGCCTGCGCGTGCCGCTGTTCGCCGTGATGGCGCTGCTCTTCGTGGGGAGCCTCATGCTGGCGCGCACGTTCGGCTCCAGCTTTCTTCCGAGCTTCAACGAGGGAACCTTCACGGTGTTCCTCATGGCACCGCCCGGCTCGTCGCTCGAGACGAGCGACCGCCTCGCTCCGCACATCGAACGACGCCTCGCAGCCATTGACGGGGTCAGTCGCGTCGCCCGCCGGACGGGACGCGCCGAGCGCGACGAGCACGCCGAACCGGTCAGCAACAGCGAGATCGAAGTCACGGTGAAGGAAGGAGCGGATCCGCTCCGAATTCGCCGCGAGATCGATGCGGTGCTGGGGTCGGTGCCGGGCGTTGTGACGATGGTGGGCCAACCGATCGAGCATCGACTCTCCCACATTCTCTCCGGCACGCCCGCAGCCATCGCCATCAACGTCTACGGCGAGGACATGGACAAGCTGCGGCGTATCGCGAAGGACATCGAGGCAGCAATCAAGCCCATTCCAGGCGCCCGCGATGTTAATGCGAACCGCGAACTGATGATCGAGACGCTGCCGGTCTACTATCGCTCGGCAGAACTGGCCGCGATGGGACTCACCCCCGCCGACGCGGCCGAGCAGGTATCGGCTGCCTTCAACGGCACCGAAATCGCCCAGGTCAACCAAGGGATTCGTCGCTACGGCGTGACGTTGCGCCTGGCGCCCGAGGAGCGCGAAACGATCCAGCAGGTTTCGGACTTCGTGCTGCGCTCGCACCAGACCGGGACCTTGTCCCGACTGCGTGAGGTAGCGGATATCGGCGTGGAACCGGCCTCGAACCTGATCGTTCGCGAGAACGGACGGAGAAAGGCCACCGTTTCGCTCAACGTGGCGGAGGGCTATAACCTCGGCCAACTCGTCACCGAAGTGCAGCGGATCGTCGATCCGATCGTGCGCGAGTCCGGCTATACCGTCCACTACGGCGGCCAGTTCGAGGCGCAGCAATCGGCCTCCCGCACCATCTACCTGATGGGCTCGGGCGCGCTTGTCGCGATCTTCCTCCTGCTCCAGGTGGCGCTGCGCTCGGCCAAGGGTGCGCTGCTGGTGATGATCAACCTGCCGCTCGCGCTGATCGGTGGAATCGTGGCGATCTACCTGACAGAATCGCCGAGCATCGTCGGCAACACGCTGGCCTTGTTCGGGATCGGCGGACGCTATGTGGCTCCGGTGCTCAGCATCGCCAGCATGGTCGGATTCGTCACGCTGTTCGGCATCGCGGTCCGCAACGGAATCCTGCTTGTGAACCACTACGCGTGGCTTCGCGAGCACGAGGGCTTGAGCGTCCGTGAGGCTGTAATGCGCGGATCCTCTGAGCGACTCGTTCCCGTGCTCATGACCGCGCTCAGCGCTGCGCTTGGCCTCATCCCGTTGGCACTTGCCGCTGGAAGGCCGGGAAGCGAACTGCTCGCACCGCTCTCCATCGTGGTGCTTGGCGGGCTCATTTCGTCGACCTTCCTCAATCTCGTGGTGGTCCCTGCCGCCTACGCGATGGTGTTCGAGAGGGAAGATCACCCTGTATAGACAGCAACCTTCGCCGCACCGGACCGCCGCACCAAACGGCGGTCCGGGAGCCACCCCAGACCACGTCATTCAAAGGAGAAGATTTCGCCCATGATGAAGCGCAAGCTCCCATCCCTCGCCCTTGCCGGGCTCCTCGCCGTCCTTTCCCCTTCGATCCTGACAGCCGCCCCGGGCTCGACCCACGACCACGGCGAGGGAACCGCTGAGGTCCACCTCGGAAAGGTCACCATCTCTGAGTACGTCGTCGACTTTACGAGCGGCGGTGCACTGGACCCGGGTAGCGACATTCATCTTGAGGTCAACGTGGTCGAGAAGACGAAGCCACTACCGAAGGCCATGCGCGCGTGGATCGGCTCTGAGGATGCCTCGGAGACCGGCAAGACGAAGCTGAACCTCGCGGGCGGACCGAACGTCCACAACCACATCGCAGTCCCCCAGCCGCTCCTGTCGAGCCACCGCTTCTGGGTCGAGGTCGAGGACGCGGGCCGGAAGGAACGTGCCTCGCTTCCCCTCCCCGGCGTTGCAGCCGGCGAGCACGACCATGAGCACGAGCTATCCGCCAGCGTCACCGCTGTCGGCGAAGGAAACTACGCGCTGACACTGATGGGGCCGGAAGATAAGTTGCTGACAGGCGCCGATCTGCAACCGGGCAACGACCCAGCCGTGCGCATGGTCGTGGTCGATGAAAGCCTCACGGACATCCGCCACATCTCCTATGACATGGACAATTTCGGCAACTGGATGCCATTCCCATTCTCGCCAAGAAAACCGGGCAACTATCGCGTCTATACAAGCGCCTGGCTCAAGGGCGCCGACCACGGCGAGACGGTGCTGGCGACGCTATCCAATCCCGGTACCCCGGAAGTCCTGACGACCACCGTGTCCGAGTCCGCCACGATTGACGGGCTCAGCTTTGCCCTGAAATGGGCACCAGCACCGGCAGTCGGCAAGGCCGGTCGCTTCACCGTGGCCGTGACAGACGCGGCGGGCAAGGCGGCCAAGTTGGAACCGGTCCTCGGTGCCAAGGCCCACGCCTTCTCCTTCGGCAAGGATCCCGAGCACACCCGCATCATCGCGCCGAAGGTCATCGCCAACCCCAAGGCGACGATCATCACGGGCGAGATCTCGCACGCGGGCCCGGGTTATCGACGTCTCTTCATCCACATCAAGTCGAACGGCAAGGACGTGATCGCTCCGTTTGGCTATACGATCGCCGAGGCTCCCGCCGACGATCACCACGGCCACAGCCACGGACCAGGCGAGGCCCATAGCCACTAACAACCATCGCCCCGGAGGCCTTCACCTCCGGGGCGATATTGTCTATACAGCAGTGTGGCAGCGGTGTCAGAGGATGCCGCGCTGTTCCAGCAAGGCGACCAGGCGATCCACGCAATCCGCGATGGACAGCTCGTGGGTTGGCAGCACGAGGTCCGGGTTCGTCGGAGCCTGATAGGGCGCCGACACGCCGGGGAATTGCTCGAGTTCTCCCGCATCGGCGCGCTTATAGAGGCCCTTCGTGTCACGCTCGCGGCACTTCTCCACGGGCATGTTGACGTGGACTTCGATGAAGCGCTCGGCACCGATCAGTTCCTTCACACGGGCGCGGACGTCCGCGTCAGGAGCGACGAAGCTCGCGATCGTGATGAGGCCCGAGTCGTTGTTGATGCGGGCGATCTCGGCGGCGCGGCGCAGGTTCTCGGAACGCTCGCCGTAGGTGTAACCCAGATCCTTGCTGATGCCGAGGCGCATGGCGGCGCCCTCCAGCAGGACCGCGTACTTGCCCGAATCGAACAGGCGCCGTTCGAGTTCCAGCGCGATGAGGCTCTTGCCGCTCGCGTTCAGTCCCGTGATGAGAATCGTGACCGGCTTCTGGTGGTAGCGCTGGGCGCGCTCCTCGGGGGTGATGCGGCTCGACTTGCGTTCGAGCTCGGCAGAACCTGCCTCATCCCAGAGATTGCGCTGGGCGGTTCCACGCTTGTTGTCGCGAATCATGCCGGCGCCGACGGTCACGTTCGTGACACGATCAATGACGATGAAGGCACCGGTCTGACGGTTGCGGTTGTAATCGTCGAAGGGAATGGAGCGATTGAGCGAGATCTGGCAGCGAGCCACCTGATTCAACTCAAGGCGCTGTGCGGGACCACGCTGGAGCGTGTTCACGTCCACCGCGAAGCGGATCGAGTGCACCGTGCCCGAGACCATGTTCGTGCCAACCTTGAACAGGTAGGGACGGCCGGGAACCAGCGCATCAGCATTCATCCAGACGATCATGGCCTCGAAGTCACGCGCTACGGTGGGCTGGTTGTCGACGTGGCTCAGCATCTCGCCGCGCGACAGGTCGATTTCCGACTCGAGCGTGAGCGTCACGGCCTGCGGCGGGAACGCCTCCTCCTGCTCGCCGCTCATGGTCACGATCGACTTCACGCGCGTCCGCACGCCGCTCGGATGGGCGACGACTTCGTCACCCTTGCGGACGATGCCCGATGCCACGCAGCCGCAGTAGCCGCGGAAATTCAGGTTCGGGCGGTTGACAAACTGGACGGGGAAGCGGAAGTCCTCGAAGTTACGATCAGATCCGATGTGCACCGTCTCGAGATGACCGAGGAGCGTCGGGCCGTCGTACCAGTCGGTCGACGAACTCCGGTCGACCACGTTGTCACCCTTGAGCGCAGAGATCGGAATGAAGACGACGTCCTCGAATCCAAGCTGCGACGCGAAGGCCTCGTACTCCTGGCGAATGCGCGTGAAGACCTCCTCGGAGAAGCCCATCAGGTCCATCTTGTTGATGGCGACGACGATGTGACGAATGCCAAGTAGCGACGCGATGAAGCTGTGGCGACGCGTCTGGGTCAGGATGCCGTGGCGCGCATCGATCAGGATGATCGCCAGGTCCGCCGTCGACGCGCCGGTGGCCATGTTGCGCGTGTACTGCTCGTGACCCGGCGTGTCCGCGATGATGAACTTGCGCTTGTCGGTCGAGAAGAAGCGATAGGCCACGTCGATGGTGATGCCCTGCTCGCGCTCGGCCTGAAGGCCGTCGACGAGAAGCGCCAAATCGGGGGCGTCGCCCGTGGTGCCCACCTTCTTGCTGTCGCGCGTGACGGCAGCCAACTGGTCTTCGTAGATGAGCTTGCTATCGTGGAGCAGGCGCCCGATGAGCGTGCTCTTGCCGTCGTCCACACTACCGCAGGTGATGAAGCGGAGCAGTTCCTTGCGCTCGTGCTGCGCCAGGTAGGAAATGATGTCCGTGCCGATGAGATCGTTTTGCTTGATCATTGTCAGAAGTACCCCTCGCGCTTCTTCTTTTCCATGGAGGCGTTCTCGTCATGGTCGATGACGCGGCCCTGTCGCTCGGAGACGCGGGTCAGCAGCATCTCCTGGATGATTTCGGGGAGCGTGGTGGCGGTCGACTCCACGGCGCCGGTCAGCGTATAGCAGCCGAGCGTGCGGAATCGGACCATCTTCATCTCCGGCTTCTGTCCCGGAGCGAACTGGAAGCGATCGTCGTCGACCACGATCAGCGTGCCGTTGTGGAACACGGTCGGGCGTTCCTTTGCGAAATAGAGTGAGACGATGGGGATATTTTCCAGGTAGATGTATTGCCAGATGTCGAGCTCGGTCCAGTTGCTGAGCGGGAAGACGCGGATCGACTCACCCTTGTTCACGCGACCGTTGTAGATGTTCCAAAGCTCGGGTCGCTGGTTCTTCGGGTCCCACTGGTGCTTGCGGTCACGGAAGGAATAAACGCGCTCCTTCGCGCGGGACTTCTCCTCGTCGCGGCGCGCCCCACCGAAGGCCGCGTCGAAGCCGTACTTGTCGAGTGCCTGCCGCAACGCCTGGGTCTTCATGATGTCCGTATAGACGTTGGAGGACATGGTGAAGGGATTTGCGCCCGCCTTGAGGCCCTCGTGGTTGATGTACTCGATCAGCTTCAATCCGTTGTCGCGACAATACTTGTCGCGGAACTCGATCATCTCCCTGAACTTCCACGTGGTGTTGATGTGCATCAGGGGGAAAGGCGGTGGTGCCGGATAGAAGGCCTTGCGGGCCAGGTGAAGCATCACCATCGAGTCCTTGCCGATCGAATAGAGCATGACCGGGTTGTCGAACTCTGCGGCGACCTCCCGGATGATCTGGATCGACTCCGCCTCGAGTTGCTTCAGGTGGGTCATCGTGTAGCTTGCGCTCATCGACAGGTTTCCTTGTGCAGAATCCACCGGAGTGGAGCGATTCGGTTATGGCGCGATTCGCCATTCCGAAGGGCGCGAAATGGCAACACACCGCCCAACCCGATGCAAGGAAAAATAAAAAATACGAAAACACTAGAGTGATCGGAACCTCAGCGCTGGTCCATCTGAAGGTTCAGCTCCAGTGTTTGTCCCGGGGTCAGCTCAACGTTGAGCGGCTGAACCCGATAGCGATCATTCGGGTCGCGAACCGTGACCGTGACGGTGCCGGAGGGAGTTGAATCAGTGTAGAAGCGGCCCTCGCCGTTTGTATAGATTGATAGACCGCCGACGGTCACTTCCACGCCCTCCATGAGTTGCCCCTGCGGGTCGCGAACTTGCCCGGTCACGATGGCGCCCTGTTGTAGCGTCACCACGATCGGCCCCGCGGTCGGATCGATGGAGGCCATCGTCCGCTTCACATAGCCCGCGCGACTCGCCTCGAGGACCAGGTCGCCGCTGGGAACACCGGCGATGCTCCACTGGCCCGAACCACTGCTCGTGGTACTGAGGGAAACCGGCGCGGCGGAGGAACCGGACGGCCGCGTGATGCGCACCAGCACGCCCGAGATGGGAGTCCCCTGCTCGCTCAAGCAGGTCCCTGTTGCGGTCGTCCCCTCCCCGACCTGCACCGTGCCGAGATCGATGGTCTGCCCCGTGTTGATCGCTACATCGGCGATCTCCTTCACGCCGACACCGTCGACCGTGATCGTGAAACTCGCCACGCCGGCAAGTAATGTCGAGATCGTCGCGGTGCCGTCGGTCGTCTGAAGAACCCGCTCGAAGTCTGCCGTCTGCTTGCGGGGATAGCCGAGCGAGCCGCTCGCTCCGGTGCGCGAGACCGATGCACGGACTTTGAAGGTGCGGATGGCCTCGCCTGCACTGTCCACGACCTTGATGCGTGCCGATTGTGCGAAGTCGTAGAGCACCACCACCTCCGGCTCGCCAGGCCGAAGGTCCACGACGGTCTGGTCCATGGTGACGAAAAGATCGCCGCGCAGCATGGATCCATTGGTGAAGAGTGTATAGACACCCTCGGGAAGGTCATCGACTCGGAAGCCCCCGCGGCTATCGCTGCGTGCGCTGAAGCCCCGGCCGTCCGCGTGCTTGAGGTAGATGTTGTGCGAAACCAGCGCATTGCCGCGCTCATCCACGACGAGGCCGTGAATGCGGCCTTCCTTCGTCTCGTCGGAGCTTTCGAGATAGATGTCGCCGAGTTCGTTGGTTCCCTCGGCAAGGGGCACTGACTTGTCGAGCGAGACGAAACCCTCCGCAGCGAAGACGAAAGTGGTGGGGCCGGTCTCGATGCCGGAGATGCTAAAGGTGCCGTCTTTCGCAGCCACTGCATTTGGATAGGTCGCATTGAAACGCTGCATGATGGCGCCGGTGTTTTGATAAGAGCTGCTGATCGTGATCGATGCTCCATCAATGGGAGCGTCGTCTGCATCGAGCACGCGCCCACTCGCCTGCGAACCGTTCCCCAGGAAGACACTCAGGCCGGTCAGTTGCGAATCGCTTGTCAGTGTCTGACTATACCCGGGAACGAGACCACTACGGTAGGCTCCCACGCGGAACCCACCCGTTGGGAACGAGTCGGGAATCGAGAACTTGAAACGCCCACGATCGTCCGCCGAAATGGTGCCGTACTGCGAGAGCGGATCGTTGGTCGCGCCCGTGGAGAACAGCGCAACCCACGCACCGGCAACCGGTCCACTTGAGCTCGTCACGACACCCTCGATCGTCGGAGTGGCTTCCATGACGACATCGATCTCCTCCGGGAGGTCCTTCTCAGGAATGACGAAGGAAACCTCCTCAGGCCGATAGCCGGTGGCGGTTGCGTATAGACGATAGGTGCCCGGCTCGAGCGGAAAGAGTTGGAAGTATCCTTCGCCATTCGCAGTGACGGCGCCGCGCAGCGACTCGGATTGCTTCACCTCAAGTCGCGCCTCGCCGATTCCATTCCCCATGCTTTCGATCACCCGGCCGCTGGCCGGTGGATAGTCGGGAATTTGGAAATTTACGACCTCGCTCAGGTTCGTGCTGCCAAGGGCCACCGAGCGCACGTTGTCGGGACTGGTCGGTTCCTGCAGCAGCAGCCGGAAGGCGCCAAGCGGCAGATTGGAGAACTGGTAGGAACCATCCGACGAGGTTTGCGCATTGCGGGATACGGCGTTGTCCGTTCCCACGAGCGTCAGCACCGCGTCGGGGATCGCATTCGAACCCCGCTGCACCTTTCCCGAAATCGCTCCTTCACCGCTCTCGCCGTCGCCCTCCTCCTCGCCAGCGCCCGCATTGGCAGACTGGTCCTCGCCGGACTGGGTGGCGGCGTCGGTAGGCGTCGCTGCCAATGAAGCCAAACGCTGCGCGGCCAGGTCGGCGGTAAGCGGGATCAACTCCCCCTTTTTGGTCAGCAGATACTGCTGGCCAAGAACCGTCGTGGTATCCACATCGGCGGACAGGGCCAGCGCCAGGACGGTGCTGGTGTCGAGGTCCTCCAGCACCGTCAGCGGCACGTCCAAGGTGCCTTCTCCGCGCGACCCCGCGATGATCGACACTGGCGTGGGGCGCGTCCCTTGATCCCGGATGATGCGAGGCGGGACAGGAGTTGATTTGGTCGTGGGCTGCGACGACACCGCCTCGACCACAACCTCAGGACTGTGCCCCCGAAGCATCAGAACCAACACGACCGCGATGAGCACCGCGGCTATCAAGCCCATGAGAAGCCTGGTTTCGAGTGTCTTCCTCATCGCCCTCTCCCTTCCAGATCGGACTTAGCACTCGGCCCAATTGTTCCCCACGGCCACGTCCACCACAATGGGAACGCGCAGCGGCAACGCCGCCGCCATCTCCTCGCGCAGGATCCGGGTCATGGCCTCGACCTCACTTTCCGGCGCGTCGATGATGAGTTCGTCATGCACTTGAAGGATCATCCGGCCGGCCAGCTTCTCGCGCCGGATTCGTTCGTCGACGCGGATCATTGCCAGCTTGATCATGTCCGCGCTGGTCCCTTGAATCGGCGTGTTGACAGCGATGCGTTCGGCGAAGCTCCGCGCGGAGAAGTTCCGCGAATCGATGTCGGCGATGAAGCGACGCCGCCCAAGAATCGTGGAAACGAACCCATCGCGCTTTGCCTGCTCCTTCGTCGATTCGATGAAGCGATGAACGCCGGAGTAGACGCGGAAATAGTCCTCGATGAATCGCTTCGCATCGCTCTTCGAAAGCTCCAGGTCGCGCGACAGCCGCGAATCGCTCATACCGTAGATGATGCCGAAGTTGATAGCCTTCGCCTGCCCGCGCTGGGCTGACGTCACTTCGCCGAGCGGCAGGCCGAAGATGCGGCTGGCAGTCATCGCATGGACGTCCGCGCCGGAAGTGAAGGCCTCGATCAGCGCCTCGTCCCCGCTCAGATGAGCGAGGATGCGAAGCTCGATCTGCGAGTAGTCTGCGGCGATCAGCTTCCAGCCTTCTGCACGCGGGATGAACCCCTGCCGGATGAGCTTCCCTGCGTCGGAGCGCACCGGGATGTTTTGCAGGTTCGGATTCGATGACGAGAGTCGACCGGTCGCAGCGACGGTCTGGTTGAAGCTCGTGTGCACACGCCCGGTCTTCGGATGGATCATCGTTGGAAGCGGATCGATGTAGGTGCCCTTCAGCTTCTCGATCTGTCTATACTCGAGCAGCTTCGCTGGTAGCGGGTGGAGATGGCTGATTGACTCGAGCACCGTCACGTCCGTGCTATACGCGCCCGACTTTCCTTTCTTTTGGCTTGGGAGCTTGAGGTCCTCGAAAAGGAGCTCGGCCACCTGCTTGGGCGAATTGATCTTGAAGATTTTCCCCGCAATTCCGTAGATTTCGGAGGCGATTTCATCAAGCTGGAACTCTGCCTTGCGCGACATCTCGGCGAACCACGGCCTGTCTATACGAACGCCCTCCAACTCCATGTGCGATAGCACGTTGGAGAGGGGAAGCTCCACTTGTCTATACACGGTATCCAGTTCGTTGCGCTGGATTTGCTCCTCCAGCTTGTGATGAAGCTGGAGCGTGGCATCCGCATCCTGACAGGCGTAACGGGAGGAATCCTCCACGGTGACGCTCGCCATCGAGATCAGGTCGTCTCCGCCGCCGATCAGTTCGCGAATCTCCGTCATCTGGATGCCGAGCCACTGGACCGCCAAGTCCTTGAGCCGGTTCGATCCCTGCCGCTCGGGATTGGCCAGGTACGATGCGATCATCGTATCGCCGTGGACGCGCGGAGCGTGGAAGCCCGCACCAAGCAGGATCTTGTAGTCGTATCCCCAGTGGTGTGCCACCCAACGAACCGACGGATCGTCGAAGAGCCCATTCAGTGCGTCGCGGACTGCATCCAGGGTGAGTTGCGATCCGCTCGTATCGTGGTGACCAACCGGTATATACACGGCCTGGTTGAGCCCCCACGAGAGGGAGATGCCGACCAGTTCTGCCGTGAGCACATCGAGGTCCGTCGTCTCGGTATCGATGGCCGCGAGGCGCGCTTTGCGGATACCAGCAACCACGGCGGCGAGTTGCTCCGACGTGCGGATGGTGGCGTAGTCCGTCGTGCGTTCCTCGATGGTCTCCCCGCCCAGTTCCTTGAGCAGCGACTGGAACTCCATCTCGCGATAGAACTCACGGATGGCGCGGCTCGGCTTAAAGCTCCAGCGGAACTGCTCCCAATCCAGAGAGGGCACGCAATCTAGCCGAAGGGTCGCCAGGTCGCGCGACAGGAACGCCTTGTCGGCGTACGCCTGAAGATTCTCCGAGAGCTTCTTCTTGGTAATGGCGGGGGCTGCCTCGAGGATGGCTTCCAGTGTGCCGTACTCTTGGAGCAACGCGGCAGCAGTCTTCGCGCCGACGCCCGGCACGCCGGGGATGTTGTCGCTCGAGTCGCCCACGAGACCCAGATAGGTCGCAACTTGGTCGGGTCTAACCCCGAGCTTACGCACGACCGCTTCCTCGTCCATCACCTCCAGGGTCTGGAGATGCTCGCGCCAGATGCGAATTCCGGGGCGCACCACTTGGAGCAGATCCTTGTCGACCGAGCAGACAAGTGCAGTCCCACCGGCCTCGACCGCCCGAACCGCCAGGGAGCCGATGACGTCGTCGGCTTCGAAGCCGGACATCTCCAGGACAGGGACCTGCATGGCCTCGAGTGCCTCCCGGATGCGGCGCATCTGCTGGCGCAGTTCCTCCGGCATGGGAGGGCGGTGAGCCTTGTACTCAGGATAGACCTCGTTGCGGAAGGAGCCACCGGGCGGGTCGAAGACAACCGCGATGAACTCGGGTTCGGTCGCCTTGCGCACGGCGTTGAAGAGATTCAGGAAGCCCAGCACCGCCGCGGTCGGCTCGCCCTTCGAGTTCGACAAGTTGACACCCATGCCGTGATAGGCGCGGAACGCCGTTGCGTGACCGTCGACCAGGACCAGTTTGCGACCTTCGTTCTCCATCAACTCACCGCCCATGATCCAATTTGCTCGCGCCAATAGAGCAGCAGAACCGCATGGGCGCAAAAGAGAAACGCCCCGGAAGTGGATTCCGGGGCGTTTCGTGTTGAGCGATGGTGAATCGGTTAGTCGCGGATGACCTGACCGGTGAGGAAGATGAGGAGCGTGATCTTGCTCTCGTCCTTCTGGGTGCGGTTGAAGAGGAGCTTGCCGATGAACGGAATGTCGCGCAGGATCGGGATGCCGGATTCGAGATCCTGAATGCGCTCGTTACGCCAGCCGCCGAGGACCACCGTGCCGCCGTCCTTGATACGGGCGTTGGTGGTGATCTCCTTCCGGAGAACACCTGCGCCAGCGTTGACGATACCCTGCTGGCTCGAGGTGGCCGTGGTCGTCGCGGCGTCGGTTCCGGTGTTCGTCGTGGTGCCGCCGAGAGCCGAGGTCTGGCCCAGGTTCTGGTCGAAGTCGTAGGCGTCGACGTCGATGTCGAGCGTGATGTTGCCCGCGCGGGTCACGGTCGGCTCGATGGTGAGCTGGATCGGGGTGAGCGAGGCAACCGCGGTCAGGTTCGAGGAGTCGCTGCCGGTCGAACCCGCTGTCGGCTGACGGATACCGAACTCACGTGTGATCGTGAAGTCGGCCGACTGCTGGTTCAGCACGGTGATCGTCGGGCCGTTGACCACGTTGATGACACCCTGGGATTCGAGCATCTGCAAGGTGAGGGAGATCGGCGAGTTGCCGCTCGACACGATGTAGTTGAATACCGTGGTGCCCTTCAGCAGGTTGGCAGAATCGCTCGACTCGTTCAGCGGTTCGAAGGCCGATCCGTACTCGTCGCGATCATTGGCGAAGCGGGAACGGAGCACGTCGTCGGAGATGCTGATGTCGGTCAGGTCGCCGATGTTGAACTCAGGCTTCCATTCCTTCGACTTGTTCGAGGCGACTTCCACGAACTTGATTTCGAGAGAGACCTGAAGGACCGGGATGTCGAGGGTCTTGACCCAGAACTCGACGTCGCGGAGCTGCTCGGCGTTCTCGTACTGGATGAAAATCGCGTTGAGGTTTTCGATCGGGACGATCGAGAAGCCGCTCTCCTCGCGGAGCTGTGCGCGCTGGGAAGCCGCATCCTGAGCGGTCTGCGCGGCATCGCCGGTTCCGACGTTACCACCGCCACCGCCAACGCCGTCTTCACCGGTGCTGCCACCTCCGCCGCCGGGGGTGTAGGTGATCTTGAGGCGGGCACGACCTTCACCGGGGGTGCTCGACGGCTTCACGTCCTCGGCTTCCACGCGGAAGTCGTCCACGAACTCGGAGCGGAACTCCTCAATCGTGAGGTCCTGGCTGGTCGTATTCGTGCTGACGATCATTTCAACGCTGTCGTCGTTGTCGTCGGCTGCGTCGTTTTCGTTCACACGGCTCACGCGGAACGTGGCGCCGTTGAATTCGAGGGTCTGCTCGGTGCGGAGGGTCTTGGTGACCTGATTGCCCGTGGCAGCACTGCTCTGACCGGCGCTCGCGTCGATGCCGAGGAAGGACTCGATATCGCCCACGAGGTCGCCAGCAGCGGCCCAGTCGAGGAAGATGATCTTGCTACGCTTGCGGGAGCGGATCTGCGGGAGGGACTCGATGTAGTCCTGAACCGCGGCCAGACGATCCGGATAGTCGGTGATGGTGAGCTGGAGGGTCGCATAGTCATACCAAATGCGGCGACCTTCACGCTCGGCCTTCGAACGACCTTCGCGTGCGTAGAGCAGGGTCTCAACCACCTGACGAACCTGGTCGGCGAAGGCGTCGACCATCTCGCGGTTCTCGTCGAACTCAATAATCGGGGTCAGGTTGAACGTGGCAACGCTCAGCTTGTCCGAGTAGAAGTTCTTCATGAAGTTCTGATCTTGCAGGAGCTGCTCGACCTTCTGGATGTTCTCCGGCGTGTCGCGGATGATCAGCGTCCCGCCTTCGAGGATCAGCTTGGTCTCGGAGCTGTACGGAGCGTTGTTGTCGACGGCCAAGATGGCGTCGAGGAGGGACTTGATTTGCGGGCCCTTGGTCTCGTCGACCTCGAAGCTCTTGAAGATGAGCTGGGTTCCGACGGTGCCGGTCAGGCCTTCGACGAAGCGGCGGAACTTGGTGAGGTTCGCCTCCGAGTCGGTGAGGATCACGATGTTCGAGCGCGGATCGACGAGGATCTCCTGACCCTGAAGAACCGGCGTTCCTTCCATGCCATAGAGGAGGCGGGGAATCACACCCTGCTGGATGAGCGACTCAATGGTGTTGAGCTGGTCGGGCAGGACGGTGAACACCTCGGTGCGCAGGTCCGGCATGATGCGGACGGTGTTCGTGCCAGGCTCGCGCTCCCAACGCAGACCCATCGGGAGAAGCGTCTCGTCGAGCACCTTGTTGAGGGGCTGGTTGTCGAAGGCCGCCTCGACCTTGGCCTTCACTTCGCCGATCACGACGAAGTTGAGACCATCGCTGCCGGTGAGCAGACGCAGGTTGCTGAGGAAGTCGGTCAGGCTCGTCGCGTCCAGCGTGCTGAACGTGATGGGCTGGTTCATCTTGTCGAGAGCCGCTGCCTCGCGCGCCTCGAAGCCTTTACGGTCCTGCTGCTTGGCGAGGAAGGCGTTGTATTCGGCTTCGGTGTTCTGGAGGTAGGAGTCGGCCTTAAGGAAGGACGGGTCGATGTCCTTGGCGTCAGCCCAGCGCTGGCGAGCGCGGGCGAGTTCGCCTTGGCGATAGAGCGCGACACCTTCATCGTAGGCGGATTCTGCACGGCGACGACGTTCCTGCTGCTGGGCCTCGGCCTGACGGGCGAGGTCTGGCGTGGGGGTCGGCTTGGGTGTAGAAGCGGCCTTCGGGGTCGGAGTGGGCTTGGGAGTCGAGGTCGCCTTCGGGGTCGGGGTCGCCGCTGCGGCCTTGGGGGTCGGAGCGGGCGTGCCGGCCGGTTCGAGGAACGGCGACAGCGGAGTAGCCTCGGCATTGGCGACGGGCGTCGTCATGTCCGGGGTGCGGGTATTCGTGGTGTCAGCGGGCTGCACGAAGGGGGAGAGCGGAGTCGCTTCCGGAGCAACCACCGTCATGGTGGCCACAGGGGTTGCAGCAGGCGTGGAGACGACAGTCGGGACCGGAGTCACCACGGGCGTGGCCTTCGGGGTCGGCGTCACCTTGGGAGTGGGCGTCGGCTTGAGGGTCGGCGTGGGCTTCGGGGTCTTGGTCGGCTTCGGCGTCGGAGTCGGCTTTGGCGTCTTGATCGGCTTCGGGGTCTTCGTGGGCTTGGGCGTGGGCGTCGGCTTGACGGTTGGCGTCGGCTTCGGCGTCGCGGTGGGCTTGACCGTGGGAGTGGGGCTCGGAGTGACGGCAACGGCGGCCTGTGCGGACTTGGCGCTTGCCTTGGCCTTCTCCGCGGCCTCCTTGGCGGCCAGAGACGCGGCAGCAGCGGCGGCCTTCTCTTCCTCAGCCTTCAGCTTGGCTGCGGCCTCGGCCTTCTTCTTGTCGGCCTCTGCCTTTTCCTTCGCAGCAGCCTCGTCGGCCTTCTTCTTCAGCTCGGCAGCCTTGGCGTCGGCCTCCGCCTTCTTCTTGTCAGCCTCTGCCTTTTCCTTCGCAGCAGCCTCATCAGCCTTCTTCTTCAGTTCGGCGGCCTTGGCTTCCTCGGCAGCCTTCTTCTTGTCAGCTTCGGCCTTGGCCTTGGCAGCGGCGGCTTCTGCTTCCTTCTTTGCTTCCGCTTCCTTGGCGAGCGCCTTGGCATCGGGAGCCTTCGGCGTGGCCGTGGCTACCTGTTTGCTGGCCGATGCGACGCTGGCGGCCTTCGCCGAAGCGATCGAGCGCTCGAGCTTGGAGACATCGGAGAGCTCCGGCGCGATGGCCTTTGCCTCGGCTGCCTTCTGGGCGGCGAGTTCGTAATTCTTGGCCTTGAGGGCTGCTTCGCCCTGGGCGATGAGCGCTTCCGCCTGGTCCTCGCGCTGTTCGGCGAGGGCGGACTGCGCCTTCTTGAGACCGGACTGGGCGGCGCTGGACTTCGGGTCTTTGGTCAGGATGGCCTTGTAGGCCGCGATGGCCTCCTCGGTCTTTCCGGCTTTGGCGAGCGCATCTGCCTTGCGGACTTCCTCCGCGGCTTCGCGCTGCACGCGATTGGCGGCGAACTCCTTCTCCTCTGCGGCGATCTTGCTGAGGAGCTTGCTGGCGTCACGATTCTGGCGATCAAGCTGGAGCACGCTGTTGGCGGTGGCGCGGGCCAGCTCGAACTGGTTATTCTTGAGCTGGTCCTCAGAGGTCGCCAGGAGCTTCTTGATCTGGGCCTCGTTGCGCTTGGCGTTGTAGGCGGACTCGGCCTTGGCGATGCGGGCGGCCAAGGAGTCGAGGTCGCTCTTGAATCCACCCTTGGCAGCGGTGCGCGCCTCGGCTTCCTGGCGGCGTGCAAGTTCGAAGTTGTTGAGCTTGATGGCGTCGTCGGCGGCCTTGATGCGGGCCTTGACGGCGGACTCGACGCTCTTCTCAAGCGCGGCGGTCTTTTCCTTCTGGATGCGATCACGCAGCTTCAGCGCTTCGCTTTCCTTCGGATTAAGAGCGAGCGCCTCGCCGACCTTGGCGAGAGCGTCGTCGTACTTGCCCGCTTTGCGGCTGGCGTCGGCCTGATCAAGGAGCCTGTCAATCTGGTCGCTGACCTTCTCCGCGGCGGCCTTCTTCTCGGCGGCGGCGATCTCCGCCTCCACCTTGGCGAGGTCGGGATTCTTGGGATCCGCGGTGCGGGCCTTGGCCACCGTCTCGCGAGCGGCGCTGAACTGATTCTTCTTCAGTTCGGTGCGCGCCTGCTTGATCAGTTCCTTGGCCTTGTCGGCCCCGGAGGTGCTCTTCTTATCGGTCTGGCTGGTCTTCTGCCCGGTGGTCTGGGCAGGGATCTGGGCAGTAGCAACGGCCAAACCCAGAACAAGGGCAGGAGGGACGAGCATCTGACCGAGTATGGTCGTCAAGCGCTGGGAACTCTTCCGGTTCATAGACCTGTACTTTCTCCTTGGTTATCCCTGACCAAGACACTGATTCTGTGCGGGCGTTTCAGGCAACCGGCGGTGCAGAAAGGTGTCAAGGCAACAAATCAGCGGGTTTACGGGCTTCTGGTCGGTCATGGGTAGCGGGCTGATCGGGCGTTGAGCGGCGATCATCCCCGGTTTCACGGCGTGGGTGTCGGTGTCGCCGGTGCATCGAAACGCGCCTTCAGTTCCTGCGCGTTGCGATTTGCCGGGTCGTTCAGCAGGATTTCGTCAACCAGCTTGCGGGCTGCGTCGATGTTTCCCTCCGAAAACAGACGCTCCGCCTGGTTGTACTTCTTGTTGTTTTCCTCCCGCGCCGCCTCGGTTTCGGCGGCCGACTTGATTGTAAACATGTTATTCACAATCAAGCGCTTGGCGTCCGGATTCTTGTTGAGGTCAGGATCCGTCTGGATGAGGGCCGTCTCAACTTCCTCGTACGCCTTGTTCTTGATTTCCTTCGAGCGCTCATGGTTGGGGAGGGGAATCGTGAGCGCCAGTTCCTTCAGCGGCGGGTCGTCAAGAGGGGGAGCGGTGAAGCCTTGCTCCTGAAGGAGCATCCACCCGGTTACGACCATCAGGAGCACGAGGGCGCCTGTGACGACCAAGTCGAGCCGCTTGAGCAGCAGTTGAAGGATTTCGTTCAGCTTTTCCTGATTCATGCCACTGCTCCTTTCCCGCCGGTTAGCCTAATCAAAAGAGGAGACCCGATCCACGGCCACCCTGCTGGGCGGGTCCTCCGCCGACCGGTGTTGGGGTCGGCGTCGGCGTGATATTGAGATGGTTCTGCTTGTCCTTGAGCTGCAACAGGATGCGGAAGCGGCTCGCGGGCGGGTTGAAAGGAGGCGGAGGATTACGCACATCCTGAATGTCGTCGATGATAGCTTCCTCGCGGGGGACACCGGGCGTTGGAGTCGGGATCCCGGGGGCACCCGGTGCCAGGCCCGCCGGCGTCTCGGTCACGCGCTTGACTGCCTTCAGGCGTCCCTCGAAGGCCTTGTTCAGTGCGTCGCGGAAATACGCAGCCGAGACCTGAACCTGACTGAAGCCCTCGATGACAACCGCACCATCGTGGTCCATCTGGACGTCCGTAATCAGCACTTCCGGCGGCTTGATCTTGGCCAATCCGCCGAGGAAGTCGATCCAGTAGCTGCGCTGGCCGTACATCTTCGAGAGATTCTCGAAGTCCTTGGCCGTATCCACGTGGAACTGCTGCGCCTGATCGAAGTTCTCCACATCGCCGCGCCGCTTGTCCACGTCCTTCTGGATGTTCTCGGCTTCGCGGGTGTACTTCTCCGCGTAAACTTCGCCGGCCTGGGAGGCAATGCCCGCCGTGATGAGGATCATCACCAGCATCACCGCGGTAACCTTGTACGGGAAATCGCGGATGATCTTGCGATCTTCCGGAAGGAAGTCGACCTTGATTTGGCTTAGGTTAAGACCCTGAAGACCAAGACCGATCGCGACCACGTAGGGGGTGGTCGGTCCCGCGGATTCCGGCCACTGGAGCGGCGAATCCTCGGGGACCTGATTGGCAACCACGACGGGGACGCTGAGCTTTTCCTCAAGGTAGCTATCGAATCCGGGCAGCTGGGCCTGACCGCCGCTCAGCACCAGGGAGTCGATGGCCATGCCGTCGGGCTGAGCCATGAAGAAGTCCACCGAGCGACGGATTTCCGTCACGATGCGGTCGGCGATTTCCGTGACCGCAGTGGAGGCTTCCTCGTTGATCTGATTTTCCTGCTCAAAATCAAAATTGAAGCTCATGAGCTGGCAGGCGGAGGTCTTGATGCGCTCGGCATCATGAAAGCTCTCAACGCCGCAGTTGCGCATGATGGCGCGGGTCATCTCGTCGCCGCCCATGGGGACGGTACGCGAGAAGGAAATCGTGCCGCCGCCACTGGCTCCGTGGATAACGCGACCGATGGCCAGATCGTAGGAGCCGGCCCCCAGGTTTACGAAGGCCTTCACTTCCTCGAAGGCAAACTCCTCTACAGGAGTCTCCCCCTCGGCCGCCTCGGGGGCGGGCGCTGCGTCAGCGGTCTTCTTCCCCTTGGCCTTCTTGTCCTTGCGACGCCTCGGATGCAGGGTGGCGAAGGCCGCCTCCCGCTCCTCGGCATTCAAACCCATGAAGTAGTGGCCGCTGTAGAGGGCGAAGGAGGACACGCCGACACCGATCGGCGTCAGGCCGATCTTGCCGAGCATGCCCATGAAATCACGAATCTCGTCGTGGCGAACCGCCACCAAAAGGACTTCGACCTCACCCTCATCGGGGAGGACGCGGTACTGATACTGGAGGTAAGTCTTGTCGAGCGGGAAGGGGATCTGCTGGCGCGCTTCGTACTGAATGATGCGGGCGAGACGCTCCTCGGAGGTCATGGGTAGACGGAAACGCCGAATGAAGACCTTCTGCCCGGAAATGGAGAAGACGGCCTTCTTGGTGCCAAACCGTGATTTCTTGATGAGTTCCTTGGCGGCCAGGATCGTCGCCTGCCTGATTTCATCAGGCGACATCGTGGTATTCACACCGGTGGGGGCGGACGCCGCGCGCACGACACGCACGGAGTTCTTGTCCACGGCCAGTTCCACGATCTTGACCGTGTTCAAACCCAGATCAACGCCCAGACATTGCTTGTATTGGGGCATGGGCCGGTCAGCGTTCCTTCCTAATTACTGGTTCCGAGCAAGGGCTGCGAATCCCCCGTCGTTTACTCTACTATCCCCTCACGTACCACGGCGAGCACCTGACACACCGTCAAAATCACCGGCAGCGCGGCCTGCATTTCGCGTCACTTCTCGCGAAGAACGGGGAACCTGCTCTTTACCCTCCACTGGTCGACCGTCGCTCCCATTAGGGTCAATGCGATTCGACCCGCGACCCAAAGTTTTCTTTCTGCTCAAGGGCTCTCTCGACAGTCCCCCACACCGCTTCCAAGGTCAACAATCGCATGGCCGCGTCGGGTTCCAACCCCGCTGCCTCCTCTCCATGCCAGTCCCCCGGTGCCGCCTTTGATACCAGCCAGCTTGGACCGTCCGGTGCCTCGCCGCGAATCGGAGGCAAAGGCCCCCATCGCCAATCTTCTGTCCCCCCAAACAGGAGCACCGCGGGGCACCGCACCGCCTGCGCCACGTGAGCCGGCCCGGAATCGCATCCGATGAACAGTCGCACCTTGCCAAGAAGCGCCGCCAGCACCCCACTGTCCGCAATCCCGTGGAGGCTTTCGCACCCGCTTCCGAGACGCCGCGCGATGCCTCGCGCCAAGGGGCGATCCCGCCGCGAACCCACGAGAAAAACCTTTAGCCCCGCCTTGATTAGTCGCTCCGCCAGCAGTTCGAATCGCTCCGGCGGCCAGATCTTCCATCGACCGCTTCGCTCCAAATGAATCACGACCGTCTCTGCTCCGGTCCAACCCGCCTCGGACAACAGGGCATCCGCTCGCGCGGCGGCCTTGCTCGACGGTGCCAGCGATGGTCGCTCCAGTCTGGTCTTCACTCCGAAGGGAGCCGCCAGGTCCAGCAGGGCCGCCGCTTCGTGCTTCCGCTGTGTCTTCGCAACGGGGTGAGTGAGCAGATCCCCCCACAGCCGTTGCCCGAAGCCGTTATCGTGACGCCAGCCCACCACCGGGACCCCGAGGCCGAAGAACGGCGCGGGAGCGAGCCCATGTAGGTAGGCGATGAGAATCGCGTCGGGACCAATCGACAGCAGCTGGCGGGTCAGGCGGGCCGCCGCAAGGGGCCCGCGACCGGCGGCTCCACCCGTGACGGGTTCGAAGCGCACCCGTCGCAGTCCCATGGCCCGCAGCACCGGCCCCGCCACCGGCCCGTGAAGGACGGTGATTTCCGATTCGGGCAATCCGCGCTCGAGCTGGCGGAGCAGCGGACCGGCCAGCACCGCATCGCCGAGAAAATCGTGCAGCACCACCAGTAGGTGGGCGGGGGACTGCTCGGACAAATCCACGCCGCGAGCGGATTGGATCGTCGACACGGTCCGCGCCACAACACTGCGCAGAAGGGACTTGGCCGTTTCGGCAAGGACTCCGGGGGCCCGGGTCACCACCGCCTGCGCCCGGACTCCCGGCGCAATGGGATCGTCTCCCTCAACACTTTCGTCCAGCAGCGATAGCTGTCTGCGAAGCCAGAGCGTCCGGCCATTCCAGCGCTCCCAGAGCGATCCGCGCTCCTGCGTCAGGTCAGTCACATAACCAACCGGGGCCGACAACAGGTCGCGCGCAGCGGAGCGGAGGGACTCGGGATCGCGGGTTCTTGCCCAGTGCGCCCGACCATCGAGCGAAGCGCGGTCCCTGAGTGTCGCCCATTCAAACCGATCCTGCCCAACGTGGTGCCAGGCGATGGCCCGCCCGGCGATTCCCATCGCCTTACCCTGTCGGCGCAGTCGCCGCCACCACTCGGCGTCCTCGCGGCCCAGCCGATAGACCTCCACCCCCTCCTCGAAATCCCCTCCCGTTTCCTGAAAGGGCTCGGCCAACAGAAGTTCGCGGCGCACCAAGAGGTTGCTGGTCGTCGGGAGGATCCGCCGACCGCCGTCGGGGCCAAAGAACTCCTCTGGGAGGAGTCCCACCGCCCAGACGGCCTCTGCGGGAAATCCATCGGGTGCCTGAAGAAGGTCTGCGGGAAGCACGGCCCCGCCAACCGCATCCAGGCCCTGTGCATCGGCGGTTGAGAGCAGCCGCGCCAGCCAGGTTGCATCCGCCTCGCAGTCATCGTCCAGAAACGCCACCCAATCGCCGGTGGCCGCGCGGACCCCTTCGTTGCGCGCAGCGGCGAAGCTCCCTCGCCCGTCGCGGGAAACAACCGTCAGCGGGAACGGTAGCGAAACCGCATGCAGCAGTTCCGGCGTATCATCGCTGGACCCGTTCTCCACCACCACGAGGGAGTCGGGCAGGCGCGACTGCGCGGCCAAGGAAGCCAAACACTCCTCCAGCCGCGCCCGACGGTTCGCTGTCAGGACAACGACGGTGACGGCCGGAGAGCCGTGCTGGCTCAAAGCGCCTCCCTGGCGGCAACCACGCGGTTGCGCCCTTGATTCTTGGCTTCGTAGAGCGCCGCATCGGCGCGGGCAATCATGCTGTCGGTGATGGAACTCGTTCCGGTTGCATGAGCCACACCCATGCTGGCAGTGATGTAAAACTTGATGTCGCCATGTGCCAGCTCGACGGTCTCGATCAGGACGCGGAGTCGCTGCGCCCAAATCATCGCCCCCTCCAACTCCGTGTTGGGGAGCACAACGACGAACTCCTCGCCGCCGCACCTGCCAGCGATGTCCATCTCGCGAATGGATCGGCGGATGATATCGGCTGTCCGCCGCAACGCTTCGTCACCGGCCTGATGCCCGTGCTCATCGTTGACCCGCTTGAAGTGATCGATGTCGAGCATCACCACGCTGACCGGCGTCTGGTAGCGTTGCGATCGTCTGCATTCGCGTTCCAGTTGCTCGATCAGGGTCTGGCGATTGAGCAGGCCCGTGAGACCGTCGTGAGTCGCCCGCTGCTCCAGCCGTTCCTTCAGCCGCAGGTTGTGCACCAGAACGCTGAGGAGGTCGGCGAGCACGAAGAAGGTCTGGAGGAAACCCTCGTCATGGCCGTGCTCGCGCATGGGCAGGAATGTCAGAAAGCCCTCGGTCTCGCTGCCGATGCTGATGGGCGCGGTCGTGAAGGACGTGGCCCGGAGCCGGTGCTCGTTGCGCCCCGGTCGACCGTTCCCCAGGGAGTTGATCCATTCCCATCGCACCTTGGCGTCGGGGCGAAGCACGTCCCAGGCATCCTCGAGATGCGTCCTGAGGGCCTTCATCTTCAGCTCCCCCACCCCTTCCGCCGTGTAGAAGTACCCAATCGGGACGGTGCGGGTCGGAAATGTTAGAAGGATCATCGATGCGTCGAGTATCTGGGGAAGGGTTTCCTCCAGCGCCTTGGCAATGTGGCGATGGCTCGTGACCTTGAGCAGCGCGGAGCTGAGGTCATAGAGCAGGCGAATGCGGCTTTTCTCGGAGGACAGGCTTCGGATGCGAGCCCGATCATGGTTGGCGGAATCGATCACGCCCCGCAGATACGAGTGATCCACCGGAATCGGGAGGGGGCGGATCTCCGGGTAGTTCAGGCGAACTTCCTCGGACGGTTCGGAGTTCCCCACATGGAATACCATGCAGGAGGGACTCCCTTCCGTGATGAACTGGGCGATCCTTAGCGCCACCGCGTCGTCGTCTGAAAGGTCCATGATGACCAGGTCAACGCCGTGGACCACCTCGCGAGAGAGCGTGTCCTCCTTGGAGAGGGTCAGGAGCCGCACATCCGGCCCCAGGGCACGACCTAGCTCGGCGACGAGGTCAACCGAGCAACTGGCAAGGAGGATGCGCTTTTTCTCGCTGGATCCCATGAAAAGGAAGGACTCGCTCGGGCAACTGTCTCTCGGTCAGTGGTTTAGCCACCTCGACCCAGTACCACAAACAAAAACCGTCCGACTCCGATTCCGCGGGACAAAAAAAGGGGACTTCCCCCCCTCGTCTTTTTCTTGACCGTGTTACCGCCTCGTCGACGCAATGACGCCAAGGCAACTGATGTCTGGTGCTTTGCCGGCCTCTCTTGCCGAGCCCGTGACGCTCCACCCGTTCCCGCTGCTGATGCTCCCGTTCCGGACGTGCCGCCCATGCTCTCTCTGCAACAGCTCTACGACTATTTCACCATCGATATTGGCATCGACCTCGGTACGGCCAACTCGCTGGTCTATGTGAAGGGCGAAGGCATCGTCCTCCGCGAGCCCTCTGTGGTGGCCATCACCAAGGACACGGGCAAGGTGCTCGCCGTCGGCGCCGAGGCCAAGCGGATGCTCGGGCGCACTCCCGCCGACATCGTGGCCATCCGCCCGATGCGCGACGGCGTCATCGCCGACTTCGACGTCACCCAGGAAATGCTCAACTACTTCATCCGCCAGGCCCAGTCCCGCCACGGCTACAAGTTCATGGCGCGCCCCCGCGTCGTGATCAGCGTCCCCTCCGGTATCACAGAGGTAGAGAAACGCGCCGTTCGCGAGAGTGCCCTTCAGGCCGGAGCCCGCGTCGTCCACCTGATCGAGGAACCGATGGCCGCCGCGATGGGCGCCGGGCTCCCCGTCGAGGAACCGGTCGGCAACATGATCATCGACATCGGTGGCGGTACCACGGAAGTGGCCGTCATCTCCCTCGGCGGCATCGTGATCGCCAAGTCGGTCCGCTGCGCCGGCGACGCGATGGACGAGGCAATCTGCCAGCACATCAAGCGCAAGTACAACCTCTCCATCGGCCCGCGAACCGCGGAAGACATCAAGGTCTACATCGGTTCCGCCGACACGCTCCGCGAGGAGCTCGTCATGACCGTGAAGGGCAACGACGTGATGGGCGGTCTTCCGCGCGTCATCGAGGTCCACAGCGAGGAAATCCGCGAGGCGCTCCACGAGCCCGTCATGACCATCGTCAACGCCGTGAAGACGACGCTTGAGAAGACGCCGCCGGAACTCGCCGGCGACATCCTCGAGCGCGGCATCTGCATGGCCGGCGGTTCCAGTCAGCTCAAGGGACTCCAAAGCCTGATCTCCCGCGAGACCGGCATTCCCGTCTATCTCTGCAAAAACCCCGAGACCGCCATCGTGGAAGGTGCCGGTCGCGTGCTCGACTCCCTCGATCTGATGCACAAGGTCGAAGTCTCCGTCCGCTGACGCCGATGAGCATCGACCCGGAATCGTTCCTCACCGTCCGCATCCTGATCGCGCTGGTCATCGACCGCGCCGCGGGATTTTTCGGCGTGGAATGGTCCGGCGAGGACGAGTGACCCGGGGCTACTTCTCGGCCAGGGCTTTGAGGCTGGCCAACCCTTCCTCGAAGTCCTTTCCGATCATCTTGTCCATGTCCATGAAGAGGCAGAAGATCTTCGCAACGAAGTTGTTTTTGCCCGTCATGGCCCAGACGACGCGGCAACCGTCCTTGTGGTGTTGGGTCGAGAACTCGATGGTGCAGGTGCTGACGAAGGGCTTGATGAATTCGAGCGTCAGCAGGACCTTCTCATCCGCCGTGACCCCGATGATCGTCATGCGTCCCTCCCCCACTTCCTTGTTCCCGCTCCACGCGTAGTACGCACCGAGCCCCTCGCTCGGGTCGCTCAGCGTCTTCTTCATGTTGGGATCCTTCTTCTCCCAAGGCGACCACTCATCCCAGCGCCGCAGGTTGATGAGGATGCCGTGAACATCGCGCGGTGATGAGCCGATGACCGTCTCGCGCTGAATGCGATAACCATCGGGTCGGCGCGCTACCAGGATGACGAACCCGATCACGATCGCGACGATCAACAGGGCGGCGTAGAGCATGGCAGGAACTCCGTGTGCGGCAGGTGGCGCCTACCACACCGCGAGCAGGCCGGACTGTCGACCGGAAAGGCAGGGAGGAGATTAGCGATCTTCGAAGATCAGCCCGCCATCCTTGCCAACGACCACGCAAACTTCACCGCGCAGGAGGCGGATGAGTCGCTCCCCCACCAGCTCGCGGCGCCAGCCCTTAAGCAGCGGATTGTCCAGCACGTCCAGGGCGCCGCGCTCGATGATGACCTGGGTCAGTTCGCTGGTTGTCGCCAGGATCGTCGGGGCCACACCGTGGTTCTCGGCCTCGGTGCGAAGAAGGGCCTGGCAAAGCTCCACGAGACCCGTGGGAATGTCGACTTTTTCGGAGGTAGGCTTGCTGGGCCATTGGTCGCGCGGGAGCGTCTTGCCGCGGCGGGTGGCCTCGCGGATTTCGCCGAAGAGTCGACTGGCCTGTCCCACGTTGATGCGCCGGAGCTTCGCCATCTTCTCGGTGGTGTCCGGCTGGAAGCGCGCCAGTTCGACCAACGACTCGTCGGTGAGTACGAGCTTGCGGGGGACATTGCGCTCGCGGGCGCGGGTCTCGCGCATCGCCGCCAACTCCCGCAGCACCGCCAGGTCGCGGCCCGACAGCGAGGCCCAGTCCTTCACACGACGCCAAGCGTCCATGGGCTCCTGCTCCGTATAGCCAGAAGTCGCGAGGCGCTGCTCCTGCTCGTCGCGGAACCAACCATCACGGCCGCGAGCCTTCAGCTCCTGCGCCTGCTTCTCCTGGATCGTGTGGAGATGGAGCACGTCCGCAGCCGCGTAGTCGATCTGCTCCTGCGTCAGGGGTCGAAAGCTCCAATCGCTTGTCGTCTGCTTACCGCTCAGCTCAACTTCGACGATGGCTCGCACCAGATTCACGAGCGAGATCTGGGCTCCGAAACCAAGCATCGAGGCGGCGAGCTGCGTGTCGAAAACCGGCGCGGTACGCACCCCCGTGGCGCGACCGAGGATATCGAGATCCTGATCCGCCGCGTGGAAGAGCTTGAGGATGGACGGATCGGCGAGCAGTTCTGCCAGCGATCCCCAATTGGAAATCGCCTGGGCGTCCACGATGCCCACAGGACCGCTTTCGCCGCGCAACTGCACGACTTCCAGCTTCGGGTAGTAGTACTTTTCCCCCACGAACTCGGTGTCGACGGCGAGGCGCCTGGTGCCGCGAAGCTCCGTGCAGAACGCCGCCAATTTGGCGGCGCTGTCGATATAGACGGTGTCGATGCCCGTGGTCTCGTTCACTGCTGCTCTCCCTTTTCCAGGCGAATCAATTCGACCTCCAGCGTATGCTGACCGGCGGTCAGTTCCTTGTCTTTCCAGGCAAAGTCGGAAGGCACGGAAGCCCGTCGCTTCTGCCCGACAGTCATGCCGGTCACGGTGCGATCAAGCCCCGCGTAGCCGTCTCCTGAACCCAGTTCCAATTCCATCGTCCCGTTCCAGACGGGCTTTTCGTTTTCGTCCACGATGCGAAGCGCCACGGTCGCCGTGTCCCCCTTGGCCGCGCCATCGCCGTCAGTGCCCCAATCGAGCACTTCTGCGGACATCCCATCGCCCAGATCCAGCGTCGTCGGACGTGGCGTCGGCGTGGGGCTTGGGACCGGTGTTGGCGAGGCGGTCGGGGTCGGCGTTGGCGCCGGTGCCTCCGGCTCCTTGTCGCCACCACAGCCAACGTATAGAAATATAGATAGATAGATTGCTAGACGCCGCATGTCAACTATCCTCCCCGGGAAGAATGTCGATCGGGAGACGCACGCGAAAGCCCGCGTGGTGGCGAACCCGGGCCGCGGCGCTCGGTTCCTCGCCCACGGCAATCGCCACCGCATCCACCGAGACCTGCGGCAGAGCCGGGACGGCAAACGGCCACGGCGCCACGCGCACTTGCCAGTCGCCATCGCGCCAGGCCTCGACGGTCAGTCGTCCACCGTCCTCCGAACGAAGCTCGAACGGAAGTCGCTCGCTCCATCCCGCCACGCCAATGAGCGAGACCGCATCGCCAAAGAAGAGAGCGGAGAAACCCTGCTCGATCCGGCGCCGAATCTCATCGTCCTCGCAGTCACGCCAGGAACGCCTTCCCAGCGCCATCACCAACTCGAAGCGGGCGAGTTCGTCCTCCTCCGACCCCTTGTGAAGTGCAATGGAATGGCGGCCGATGTAGGCTGCTTCCGCCGGTCCGAGCGAATCGAGCGCGCCAAAGATAGAGCGGCGCCAGATCGCGTCGTGGTCCTCCAGAGCAATGCCGTCAAAGGGAAGCGGCAATCCGTCCTCACGGACGCGTGGCGCCTCGTCCCAAAGCCTCCACCCGTCGTCATGGTGCCGCGATGCGCGCAGCACGCCAACCTGACGGTCAGACCCACCGAGCCAACGACTCTCCAGCGCCGCCACGATCACCGCCGACTGGCGCGCGTGCTCCGCCTGCGGAACCAGATAGTGGAAGTCACCGAGGGTCCGAACGATCATCCCGCAGCCCCGATCAGACCGCGTAGCGTGGCCAGGTTTTCACGGTCCTCCGCCAAGTCCTCAGACTTGTCGGTCTCAAGCGACATGGGGACCGCCACCATCCTTGGGTCGTTGAGCAAATGACGGAACGGTTCGAGCCCCAGATGACCCTTGCCGATGTGCTCGTGCCGGTCCTTACGGGACCCGAGCGGGTGCTTCGAATCATTGAGATGGAACGCCTTAAGATACTTGAATCCGACCAGTCGATCGAAGGTGTCCATCGTCTCGGCGTAGGTCTCCGGCGTTCGCATGTCGTAGCCTGCGGCGAAGACGTGGCAGGTATCCAGACAGACGCCCGTGTGGTCTGGCAGGTCCACCGCGGCAAGGATGTCGCCCAGGTCCTCGAAGGTCCCGCCAAGGTTCGTACCAGCGCCCACTGTTCCCTCGAAGAGGAGGCGGGTGTTGATCTGAGGCGAGCGCGGGTAAATCTGGCGGACTGATTGGGCGATGCGCTCGATGCCAACCTCGCGTCCGGTACCCAGATGGGCGCCCGGATGCATGACCAGCCCCGGCACACCAAGCTGGTCGCAGCGGCGAAGCTCGTCCTCCAGCGCCACCAAGCTCTTGGCGTGGACGTCCTCCTTGGGGGAGGCAAGGTTGATGAGATAGCAAGTGTGGGCGAACACGGCGCTGATGGGAATGCCGACGCGATCCAGTTCCGCGCGGAACTGCTTCGCCTGGGCGGCGGTGATCGGCGGGCCCTCCCAGCGATTGTTGTTCTTCACGAAGATCTGGAGCGCCTCACACCCGGCGTCCTGGGCTCGGGCGGGCGCCTTATCGACTCCCCCGGCGATGCTCATGTGGGAACCAAGACGAGGGGGCATGGGTTCGGTGGGACCTCCGAAAGGCCAGAATACGGGAAACCGTGAACGCTCCCACGCCCGGGAGCAAAGGGAACCGTCGGGGGGAGAGATTTTGCGGCGGGAGAGGCCGACTGATTACTTCGGCTTCTTGGCGCTCGGCTTCTTCGTCGTCGTTGTCTTCTTGGCCGCGGGCTTTGCCGTGGCGGTCTTGCGGGCCGGCGCCTTCTTGGCCGACTTGCCGCTGCTGGCGCGTTCGGCGATGAGGGCTAGCGCCTTCTCTTTCGTCACGTCCTCGGGCTTCAACTCCTTGGGGAGCGTCGCGTTGGTCGTGCCGTCGGTGACGTAGGGACCGTGCTTGCCATCGAGCACCTGAAGGCCGTCGCCCAGATCGTTGAGGACCGTGCGGGTCATCCCGCGAACGCCCTTCGGCTCGGCGAGCAATTGCAGGGCACGCTCGAAGTCGATGGTGAACAGGTCGTCGGTCTTCTTCAGCGAGCGGAAGTCGCGGTTGTGCTGCACATAGGGACCGAACTTCCCCTTGTTGACAAGGACTGGCTGGCCGTCGTCGGGGTGCACGCCGAGCTGCTTGGGGAAGGCCAGGAGCGCGAGGGCTTCCTCCAGCGTAATCGTGTCGGGGCGTTGCGTGCCCTCAAGGCTGGCGCGGCGGGGCTTGGGAGCGCCCTTGTCCTCGGGGGTGGCGCCGACCTGCACGTAGGCACCGTAGCGACCATCCATCACATAAATGAGCTCGCCGGACGACGGATCAGTGCCGAGTTCGCGCGGGCCTTCCTTGCGGTTCTTGAGGATGCGAAGGGCGTCCTCCAGCTTGAGGTCCGCCGGGGCGAGGTCGGCGGGGACGTCCGCCATGACCGCGTTGCCGTTCTCGCCCCGCATGAGGTAGGGACCATAGCGGCCAATGCGGACGTTTACCGGTTCGTTGGTCTCGGGATCGCGACCGAGCGCGATCATGGGGAAGTCGATGGACTGCTGCTTGAGTTCCACCTGCTGCTCAAGGCCGGGGGCATCGCCGGTGCCGCGATAGAAGCGGGCGAGCTGCGCCGTCCACTCCAAGTCGCCGCTCGCGATCTGGTCGAGTTCCTCTTCCATGCGGGCGGTGAACTTGAGGTCCACGTACTCGGGAAAGTGATCGCGCAGCAGGTTAATGACGGCCCAGGCAACGAAGGTCGGCACCAACTGGCGCGACTTGTTGGCGGTGCAGTATCCGCGGTCCTGGATCGTGGAAATGATCGAGGCATAGGTGGAGGGGCGGCCGATGCCCTCCTCCTCCAGCTTCTTGACGAGCGACGCTTCCGTGTAGCGGGCGGGCGGCACGGTCTCGTGCTTCTTTTCGTGAAGGGCCTTGAGCTGGGTCACGCTGGGCGGAGCGCCGGGCGCAGCGATCTTCTGGCCGGGCTGGAGGTCCGGCAGGATCGTTTCCTGGTCCCCCAGTTCCGCGTTCGGGTCGTCGCTTCCTTCCACATAGGCGCGGAGGAACCCGGGGAAGAGGATCTTCTTTCCAGAGGCGGTGAAGATTGCCTCGTTGCCGCTGTCGCCCACGGCGCTGATCTCGACGGTGGTGCGGAGCAGGCGGGCGTCGGGCATCTGGCTGGCGATGGTGCGCTTCCAGATCAGCTCGTAGAGGGCCAGCTCGTCCTTCTCCAGATAGGCGGACACATCCGCCGGACGGCGACCGAGCGAGGAAGGCCGGATGGCTTCGTGGGCTTCCTGGGCGTTGGCGGTCTTGGTCTTGTAGGGGCGCGGGCCGGTGGCGTACTCGCCGCCGTACATGCCGCGGATGACGGTCTGGGCCTCGCCCAATGCCTTCTGCGACAGGGTCACCGAGTCGGTACGCATGTAGGTGATGAGACCGACGCGTTCGTTGCCGCCAAGGTCGATACCTTCGTAGAGCTTCTGGGCGATGCGCATGGTGCGCTGGGCGCCATAGCCGAGCTTGCGGTTAGCTTCCTGTTGAAGGGTCGAGGTGGTGAAGGGCGGGTAGGGGCGCTGGGTGGCGGGCTTCTCGTCGACCGCCTTGACGCTCCACGGGAGCGCCTTCTCCAGTCGCTTGCGAAGGTCGAGTGCCTTGGCCTCGTCCAGCAGGACAACATTGGCTTTGCTCAACTTGCCGGTTGAGGGATCGAAGTCCTTGCCCTGCGCAAGCGACTTGCCCGCCAAGCTCACAAGCTTGGCTTTGAAGACGCCGGTCGGGGCGGCAATGTCCGCCTCCACGTCCCAGTACTGGGCGGAGACGAAGGCGCGGCGCTCCTCCTCGCGTTCGACAAGGAGACGCACGGCGGCGGACTGGACGCGCCCGGCGCTGAGCTTGGGCTGGACCTTGCGCCAAAGGAGTGGCGACAGCTTGTAGCCGAAGAGCCGGTCGATGACGCGGCGGCCTTCCTGAGCACGGACCAGGTCCATGTCGAGGTCACGGGGGGTGCGGAGCGCCTCCTCGATGGCCTCGCGGGTGATTTCGTGGAAGACGATGCGCTTGACGGGAACCTTGGGCTTCAGGACCTCGATGAGGTGCCAACTGATGGACTCCCCCTCGCGATCCTCGTCGGTTGCCAAAAGGAGTTCGTCGGCGTCGCGCAGGGCTTCCTTCAGCGTCGCGATGTGCTTCTTCTTGTTTCGCTCCTCGACCACCACATAGATGGGCTGGAACTGGTCCTCGACGTTGACGGCAAAGTCGGCCCACTTCTCCTTCTTGTACTTCTCGGGGATGTCCTTGCGGCTGGCGGGGAGATCACGCACATGCCCATAGGATGCTTCCACCTGATATCCCTTGCCGAGGAAATTGCTGATGGTCTTGGCCTTGGCGGGCGATTCGACGATGACAAGTTTGCGGGGCATAAGGTGAGTGGTGGACCTTGGGGGTGGCGCTGGTGGAAGGGGGAAGCCGACGGTGCTTTGCGATTTCTTCGCCACGTGGGTTGCCCCCGGGCGCGGCATAGGCAAGTAACAAGCCTGCGAGGGGTGGCAAGTGAAAAACCATCGGGCAAAAGTCCGCGAGGAGGCCACATGATGCGCCATCAGGTCGACTTTGTCTATTTCGATGCGGGCTGGACTTTGCTGAAAGTCGACCCTTCCGCAGGGTGGCATTATGCGGAACTGGCGCGCCGTCATGGTGTCATCGCCGACGCGGCGGCGCTTGACGCTGCCTTTGTTTCTGCCTGGCGCCACTGCCGAAAACACACCCCGGCGCATCCAGGCGTCGTCTATGGGATTACTCGCGATCAGGCGCTGGCGTTCTGGTCGGCTGTCATTCGGGAGACCTTTCGCCAGGCCGGGTTCCAGCCCCCGGCTGCGCCCTCCTATTATATGGAGGTGTTCGACCACTTCGCCGGGGCGCAGTGCTGGCAGCTCTTTGCGGACGTGGAGGAGGCATTCGCCATCCTCGAGGCCGCCGGGGTCCCCTTTGGGATCCTGAGCAACTGGGACGGGAGACTCCGGCAAACCGTGGGGGAACTGGGGCTGGGATCGCGGGTTCACTCGCTGATCATTTCCAGCGAGGTGGAAGCCGAGAAGCCGGATCGCCGCATTTTCGCGGCGGCGGAGAGGGCCGCCTCCGGGTTCTCACGATTCGGGCTTATCGGGGATGAACCGACGGCAGACGGCGAGGGAGCACTGGCCAGCGGCTGGTCCCAGTGTCTGGTCTGGCGAAACTCCGGCGATCCTCCGGCGGGTTTCCGCAGCGCCCCTACGCTCCCTGCGGCAGTGCGGGAGCTGCTTTTCGGCCCCACAATCCGCTGATTCGGGGCTTCCCCGATGCACCTTCGCAACGGAGGCGCGTTGCTCGGCTGCAACGGCGTGCGGTGGCGCATCACCGCGATTCGCGGGATCGTCTGCCACGGACCTTTCGCGCATCACTGAATAATTGCGTGTTACGAATCTCCTCTGAGATTTTCCGCCCCGCCAAAATTCCGGCTTCAACCTTGCAGATGTTAAAGCCATCACAGCAAGGCAGGTCGGCAGAAGCAAAGACGACCTTTCTCGCCACTGATCGAAGAGCAGGCAGCGGTAGCTGGAAAATCGGGATACACCCCGACGGACGCGATCCCCGGTCATCCCCGCCGAATCTTCGTTTTCGTTTCGCTCGAAGGGCCCGCCCCTGTTTGCTGGGGGGCACAGGGGCGGGTCCCCGGGCGATAAGATTTGCCGATGCAGCAATCAGGACGGTCCGATCCAAAGAGTAGTTCGAGGGGGAGCAAGACCGGACAGCGTCGGCAGAAGTCGGAGAGAGGTCGGGTCACCTGTATGCCGGGGGGCCTGGTGACTCGACCTCCTCCAAGAAGTCCACTTCGCATTCCCGGGGGGGAAGGGAGTGGTTTGTTTCAGGGGGGAGGGGTTTAGGTTTCCGTAGTCTCGGCAAAAGATCGTTTCGATCGGACGCCGGAATGGGGTGAGGGGACCCCGCGCAGGTCATCCGGGTTTCTTGACGGTTTCCCGGGGACCAAAAACAGGCCAGATGACGGCGGGTTATCGGGGGATTGCCCGCCGCCGTCAAGCCAGCGACCAAGCCGTCAACGCAGTACGCTCGTTCTCAGGGTGATGGGAGACAGAAGGCCCACCTCGCTTCGGCAAGGTGGGCCTTCTGCGTTTCAGTTCCGCGGATTTTCCCGCCCGCCTGCTTCGAAACGCCGCTTGCGCTTGCCCTGCCGGTTGATCCGTGGCCGCAATAACATCCCGGGGACAGTGTCCCCGATGACGACGGATGACGAGGTGCGCAGTGGGTTGGTTCGGAAAGTTCCCGCTTTGGGCTGGAGTACTGGCGATTTGCCTGCTGTGGATGGGATGTGCTTCCTCTCCATCGGAGTCAGAGGCACCGGCGCCGGTACCTGACGTGGTCACCACGGCGGTTCCCATCACGCCCGAGGTCCGTCAGGAACTCGACCCTTCCAAGACCTTCCAACTGGGCATTGAGCGCGAGGAGCGCGAGAACTTCCCCAATCTCCGCCGCCGCAGGCTGACACTGTTCGTGACGAGTGCCTCCGTGGATTCGCGGGGACGCCACACGATCGAGATCCTTAACAACAACGTGATGCTGTCGCTGGCGACGGTCGTGCTGGTCGACGACGAAACGACGTCGCCGACCAAGTCGCTCCAGAAGCTCATGGACGGAAAGCGCCGCTTCCGCGTCTATCGCCTGACCCGGGATGTGTTCCGCTCGGCCAATGAAATCGTGGCCGATAGCGACGCGGTGGTCTGGGATATTCCCCTCAACGGATCGACGAACTCGCTGGAGGCCTCGGTGCTCGGCGCCGCCTTGGAGAAGGCAAGTCTCACAGGGATTCGCTTCATCGTGCTGGACCGCCCCACCCTCATGCGAACGGACTACGTTGACGGCCCGCTGTCCGATCTCGGCTATGCGGGCACGTTGGATGCGTTCCTTCCGATTCCAGTGCTGCCGGGCATGACCGCGGCAGAGCTGGCGCGGCTGTTCAACGAGACCTACGGAATACAGGCGGATCTGACCATCCAGACGATGAGCAATTGGAAACGGAGCGATGGAAATCGCTGGCTTGCGGCTGACTCTTGGTCACTGAAGCCGGAGGACGAAGCGCGCCTGGATGAGGTACGCCAATGGCCCCCGTTCCAGCAGGGTTGGCCCGAGCTAAGCACGTTGCAGCGACTGCTTGGTGACGGGCTTTTCGCGAAGAGAACCGTGACCATCCGACCCGATGGACGCGCTGAGCTGGTCCTTCATCCGACACAGGTCCCCCCGCTGGCACTCCGCGAGCGACTGGATACGACCAAGATCGACGGGCTCGAAATCGAAGCCACACCCGAGGGTGCGCCGCAGGGAACGCTTCGCATCCGCGTGGTACCCGACGCGATGGTGGCCCTGGTCGAGGCGAGCCTGACGATCCGCCGCGCGGCGGCCGCTTCGTCGCGCCAGCAGCCACCGGACAGCGAGGGACTCGGCTACCGCAATGCCTCGCTCCTCCAATCGTTGTCGCGCGGCCTGGACCCGGCCCAGATCAAGCGCCGCTGGTCCGCCGCACCTGACTACCGGGCGTTCCTTGAGAACCGCGAGAAAGTGCTCCTCTACCAGCCATGACTCCTCTGCGCTCCCTCCTCTTCCTGGCAACCTGGCTGCTGATGGCCCTGACGGTTGCATCCTGCGGCGAGAAGGAGGCGCCGCCCGCGCCGACTCCCGCGCCCGCCAACACGACCGCGTCCATCGCGGGGCAGTTGAACCTGCCGGATGGGATCGAAGCCCACAGCGTCATGGTCTTCGCCGAGGGAACGTCCTTCATGGCGCTGACCGATTCGGAAGGCAAGTTCGAGGTCTCAGGCCTGAAGCCCGGCAAGTATGTGCTCCGCGCCGCTCGGCCGGACCTCGTCAGCCAGGCAATGGCGCCGGTGGAAATCACCGAGGCTGACCTCGCGAAGAAGCAGCCCTTCCTCACCCTCCCGCCACTTTTCATGGAACCGATCGATCCGTCGCTGGCCGGTCCGGCGCAGTTTGCATCGCGGACCCGTGGGACGATCCGCGGCACCGTGTCGACGCAGATCCCCGGCGATGAGATGGGGGTCTCGGTGGCGGTGGACCAGATCGGCAACAAGGTCAGGACGCTGGAGGACGGTACCTATGAACTAATCAACGTGGAGCCGGGCGAGTACACGCTTCGGTTCCAGCGACCTGCCTACGCCGAGGTGGAAATGAAGGTGACCGTCGCCGCCGGTGAGGTGACCGAGGTGGAGCCGGTACGCCTGATGAGCGCGGCGGAAACCGTGGCAGAGGAAGGTCTTCAGGAAGCGGCCGCGGATCGTGTGGTCTTCGGCTCGGTGGACGTGCTCCTGGCCGATGGCACCGTGCCGAACGACTACAGCGCCGTGCGCGTGGTGCTGGAGGGAACCTCCTACTCGGCCACGCCGGACACGAATGGTCGCTTCGAGATTCGCAACCTGCCCGCGGGCAACTACAGCGTGGCGGCGAGCGCCGTGGGCTTCATCCTCGACAAGAAAGTGCCGGTCTCGCTCCGTTCGCTGGAGGCGGCCGAGGTGACTCTGACCCTCCTTGAGGACACCACCCTGTCGAATGATTCGGGAAGCCTTGTCGGTCGCGTGAAGTTCGACGTGCTCCCTGATGGCGGGTCGGCCGGAGTCAGTATCAGCGTGGGCGGCACCAGTCTCGTTGGCTATACGGACGATTCGGGCTTCTTCAGCATCGTGAATGTGCCGCCGGGGAGCTACGACCTAACGGCGACGTTGGTGGGCTATCGCCCGGGCCGCGCCCGTGCAACGGTCCGCGGCGGATCGACACCGACCGAAGTCCCGGACATGACGCTTGAGCGCGACATCAAGCGCCCGGAGGTTGTCTATACAAACCCGGTCACGGGCGCAAAGAACCTGACGATCCTCCAGCCCACCCCGCTGGTCATCCAATTCAACATGCCGATGGACACGCGCACAGTACGCGAGGCCATTCGGCTTGTACCGGATGTGGGCTTCAACGTCATCGCGCAGGGCGGGCAGGGAGGAGTGGGGAGCGCCATCTATCGCATCGACATGGACGCGATTCCCACCGGCGGGCGCCCGGTGCTACGCTACGGCACGCGCTATCGCCTGACGGTGACGAAGACCGCGGCGAGCCTTGAGGGCGTCACCATGGAGCGCGATTTTTCCATGGAGTTCACCACGGGCGAGCCGGAGGTCATCGGCACCGATCCGCCTGACGGCGCAACGGATGTACTGCTGCGTTACGACAACCCGATCGCCTTCTATTTCAATGCCGCGATCGATCCGGAATCGGTCACGATCGACGACATCGACATCAGCCCGCAGCTCCCCGCCGGCAAGGGGCAGATCTACTTCCGCCGCGATCGCAAGACCGGCTGGTCGATCCTCTACTTCGCGGGCATCGGGAACTGGGAAACCAACTACCGCGTGACACTCCGCAAGGGCGCCGAAACCGCGGGCGGAGATTCCGTCAGCAACCTCCCCTATGTATTCAAATTCCGCTCAAACCGCCCCGTCTCCTTCGACGAACGTCAGGGACTGACCAGCCCCGGTTACGACGAGGAAGAACGCGAAAGGGCCCGCCGCAAACGATGACCAAGCTACTCCTCCAAACCCTCGCCGTATTGGCCGTGGCAGTGCCACTCGGCGCTGAAGATCCGTCAAACCTCCATGTACCGATGGCGCTCAAGCCCGGAGACACCATTGCATTGGTCTCTCCCGCCCGACCCATCTCGGCCGACACGATTACCTCCATCACCCTCGGTCTCGAATCGATGGGTTATCATGTCGTGGAAGCGAAGAACCTCCGCACGGTGAACCGCTACCTGGCGGGCACGGACCAGGACCGCGCAGCGGGCTTCAACGCTGCCTGGGCCGATCCCGAGGTCGACGCGCTCTTCTGCCCCGGCGGCGGATTCGGCGCCACACGCATCCTTGACATGATCGACTACGAGACGATCCGCAAGAACCCGAAGATCTTCACCGGCTTCAGCGACATCACGGCGGTGCATCAGGCGATCTATACACAGACAGGCAACGTCGCGTTCCACGCGCCCACAACGTGGCAGGCTCTCGCGAATCGCCGCGATCTGCGTCCGCTCCAGGCGACAGCGTTTTGGGACACGCTCTCCGCCTCGACCTATGCAGACGGACACATCGGCTACGTGATCCCCACGGTACCGGACAATCCCCCGGTGAAGCTTGTGGGCGGCAAGGCGACAGGTCGCCTCATCGGCGGCAACCTATCGCTCGTCCACGCGCTGACCGGGACCAAGTACGACTTCCAACCGGAGGGGCACATCCTCTTCCTTGAGGAGATCCGCGAGGCTCCCTATCGCATCGACCGCATGTTGAGCACGCTGCGGCTTGCCGGGAAACTCGACAAGCTGGAAGGTGTCGTCATCGGCCAATTCTACCGCTGCGACCCGGACGAGCCGGACAACAGCTTCACGGTGCGTGAATTGATGGACCAGTATTTCGGCGACAAGCCGTACCCGGTCCTGCTTAACTATCCCGTCGGGCATGTGGAGAATAACACCACGATCCCCGTTGGTGCGCTGGCGGAACTCGACGCCGACAAAGGCACGATCCGCCTCTTGGAGAATCCCGTTCGCCTGAAGTGACGGGAACTCTTGCATTTCCCGCGGACCCCTGCATATAAGTCGTCATCTTCGGGGTGTTTCAAGAGCGATGGGGGTGCGATTTGAAGACAAGAAACATTTGCACGTTGTTGGCCGCAGTTTGCGTGGCTACGCTGTCCGGTTATGGCTTTGCGGCGGTGGACATGGCGGATCGCACGGTGCTGCTGGATGCCCCAGTGAAACCGATCTTCACGGCCCAACCCACGGTCGAGGCCCATTTCACTGGGCCGGACAAGACGGACTATCGCCAGTCGGTCTTCGCACTGGAGGTGACACTGGCGGAAGGCTCTCTTCCCGGGGCGGCCATTTCCCTCAACGGCGTGCCGGTCGATAGCTGGCCAATTCTTTCGGATGGAGCCTGGCTGCTGCGCATCCCGCTCGGCATGATCCGCGAGGGCGACAACATGCTGCGGCTCGAAGGTTCCCAGGTGGCCTCGACGCAGTCGCTACGGGTGTTCTCCCTGCGCGATAGCTACGAGGATATCCACTTCGAGATGGCCTTCACCGATCCCGCCAAGTGGACAAAAGCCCAGCCGACGCCGCACCCGACGCAGGCCCTGGTGGATGCGCTGCACTACGACCTTTCGCTCCGTATCAGCCATGCGAATACCGCGATCTCCGGGACGGTGATCTTCACTGGCCAGGTGCTGGCGGATGGGCTGACGAGTTTCGCGCTGGACTTCAGCCCCAACGGGGGCGCGATGGCGGTTTCATCCATCGACCAGGGCGAAGGGACTCCAGCAGTCCCCTTCGCGTTCAGCGGCAACTTCCTCGTGATGACGCTTCCGCGCACCTACAACACGGGCGAGGAACTGGTGCTGCGGATCAGCTACGCGGGAACGCCTGCTACGGGCGGTGTTTTCGGTGCGCCGTATGTACGCGGCACGCACGGCTCGCCCGCTACTCCCATTGTCTATACGTTCAGCGAGCCCTACGGTGCGCGCTTCTGGTGGCCCTGTAAGGATCTGCCCGACGACAAGGCCATGATGGACATGCATATCGAGTCGTCCAAACCGTACATCACCGTGAGCAACGGAACTCTGGTGAATCGCGAGGACCTTGGTGCCACCGAGCGCTGGCACTGGCACTCCGACTTCCCGATCCCAACCTACCTGGTCTCGATCTGCTCGACGAATTACTCCTATGTCTCCACTGTCTATACAGCTCTGAACGGCACCGACACGATGGAGATCGGGCACTACCTGCTGCCGCAGAACTTCAGCGCAGAGTCGCCGGGCGTGGCGGGAACGCTTGATGCCATGCAGTTCCTCTCGGAGACCTTCGGCGAGTATCCTTTCCTCGAGCACAAGTATACCACCGCCACCCATCTGAGCGGGTCGGGCATGGAGCACACCACGGTCACCAGCATGCCCGGCGGAGACGTGGGTATCGCGACCGGATCGAGCGAGCCGGGCAAGGGTCGCCGCAACGTCCACGAGCTGGCCCACCACTGGTTCGGCGACGACGTGACCTGTCGCACCTTCGACCATCTCTGGCTGAACGAGGGCTTCGCGACATGGTGCGAGGCACTCTACTACGAGAACGAGTACGGCATCGAATCGTACCATTCTTACGTGAATGCGTGGACTGCCAGCAACACGGTCGCGCTGGTGAACTCAAACGCGGACAGCTTTGCGGGCTCGGTCGTCTATCGGCGTGGCGGCTGGGTGCTGCACATGCTGAGGAACGTGCTCGGCAAGGAGGAGATGTTGGCCGGCATGCGGCTCTATCTACAGCGCCACGCTCGTTCAACCGTGCTGACATCCGACTTCCAGCAGGCGATGGAGGACTCGAGCGGCCAGGATCTGGACTGGTTCTTCAACCAGTGGGTCTACCAGCCGGGACGTCCGACGTATAGCTGGGCCTATGGCTCGCGCCGCGATGGCGCCGACAACATCCTCACCGTGGACATCACCCAGACCCAGTCGGGTTCCATGCCGAGTGTCTATACAATGCCGGTCGACATCGTGGTCAGCGACCTCGCGGGGACGCGACAAACCCACCGTCTATACAACAATGCACGGACACAGCAGCTCGAGGTGAACCTCGGCAACTTCGAGCCCTGGACGGTCGAGCTGGACCCGGATAATTGGATCCTCAAGAACGAGGCGGCGGGCAGCGCCGCCGAAGCTCCGGTGATCAGCTCGATCCTGGGCAGCACAGTTGACTGGAGCGCGGGCACTTCCACGAGCTTCGACGTCATC